>JBKQTH010000228.1:0-30810 GCA_052143275.1 Ktedonobacterales bacterium | reverse complement strand
CCACCTAATGAGTAATTGGGCGCCAGCAAATCATCTTGTAATTCTACCAAATGCGGAGTCTTTTGCCTATGATAGTTCTGGAGTGTTTCTGACTACCCAGAGTTCTCAGCATCATTGTGACCTGGGGCTTTTAAGCCCGGCGGCCACGACGCAGTGAGCTGGACGGGCCGTCGGCCATGATCGGCTTCGGTGCCAGAGGCCTAGCCGTAGGCTTATCCGGACCCGCGTGAAGATCAAAGTAGATGGTGGCCAGACCGGTGATCAAGATAGTTACTGCCAGGATGTCCAGGGCGACCGGTATGCCGAGAACGTCTGCAGTAATACCGATCAGAGGTAGCACCAATACATTCAGGCCGTTCTGAATCATGCTCTGAAGCGCCAAAACGCGCCCCTTTATCCGGTCTGGGGAACGTGCCTGCATCGTGGTCTGCGTGGGCACGCTGATAAAGTTCAGCGCAAGTCCAATACAGAACGTAAGGAAGATGGCAAGGCCAAGATACCACCACGTGACCCAGCTCCCATCCAGGACACTCGCGGGTGGACTCACCAGTAAAGCTACTGCACGCAGTAACGTAAGAAGAGCAATGCTTAAGGAAAGCGCGATCATACCAATCATAATGGTTCGCACATACTGCAATCGACGTATCAGCGTCGGAGTAAAAGCCGACCCCAGAACTAGGCCGACACCTGCCGGAAAAAGCACCAGCACCATATGATCCGGCTGCTCGTCAAAAAACGTCAGCACGAAGTTGGGGGCAATCGCCGAGACAATGGCTACGATGATGCCCCCCATACAGAGTTGAAGGATCGCAATCAACAGGCGCTGGTCATGCCGCACAAAACTGCCGGCTTCACGAATGCCCATCCAAATGCTGCGCAGCTGATTGCTCTCGGGAAGCAGACGTCTATGTCTGCCGGTTCCTACGTCACCCTGCAGGCGCGCCTTGGGTATCGACAAAATTAGTCCAATGCAGGCCACATATAGTACTGCCACAATGATGAACAGTATCTCGGTCTTAAACAGGCTTTCGGTGGCCGGATTGGCGTGAGCAAGAGTCAGACCGCCGATAGTAATGCTGGTGGGCGTGAAGAGGAAAATGGCCGGTCCCAGCAACAGGATACCGAGGGCCTGCGAGATAGTAAAGGTAATGTTGAATAAGGACAGTGCGTTGACCAACTCATCCCTGTGGACAAGCAATGGGATGGAGGCACCCTCAGCCGGCGCAAAGAACTGGCCGATGGTCGCGGTAAGCAAGCTGAGCAGCAAAGCAGGTACCACGGCTGATGGGATTATGCCCGCTTCTTTCAGATATAATGCAGCGGCGAAAGCAACCGCCGCCACCGCTCGTAGGAGGTTGGAGACCCACAGCACGCTGCGGCGGTTGAAACGGTCCACCAACACTCCGGCTATCGGGGCAAACACCGCCGCGGGGAGAGCAAAGGCCACAATGGACAGGCTGGTGGCGAAGTTACTATGACTGCTCTGCGTGGCCACCAGCACAATCAACCCATAATTGGAGGCATTCATGATGGTCTGGGACAGGAGCTGGGAAATCCACAGTCGGAGGAAGAGTGGGTTGCGGAGCACAGTGCGGAAGCCTCGTGAAGAAGCCGCGATGGCATGAGGAGGGAGGCGCTGGTCCTCCAGAGGTATAGAACTCCGCGGCCGCTTATAGGAGACACTTGCCGAAGGGATCGGTTCTGCAGCCAGCTGCTCAGCGCCAGGCTTCCCTCCGCTGCTGATGCCATCGTCGCTGGCTTGCCTCACCTTAGCCATCGTTGACGTCGCTCGCTGCCGGCGGTTCGTCAGAGCCACGACTGAGAATTTGTTTTATTCTCCGTTCAGTCTCGCTACGCGGCAGCAGCACTCGTCTTCCGCAGCCTTCGCATTTCAAGCCGATATCAGCCCCAAGCCGCACCACCCTCCAGTCAGTGCTTCCACACGGGTGTGGCTTCCGCAAGCGTACCCTATCAAACATGCCCAGGTCGGCGTACTTCATACTAACGGGTCTCTTCTCCGCGATGTGATGATCACGCACACTGTTCCCTCCGTAGCTTTTCCTCTAGCCCAGATCCGCCGGACGGTACAGATCATGTTCTTCAATGTAGTGTCGCACAGCGTCCGGTACCAAGTACCGCAGTGGACGGCCATCCGCCACACGCTCCCGTAAAACCGTCGCAGAAATGTCGAGTTGCGGCACAGTAAAGATCGTGACTTTTCGATTGAAATTCGGCAGATCAATCCCCAATTGGACCAGCTCCTCGTCGCTTGTCTGGTAACCAGGACGGCAGGCAGCAGCAATTTGATCCACCTGTTCCAATACACCGCTTGGATCGTGCCAACTCGGGAGGTAGGACACCATGTCCCATCCCAGAACTAGGCAGACCCATGTATCTGGACCCCAGGTACTGCGAAGCTGGCGCAGGGTGTCTACGGTGTACGACGGGCCAGCTCGCCGAAGCTCTACCGTGGATAACCCAAATCGCTCATCTCCGGCGATGGCCAACTCGACCAGCTTATGCCGCTCTGGAGCAGGTGTATGGGTGACCTCCTGCTTGTGCGGCGGCTGACCTGCAGGCACGAACCAGACTTTATCAAGCGAAAACTGCGTGTGTGCCTCCTGCGCCAGCACCAGATGGCCCAGGTGCGGCGGATCAAAAGTCCCGCCCAGGATACCATAACGGAGCATCCTTTGCACGCCTAACTTTTCGTGTGCCACCGGTTTTCCACCTCACAACCATTGTACCCAAGAATCTGCGTATCTCTAGTATGCCAGAGAGCTACTAGCCACTATGGCCGCAATCAGCTCGCCGGCCGCTCAAGGGGTCGGCGCAGCGGCGGAGCCCGCCCGGGTAACCTCAGCGTCCGGAAACGCGTCACTCAGCCGGGAAATGGCCTGCGAAGTCAACGCAGTAGCTGTATCCTGATCGCCAGTTGGCATCCAGAACATCACCTGTAACTGCATCTTGCCCGCCGAGGTGCCGTTGATCATGATCTGTGGCGATGGCTCAGGACGTATCCCAGCCACGGAGAAGAGCACGCCTCGTATCTGTTCTTCCACTCCTTCGAGCCTGTCTCCGCTCTTCTCAGGCAGCGTAATCAGCAAGACGACACGGCCTGTGTCGTAGGCGCTCAGATTAACTACCGCTCCCGTAAACAGCATTGAGTTGGGAATCAGCACTCGTTGATTATCCTCGGTGCGTAGCGCGGTATAGCGAAGCTGAATATCCTCGATCTGGCCGCTATAGGGCTGCAGCGCAATCCGGTCACCAATGACAAAGGGGTGCTCCAGCAGTAGATAGACGCCGGAGACCAGATTACGGAGCACATCCTGCAGCGATAGGGTAAGTGCCACTGTCAGCGCACCGCCCACCGCCACCGGAACCACGATACCGGTCCCCCAGAGCGCCAGAATAATGATAACTCCAACCACTAACGAGGCAATGTAGACAGTCCGGCCGGCAAGCAATACCACATTGCGACTGATATGCCCGGAAATGAGACGCCCTTCGATCATCCTCTGGAAGAGTCTACCAAAACCAAGCATACAGACAAACACCAAAAGGGATCCAATGATGCGCAAGGCCAGCGCGGTCAGAAAGTCTCCCAGCGCCTGCGGCGAGATCGCCTTCGCCAGTGTCTTCCCATCCGAGAACCAGATCAGCAGGATTACCACAGTGGCCAGCAGCCCTACCGATATCAGCGTGATTCTCCCGAGAAGATGGCCAAAGCCATTGTTGCTCTCCGGCTCGACTTTACTGCTGCGGCTGAGACGCCATGGGTAAGCCGGCACCCGATTGGCGAGCCCAGCCAGCCAGCCTCCTCCAAACACCGCCATACCAATAACTACGATTGAGAGCGACAATCGGATGAGTGGGCTTGGATCAGAGATACCCAGCGGCAAACTCGATTTTATCTGCCCAAGCAGGATCAGGTAATTCATAAATTATCTACTATTCACCGCGCTAGAGCAGGCTCTCCAATTGGTTGAGATAGCTGGCAAACGTATCAAGCGCTTGCTGAATCGGCTCCGGAGTCGAGAGGTCAACGCCGGCATCTCGCAGAAGATTGATGCTGTAATCCGAGGAGCCCAAAGCCAGGAAGCTCCGGTATCGTATCACCGCCGGCTCACCCTCAGTCAATATCTGCCTGGCCAGAGCCGCCGAAGCTGAAATTCCCGTCGCATACTGGTAGACGTAGAAATCATAGTAGAAGTGTGGAATGCGCGCCCACTCAATCTGGATAGCATCGTCTACCTCCACCTCGGCTCCATAGTATTTCTCGTTCAGGGCCTTGTAGGCACTGCTCAGCGACTCCGCCGTCAGTGCCGCTCCGGCCTCTACCTGGGCATGTATCTGGCGCTCGAACTCGGCAAACAGGGTCTGGCGATAAAGGGTTGTGCGGAACGTTTCCAGAGCGTGGTTGATGATATACATCTTCAGGTTGCGGTCCTCGGCGTTCTGAAGCAGGTAGTGTGTCAACAGCGCCTCGTTAAGTGTGGAAGCAACCTCAGCCACGAAGAGGGTGTAATTTCCATACACGAAGGGCTGGTTCCGCCAGGTATGGTACGAGTGCATCGAGTGACCCATCTCGTGGGCAAGAGTAAACATGCTATCCATGCTCTCCTGGTAGTTGAGTAGTACGAACGGTGCTGTGCCGTAGCTCCCTGAACTGTAGGCTCCAGAGCGCTTGCCCTCGTTCTCATAAACGTCAATCCAGCGCGACTTGAATCCCTCTTCAAGCGCCTCTACGTAGTCTTTTCCGAGCGGCAGAAGAGCCTGCGCAACCTGTTGCTTCGCCTCGGAAAAACTCACCTGGTACTCTATCTCGGGCACCATAGGCACATACAGATCATACATGTGCAGTTGGTCAAGACCGAGCAAGCGCTTACGCAGAGCCAGATACTGGTGCAGCTTCGGTAGGTTGTCTCCCACTGTGGTTACCAGACGATCGTAGACGCTCACCGGTATATTGTTGGGATCAAGAGCCGCTTCAAGTGCAGATGCGTAGTGACGCGACCGCGCATAGAAGATATCTCGCTTGACCTGGCCGGAGAGTGTTGCCGCCAGCGTATTGCTATAGCCCTGGTAAGTGCCCAGCATGGCGAGAAATGCCTCGCGACGCACGTCCCGGCTCTGGTTTTCCAGAAACTTCGCTAAATAGTTTCCCTGCGTTAGCGGAACTTCGGCGCCAGTCTCGTCATGTACCATCGGCAGCTTCATGTCGGCATAGTTCAACATTTCATAAGCTCGGCTGGCTGCGTCGGTGGCTTCGGCGGACGACGCCAGAAGCGCCTCCATATCCGCCGGCAGAACATGCGCCCGCTGGCGATTGATGTCGTCTAGGGCATGCCGGTAGAGCTGCAGTTCAGGTACCTCTGCAAGGTATGCCGCAATGGTCTCCTCCGGAATCGCTAGCAGCTCCGGCGTCATGTAGGCAGTAGCGGTACTCATCTCGTTATAGAGCGTTGTAATCCGGTCATTCAGCGCCTGATAGATGCTGTTCGTGGTATCTTCATCGAGCCGCATATGGGCATAGGCATAGAGCCGGCCCAGCAGTTCTAGTGCGGTGTCTCGCGTCGCAAACGCTTTCAGGAGTGTCTCGCCCGATTCACCTAGTTTACCCCGAAACGCCGCGAGTGCCGGCAACATCTCGCTTGCTTGCTTGAAACCAGCCTCCCAGTCTGCCACAGTAGAGAAGATCGAATCCAGGTTCCACGTATTGTCTATCACAACTTCGCTGCGTTTGGGCAGAGCGGATATGGTCGCCATCGTAGCTCCTTGTATGTCAAAATTTTTGCAACATCGTCACTCGCGAAGATCACAGTCTGGACCAGCTAGAGAGCGAAGAACTTCAGCCAACTCCCTAGTCGCGGGCACATTGTGGGTAGTATACCGCGCGAATAAAGCTGGATAAAGCTGACGTGCCGCAGGAAGAGTCCGGCACAAACTAGAAGAGTCCGGCACAAACTAGAATTGAACGCCAATCCATGGGATACAATAGTACACCGAAGCGTCTCTCATCCATGTCGTTCCTTAGTTCACGAATTCAGTGCTGGAGCATGGTATGCCAATCCAACAGCTAGCTCCGGATGTCGCTGCCAAGATCGCCGCCGGCGAGGTCATCGAGAAACCAGCCTCGGTGGTAAAAGAACTGGTGGAGAACGCACTGGACTCCGGAGCCCGGCAGATCAGAGTTGAGCTCAGTAACGGCGGCCTGCAGCTCATACGGGTGAGTGATGACGGCACGGGCATTCCGGCAACGGAGTTGCCGCTGGCCTTTGCCCGGCACGCCACCAGCAAGATCACCCGGCTCGCCGATTTAGCACAGGTGAGTTCGCTGGGCTTTCGTGGCGAAGCGCTCTCCAGTATTGGCTCAGTGGCAGAGGTGACGCTGCGCAGTCGGCTGCGCGGAGCGGAGCTTGGCGCTGAAATCTCCATGCGCGACGGAGAGTTAGGGCAGGTGTCGGTTGCCGCTCCGGTAGATGGCACCGCCGTCACCGTCCGCAACCTCTTTGCCTCGGTGCCTGCTCGGCTGAAATTCCTCAAGAGTCGCAGCGCCGAGGCCGGGCGAGCCGTCCAGGTAGTAGAGCAGTACGCGCTGGCATATCCCGAGGTCCGCTTCAGCGTAGAGAGCGAAGCGCGACAGGTCTTGGCTACTCCCGGCGACGGTAAGCTCGCGAGTGTTCTGGTAGCCGTGTATGGCGTTCACATAGCCGAAGCCATGATCCCGCTGCCGACCAAGACTACGGAGAGTCTGCTCCTCGGCGCCGGCTGGTCACAGCAGCTGGAGGCTGCGGGCATGCGTCTGGAGGTGGATGGCTATGTCAGCCGTCCCTCATGCTACAAGTCCAACCGGAACTTCATGTCGATCTTTGTCAACCGGCGCTGGGTGCAGAGCCGGACCCTCGCCTACGCAATTGAGGAAGCTTACCACTCCCTGCTTCTTCAGGGCCGGCATCCCATCGCCATAGTCAGGCTCAAGATCGACCCCTCACAACTGGACGTAAATGTCCACCCAGCCAAGACCGAGGTAAGATTCTTGCACGAACGCATGGTCTATGGAGTGGTGCACCGGGCCGTGCGCGCCGCTGTACTTGCTTCTGCTGGTCCACCAGAAATCTCAGAGAAGGCCTTTGAGGTGCCCAAAGCTGATGCGGCTGGTACCATGCAACTTCCGCTAGGCGCCGAGTCCAGCGGATTTACACCTCCTCCTGCCTCGGTGGAGAGCCCGGTCGAGGCGGAGAAGTTACCGGTGCTGCGCGTACTGGGACAGATG
Organism: Ktedonobacterales bacterium; assembly: GCA_052143275.1. Taxonomy (GTDB): domain Bacteria; phylum Chloroflexota; class Ktedonobacteria; order Ktedonobacterales; family JADMIN01; genus JAJPKE01. The sequence goes on along the minus strand of JBKQTH010000228.1, from coordinate 23,531 downwards.
AGTGAGAGCTACATCATTACCGAAGGGCCTGATGGAATGTATCTGGTGGATCAACACGCCGCGCACGAGCGAATTCTCCTGGAACGCATGATTGCCGGCTGGCGCAGTCAGACCATGTCGTCGCAACTCTTGCTGCAGCCCCTTCCAATCGAGCTTTCGGCTAGCGAGCTGGAGGCGGTACTGGAGCACCTACCACTACTGCGGTCTATCGGCTTCGAGCTCGAGGAATTCGGCGACTGCACCGTCCTGGTTCGGGCGTTGCCCGGCGTACTTAACAGCCTGTACCGGCCGCAGCCCATACGTGAGCTTCTGCTGGAGCTGGTGGGGGCCGATCAGGAGGCGGCCGGCCATGGGGAGACCTGGGAGGAGCATGCACTGGCCAATGTGGCCTGCAAAGCTGCCATCAAAGCTGGCCAACCGCTGCTCCCCGACGAGCAGCGCGAGCTGATACGACAACTAGAGGTAACCGATGCTCGGCAGAGCTGCTGCCATGGCCGCCCAACCATGGTTCATATCAGCCTGGCCACACTCGAGCGCCAGTTCGACCGGCGATAGATACACTGCCTACAATGCATAATTTATTTCAATCAATATGCAGCGCTCAATGACGTGTGTTACACTCTCTTCACCGATTGCTTTGTCTGTTATTGGCCGGCTTTGGATACCTGGTACCCGGGTTTGCCTCCGGATGACGCTAATTTCCGTTTCCCAATAGACGTTTAGACGTTTTACTGGAGTTGCTCAAGTCTCGTAGCGCGGCCCCTGTAGAAGATGTCGACCAAGCTGTGGCGTGGCTCATCAAAGCGGATGACAGGCTCCGGAGCGACCAAAAAGAAGCATTCCGGCGCAACGAAGGGGAAAAATGTTATGCGGCAGACGATCAAGCTCAAAGTCAATGGTGCTCCGCGCGAGGACGATGTCGAGCCTCGAATGTTGCTGGTGCATTACCTGCGTGACCGGCTGAATCTGACTGGCACACACGTGGGATGTGATACTGGCCAGTGTGGCGCCTGCACGGTATTGCTAGATGGCCAGTCCGTCAAGAGCTGTATGGTACTCGCAGTGCAGGCCAACGGCGCTGAGGTGCGCACCGTGGAGGACCTGGCCGACGGGACGCGGTATCACCCGATACAGGAAGCGTTCTGGGAGCTGCACGGGCTACAGTGCGGCTTTTGCACGCCAGGTATGATGATGGCAGCTGTTGGCCTACTCCAGCGCAACCCTCATCCCTCCGACGCTGAGATACGAGAGCAACTCGAAGGCAACCTCTGCCGCTGCACGGGTTATCAGAATATTGTGGCCGCGGTTCGCTCCGCCGCGGAGAAGATGAGTGTGGTGGGTACACCAGAGTCTGTCGGCGCCGGCACCAGCGGCGAATAGCTTGAAGGGAGAGTGTATCAATGGCGGTTACACGGCTTTTCGGCGCTTCCGTCAAGCGGCGTGAAGACCCTCGTCTTATCACTGGTCATGGAGTCTATACTGATGACATCAAGCTTCCCAGCATGGCCTACATGGCGATACTGCGCAGCCCCTATGGCCACGCCCGCATCACCAGCCTGAATATCAATGCAGCGCGGCAACACCCGGGCGTCCTGGCGGTCTTCACCGGCTCCGACCTGACAGGCAAGCTGAATCCCATACCCTGCGCCTGGCTGATTCCCAACTCTGACCTGAAGACACCTCCATATCATGCTCTGGCACAGGATACGGTTCGTTTCACCGGCGATGGTGTGGCGGCAGTGGTGGCAACCTCCCCCTACGCTGCCCGTGACGCCCTGGAACTCATCGAAGTAGACTATGAGCCGCTTCCGGTGGTAACCACTCAGGAGCAAGCCATGGCGGCCGGTGCGCCCCAGCTACACGAGAGCGCTCCCGGCAATCAGGCCTTCAACTGGAAGTTTGCCGCTGGCGATGTCGAGGCGGCCTTCCAGAACCCTGAGGTCCTGGTCAGGCACCGCTTCGTGCAACAACGCCTGGTGCCCAATGCGATGGAGCCGCGTGGCGCGGTGGCGCAGTGGACTCCCGGTGCCGACGAGGTTACTATCTGGAATACCACCCAGAATCCACATATCGCCCGCTTCCTGCTTTCGGTAACCGCGGGTATTCCGGAGAACAAGATTCGCGTTCTAGCTCGGGACGTCGGCGGTGGCTTCGGCAGCAAGATTCCTTTCTATCCTGGTGAAGCGCTGGCGGTGTTTGCGTCGCGTGAGCTGGGAGTGCCGATAAAGTGGATCGAGGATCGCCGCGAAAATTACCTGGCCACGATTCACGGCCGTGACCAGATAACCGATGTAGAGCTGGCCGCCACCCAGGACGGCACCATTACCGGCTTGCGCGTGCAGGCGCTCTCCAACATGGGCGCCTATCTCTCCACCGCTGCACCGGGAGTGCCGACCTGGCTCTTTGCTCTGATCGTCCCCGGCTGCTATACGATTCCCGCCTACTCCTGCGATGTGAAGGCCTATTTCACCAACACTACGCCCACTGACGCCTATCGAGGCGCCGGGCGCCCGGAGGCCGCTTTCCTGATGGAGCGCATGGTAGACCTGCTGGCCGCGCAGTTGCAAATGGACCCGGTTGAAGTCAGACGCAAGAACTTTATACCGGCCGACGCATTCCCCTATACTACCGTGAGTACGCTGACCTATGATAGCGGCAACTACCAGATGACGCTGGATAAAGTGCTGGAGATGGTGGATTACCCGGCGCTACGGCAGGAGCAGCAGCAGCTGCGCCAGCAGGGGCGTTATCTGGGCATCGGCCTCTCGACCTACGTAGAGGTCTGTGGCCTGGCACCATCTGCGGCAGCTGGAGCCATGGGCTTCCAGGGTGGTCTCTGGGACCCGGCCACCGTCCGGGTACTGGCCACCGGTAAAGTGGTGGTGTTGACCGGAACCAGCCCGCATGGTCAGGGCGAGGAGACCACCTTCGCCCAGCTGGTGGCCGAGGAGCTTGGTGTACCTATCGACGATGTGGAAGTGGTTCATGGGGATACCGGCGCGATACCCATGGGCTGGGGTACCTATGGAAGCCGCAGCACCGCAGTTGGCGGCACGTCCATCTACAAGGCGACCCTTAAAGTCCAGGAGAAGGCCAAGAAGCTGGCGGCCCACCTCATGGAGGCCGCGCCCGAAGATATCGTAGCCGATCACGGTCGCTACTATGTAGGGGGCAGCCCCGCCAAGTCCGTGACGTTCCAGGACATAGCGCTGCAGGCCAATGTGGCCTGGAATCTGCCCAAGGACATGACTCCCGGCCTGGAAGAGAGCCATTTCTATGACCCGACCAATTTCACCTATCCCTTTGGTGCGCATGTCTGTGTCGTCGAGGTCGATGCGGAGACTGGTGAGATCAAGATCAGGCGCTATGTTGCCGTAGACGACGTCGGTGTCGTCATCAATCCCATGATCGTCGATGGCCAGGTTCATGGCGGAGTGGCTCAGGGCATTGGCCAGGCACTTTACGAGCATGCCATCTACGATGAAAGCGGCAACCTCATCACCGGGAGCATGATGGACTACGCGGTGCCTAATGCAACCCAGATTCCCTACATCGAGACTGCCCGCACTGAAACCCCCTGCCCACACAATCTGACCGGAGTCAAAGGCGTCGGCGAGACCGGCACAATAGCTTCCAGTCAGGCGGTCGTTAATGCGGTCGTCGACGCACTTTCGCCGCTGGGCATACGCCACATCGATATGCCGCTGACTCCGGAGCGAGTCTGGAGAGCAATGCAGGCAGCTAAGTCTGGCAACGTGAGCGCCGGGTAGAGACGAAGAGAGAGAATGAAAGAGAAGGAGAAGGGGGTTTATAGAGATGTACTCAAGTGACTTCGCGTATTACGCGCCGACTTCGCTGGGTCAGGCCCTGATGCTGCTCGATAACGCCAAACCCGAAGTAAAGCTGCTGGCCGGCGGGCAGAGCTTGCTGCCGCTGTTGAAGTTACGACTGTCTGAGCCGGCGACGCTCATTGATGTCTCGTCGGTGCCCGAGTTACACGTGATTGCCGACTCCGGCAGCTCGATTACACTGGGTGCGATGACAACGTACTTCCAGGCTATTGACTCGGAGTTGGTGCAGCGCCGCTGCCCGCTCATCGTGCAGGCTATACGTCAGGTTGGCGATCCCCAGGTCCGGGCACGGGGCACCATTGGCGGAAGCCTGGCCCATGCCGACCCTGCCGGAGACCTGCCGGCGGCGGCGGTAGCGCTCGATGCCGAGATACACACGGTCAGCAGCGCGGGCGAACGCACGGTGATGGCGGCCAATTTCTTCGTAGATGTGCTGACCACCTCGCTGAGACCCAACGAGATTGTTACGTCAGTCAGCTTTGCGGCAACCGACCGGCCTGCAACCGGTACCGCGTACGTCAAGCACCGCCATCCGGCGAGCGGATACGCAGTTGTCGGCATCGCCGCTCTGGTCACGCTGGCGCCTGATGGAACCTGTCAGGAGGCGCGCATCGGCATCACCGGCGCCGGTACTCACGCCGTACGGGCTGGCAGTGTCGAGCAGGCGCTGGCCGGCAAGACGCTTGATCAGGCCACGCTTGAGGCTGCCTGTAACTCCGCCCCGGATGGGCTGGACCTGATGAGTGACAGCTACGCCTCGGCGGAGTTCCGCGCTCACCTAACACGGGTTCTGGCAAGGCGCGCACTCGCTCAGGCCGCCGAGCGAGCGCGTGTCTGAGACGTACAGCTCTCCTCCCCAGCTGGGGCGGAGAGCTGTACGTCTCAGCCGGCGATCTCCTTGCCGGTTTCTTGTACATCCATACTCAGGCTGTCGCCCAGCATATCCTGTAACTCATTCCAGGCGTAAGTCAGCGGCGCCACAGGATAGCCCACATCTCCCGGACGAACGGCAATGGCTCCTCCGTCGTACTGAATGGACCAGCTGTTCTCACCGCTGTGGCGTATCAATCGGCGTCGCTCGGCAAACTGCAGATACCTTCTCGCCAGCTTCTGCGCCTGCCGGGGTAGCAGGAGCCGCTCGTCTACTAATCGCCCATCTGCCGCAAGAGCGGTAGCCTGCTGAACCACCGCTTCTACCAGCTGCTCAAGCGTGAAGGAAGCTATTTCAGCTTCGGCTGTCCGGACCATAAAGCCGGAAGCTAGCTGTGTACAGGTAAATCGCATATTGCGGCGCCATGCCGCCTGCAGCGCGCGATCCAGCTGCAATCGCGAGAGCGCCGGTGCGTTGGGAATCGCCGGTGCGACTTCGACAAACATGTGAAGACGCCCAGAGGTCATGAAGTCATAGATAATAGCTATGGGAACAACGCCGGTATCGGATGGCGCGGCGCGCAATACTCGGTGGAAGCCAGAGCTGATTCGGCTTACCCGGCCATCCGGGCTGAGTTTACCTTCGGGAGAGCCATAGAGTGATCCCCCTCCATGCAACCAGGAAGCGACATCGTCCAGCTCGTTACGCGCCCGTAAGATAACTCTCTGCTCGGCGTGGCGGCGTGCCGTGCCGGTAAAGATCTCCGATCCCCAATAGATTTGCATTGGAGTATGATACCGCCAGATCAGCAGGCTTGACAGCGGTTGCTGCTCCAGCATAGTCCCATCAACCTTGCTGGCCGCCGATAGATACTGGATAAACTCGCGGCTGAGCGTATCGCCGACTAGAGCATCTCCCTCGACCACCAGTTGTTCGCGTACCCACTCCTCGGCTGGTCTAATACGCAGGTCGTGAAGAGGATACAGGCCAATGCCGCGGAGTATTGTCCTGATCGATACCGGACGCAGCGACCACGAGAGCCAGCGTGGATGCACTACCATACGTGAGAGGAAGCCGCTGGCAAAGGCATCGCCTCGCATGGCGAAACGCACATCTCGAGTCAGCGCGTTCCACCCACGAGCCGACAGTACTGGAAACACCGGCCCGAATGTGTCCAGATCACGTTTGTGGGAGATGGCCAGGTAGGCTCGCGCATTCTCGCGAGCATGCTGGATTCCATGAATCTCCATCCGGCATACAATTCTGGCAGACACAACGAGGATGAGCCCTACAGCAATACGACTACTGGCGGTTACAATGAACACCGCTCGCTTCATCATAGACCCGTCTCCGGTGGCGCTACTCGACTCCAGAGGAATGCTCGCATGCTTAACCATTATCCAGTATACCATAACCAGCCTGCTACCTTGCCTTACGGCTGCAAAGCGGCACCATCCTTGACGGCGTCACCGCGCTGTGTCTATACTACAGGCGGCCTAACGGGGTGTAGCGCAGCCGGTCAGCGCGCATGGTTTGGGACCATGAGGTCGCCGGTTCGAATCCGGCCACCCCGACCATTCGACAGCTTGTGGTAGATAACGCGAATTTCCGGACACTTCTAACATAAATTTCCGGACAATAACATTAATTTCAGGACAGCCGCTTGCTTCCTATCTATCCTGCTCTTCGCAAAGGCGTCCAGCTTCGGTGTGGACACGGAACACTTGGCAGTGGCGTGAGTCGGCATGCTGCCGCTGGAGTTGATTACGGCCATCGCCTCAACCTACGCTCTCGATGACAGCCCCGGCCCCTGCTGTCAGTTGTCGCCTCCAGCTCGCCGCCCGAGTCGCATGCGTAGACGGCCCCACCAGCTCCGTCGCCTGCGCTCGGCATGCGCCTGGGCAACGGCATCGCTCATCTGCCCGAGATGCGATACCCCATGCCGCAGGCCTAACAGGTAGCGCGCGGTCGCTCCCATCGGAGCGGCATCTTCCCATGGAATGTAGGTATTGGCGAGGTCCGGCAGCGCCGGCCACATCCCCAGGCTTGCGAGACAGATCCTGCGGCACTCGTCTATGCGCGCCCGACACTGCCCGACGGTCTTCATACTCTCCCATGGTATCTCGTTGCGCGAGCGCCCGTGGTACGCTACCCCTCGCGCCAGCTCTGCCGCCAGCGCCGCAGACTCCTCCGCCCCCGCCGTCACATGCGCGATGATATGGCCCAGAGTCCAGCCGACATTCACTTCATGCCCCGCCTCGGCGTAGGGGTCGTCTGCCAGCAGATCCACGGGAACGAAGGTGATGTCGAAGTCCGTGCACCGGCGCAGCAGCTTCCGAGCGCTATCGAACACGGTGTTGGTCAGTCGTCGCAATTCCTCCGTGGCGACGGGATCAGTGTCAGCGGGCAACGTCACTCGCATACTTGCTCTCTCTCCACACCCTGGCCAAGTGCTGCGGCATCCGGACAATCAACTGCCTCAATCCTACAGTATCACCGCAATCCCTCCAGACCTACTGACCTTGCCCCCAAAGTTGGCTCTGTTCCAGTCTCGATCCCAGGCCGACAGCGCGCAAGGCCGAGCTGACCATCCGGCGACCGGGCGCGAGGATCGCCCCGGCCAGCAGCACCTGGGCGTGACTCCACACTGGAGTTGCCCTGAAAAGCTTTTGTGGCCACCGCTCGCTGCGGAGCCTGGAGCGCTATCGTGCCAAGAATCGCGAAGCGGCCAAGCGCAAGACCCGAGAGTGGGAGCGCCAGACAGGCTCCCAATGATAGTGCGTCTAGGAGGTAACGTAGGTCAATCGCACACGTATCCAGGAGTGTGTTAACAGCTCAGTTTACGCTGAAATACGTACATACGTTCGGGAAATTCGTCCGCAAATTCATGTCATTTTTTGCGACATGAATTTGCGGACAGTCTTTTTAGAGTCCGCGTGTTTTGTCAGGAAAATTCCCCCTCTGTGCCCCATGTGCTCTGTCTGGAAATTCGCGTCATTTCCCAATTGTGGTAAATGACACGAATTTCCAGACACTTCTAACACAAATTTCCGGACAATAACATAAATTTCCGGACACCCGCTTGCTTTCTCGACCATCGTTGCTGGCAACGCTCCTGGATTGAAGCCACTTTGCATCAGGCGTGCTAAGATACCGCGTTCGGAAATAGCAGTCTGTCCCAATGCCGGTCCCTTGAGAGAGTGCTTGGGAGCCGATACAGCCATTCACCCTGTTTGGGATATGAGTACGATGGGCACGAAAGAAGACGAGCGAGTTCGGCACGCCTGTCAGCATGGATTTTTCTCCTCTCATCCCGCATGTGCCTCCTCCTGGCGCATTTTTATAGCGTGAGCACCGTGACGATGCTAAGGTTAGGCTGTCCGACGTGAGAACGAGAAAGGACACTGTGCATGCTCCCGCTCATCTACACGACACCTGCCTATACCATCGTCCTCGTCAGTGTCATCGTCATCACGCGCATCCCCGAGACCATCCTCCTCTTCTGGCGGCGCTCTCAGCACGACCCCACTGCGCGCCAGGAGGATCGCGGGTCCCTCGTGGTGATGGGTGTCGTGACCGGTGGAGGCGTCATCGTGGCTTGTGTCCTGCCAATCGTCTGGACGGGCGCCGCGATTCCCTGGCTCCGGCAAGAGGTGACACTTGCCGGCATCGTCGTCATTGTGCTTGGTGCCGCGCTGCGCTGGTGGGCCATCTTCACCCTCGGGCGCTACTTCACCATGGATGTGCAGCTGCGCTCCACGCAGACGGTCGTGCAGTCTGGGCCGTATCGCGTCGTGCGGCATCCCTCCTACACGGGTATCCTGATCATGTTGCTCGGCGTGGGAATAGTGCTGGCGAATTGGGCCAGCATCGTCGTCCTGCTCGCCACCGGGGTGATTGGTCTGCTCTATCGCGTCAGGGTGGAAGAGCGCGCCCTTATGGAAGCGCTGGGCCAGCCCTATGTGGACTACATGCACCATACCAAGCGCTTCATCCCGTTCGTGTTCTGAGCGTGCCACGCATCAGTGCGCTCGCCGCGGGTTAACGCAGCTCGCGTACTCCAGAACGCATCGGGGTGTCAGATGAAAACGAACGTGACTGGACGCACTGGTTCCATACTCTGGCTGCCTCTCATCATCGGACCATTCGCCGCGATCGTGATCACTCTACAGTTCCTGGTCGTAAGTTGGATAGAGTCCAGCGCGATCACTGCGTCGCGCCTCCAGTCTTCGTACTGGGAGTTTATGTATGGTAACCGGAGGATAGCCTACTCCCCAAACATATGTTGTGGAAATCTGTCCGCAAATTCGCGTCAGTTTCTGTGACATGAATTTCCGGACAGTAACGTCAAATCGTAGCTGCCGGCCATTCAGGCAGGGGTTCTGTCACCTACCGTCTGGTCTACCGGCTTTCCAGCAACGTCTTCAGCCGCTGAGAATCCTCCTCGAATTCCTTCTTAATGGTGCCAGCCAGCAGGGGTTCGGCTACTTTGAAGAAACCTTTGGGGTCTCCCTGGAAATGGAGGCGCAAGCGTGTAGTCCCATCGACCGGTTGAAAAGAATTCGTGAGCTCATAGGCCACTGGCCCGGACGTGCTCTTCAAGCCGAAACCTTCGTTCGGGGTATACGATGTGACCTGCCAGGTCGATTCAATCCGCTGGCCCAGCACCTGGCGGACGTTCACTCCCGTCGCGCCGACACCTATCGGGCCAGCGGAGGTCTGACGGTTCTCAATGACAGCTGTTTGCCATTGCGGATAGGCGCTAGGATCACTCACAAAGGCAAAGACAGTTTCAACGGGCCGATTGATGGTGATCTCCAAATCAAAACTGATCATGCAGCTACCTCCCCTAGTGTGGAGTCGTGGTGAACAACGCGTGCGTCACGGCATGGAGGCAGTATGTCATAATCCTTCGCTCGAGGAGGTCGTCGCGCGTCTCGGCCTGGGTGAGGTGGCCCGGAAGGCCCTGTGGGTCGTCGATTTCGGCATCGGTGGGTTGCGCATTAATTCGTCCGATTACCAATTCTAGGCCTGGCTCTCGTTCCACACCTGATGCCCACTTGGCCGATCCACACACTGTGTCGCAACCGCGCAGTCCCGGAGCTCCTTCAGTTCCTGAGGAGACTCAAGAAGCGAAGAAGTGGAAGGAGGACAAATCATGTCAGACTCTGTGCGACCGAGGCTGGGAGCAGGAGGCGACCCCCAGTGGAGTGCTCCAACGAACTCGGGTCATACGGCAACAAATACGCTGGAAAGTACAAACCTAGTAAGCGTGCTGCTCTTGTGTGCATGCCGAAACAACGATCGGTTGTTGTATCGCTTCTCACGTACATATGTTCGGGAAATATGTCCGCAAATTCGCGTTAGTTTTTGTGACATGAATTTCCGAACGCTTTTAACATGAATTTCCGAAAATTGACATGAATTTCCGAATGTCCTCATTTTCTTAACGGTTTCACGTTTCCAGTTTATGCGAATTCATGGGATGTAGGGCCAAGTTGAAAGCTCTTGAGGGATCGGAAATCACAAATTGTCGGCTCCATCGGGCTAGCCACGATCTTGCACATAGTTCCTCCAGCTTGATATCTCGCTATGTATACGGTATCTTTGACACTGCTACGTTGGCCCTCATGTAATGCTCCTCCCTGTGCATAAGCTATGCTGTACCTCGATGTGCTTGGTTCTACTACTCCCTCACGTTTCGTGTCAGTATTTCAGAGGCCGTCATGCACGGGCGCGGGCTATCTTCGAGGCGCCCGATGTCGAGACGGCCCGTATGCTCTTGGCCAAGGTCATGGCCGACTTTGAGGCGCAGGCACCCACGGCGGTCGCCATCCTGGAGCGCGGCTTCGACGATGCGGCGGCTGTGCTGGCGCTGCCCCGACCGTACCGCAAGCGGCTGCGCACAACCAATGGGCAAGAGTGCTTCAACGAGGAGATCCATCGCCGCGAGCGGGTCATCCGCATCTTCCCTAACCGCGAATCGGCTATCCGCCTGATGGGGGCGGTGCTCACGCGCGCACGATGAGCAGTGGAGCACGGGCAAACGGTATTTTGATATGACAACCTCCTGGCAGTGGCGCGCCGTACCGGCTGCTGCCAAGCCGGAAGGAGGGCTCCCACAGACCGCCTACTACGAGAGCAGCACATGCTGAAGGTCGTGGGCAACTAGGTCGAGATGCGCAGGCCAGTAAGCTGTGTTCCACATCTGCCAGCGTGCTTGGGCATACCTGCTGTGCGCCTATGGTCTACCTATGGATGGCGGATGCGGGCCTGCTGCTTGAGCAGATCCATCGCAGCTAAGTGGTCACGCATGTGGCCATTCGCAGGCGCGAGGCAACGCCAGACTGGCGGCTGATCAAACATCCACGGCACTGCTTCGCGCATGGCTGGCTCACGGTAGATCGGATAGCGAGCTAGGTGCGCGGGCACGTCGGGCTGCTGCTCCAAGGCGTCATCGGTGGTCTGCTCAGCGAGCCAGTGGATGATCGCGCCATGCGTAGCATCGGCATACGCCAGGAGGTCGGCCAGCCGCACCTGCTGGGCCAGGGCGTCGGCTTGCGCCTCGGTCATTCCGACGCCGATCCCGTGGGTCGCGAGCGCGCCGCATCCCTGCCAGCGCGCCTCATCGATCAGCTCAGGCACTCCGAGCACGAAGGTCTGCAAAGCGCAATCCTGGGCGCGCGCGACGTGCCAGAGGTCGAAAGCCAAGAGGTTCGTGTTGGGGAGTATCCGTAGCAGCATTTCGTCGGGGGTCAGGTCATCGGCAACGCTGTGGAGGATGGTGTGGACGCTCGTGAATTGAACGGCCAAGAGTTCTGTTGCCCGCATGGAACAGCTCCTTTTGCCGGATGGTTGGTGAGGACGGCGTCTGATGGGAAATAGTCGGTTGGTGTGTAGTGTACCATAGCGGGTGTGCCATCACAGAAAGACTGGCAATCGAACGTCCCTGGCTCTTGCGGATTACTTGTTGGCCTTGCCACATCTGCTGTTATAGTACTAATCAGCGGTCTGCCAGAGACCAAAGTACAGAAACTTCCGAACGCAACCGCTTTTTGCGTCGGTTGCACTGCGCCGAAGGGGGGGCCTCAGTCCCTCACCCGCCAGACAGAGGCCTTCGGGAACATTTCCCTTCAGTGTCCCTTCACAATATACAAGGTGGGCCACACTACAAAGCGATAACGGACGACGTCTCCTCTAGCCGCCAGTGTGTGGATATACTGGACGCCGTCTCGCTGTAAGTCGCGTGCGCTGCCAAAAATGAGGTCTCCACCGGGCATAGACGGCGGCACTTGATGCCTCATCGGGCTGTTTGGAGCGGTCGTGGTAGTAGGTTGAAGCAGGTGATGAACTCCTCTTCTATTGACCTGGCATCTTGGATGACTTCTTGCTGCTCAACCTGATCGTACCCACTCCTCGTCACGAAAACGTAACCAAACGTGTTACGACTGCTGCGAGACGTTAGCGCTCCGCGGACTCCGCCTGCCGTACCCGGCGAGAGAGAACGGCAAGCAGCTTGATCGCGATGGCCGCCTCATCGTAGAGCAGCGCCCGAAAAGCAAATATGGGAATAACCAACGCGCTCGTCGCCTCACGCGCCGTCACACTCGCCGAGCGGGGAGCGCTGTCGAGCAATGCCATCTCGCCGAACAGCTCGCCACTACCCAGGATCGCCAACCGGCGGTCGGTCCCGTTGGGCAGACTCTGCCAGACCAGAACACGTCCTCGAATCAGGAGGTAGAGACCCACCCCCCGATCGCCTTGGCGAACGATGGTGGTCCCGGCGGGATACTCGCGTTGGATGGCCGAACTCGCCAGCCTGTGCAGGTCACGCTTGCTCAGCTCACAAAAGAGCGGAACCTGCGCGAGCAGTTGGACCCGCTCTTCCAGCGAGATCCCTTCTGCCGAGACGGGCTCGGCGACCGCACTTCCCACGCACTCAGGGTTGGAGTGCTGCTTCTTGTTCCACACGGTGTCTTCTCCTTTTTCTCTTTCTCATCTGTCTGAGGTGTGTCTCGGGTCCTGAATCAGCCGGTATGCACATATGGCTGCCTGGATGAATGCTCGACCGTCGCCGCGGCGCGCAGGAGCGAATTGCCGCGTATCGGACTGACAACCTCCGTGCGTCCTTCCGGTGGGTGATCGATCAGGCGATAGGTCACACCTTGTTCATCGAGACAGGAAATCAGGCGCAAATAGGTATCTTCTTGGTTCGTTGACATGACAGTCCTCCTCTTACCCACAGACGCTCTGTGTCCTATAATCCTGCCACGAGTTCACCACCTTCTGCTAGCTGCAGAACAGACTGCGAGCAGCAAAAAACTGCCATGCATACCGTTGCAGCGATTGTCTACGATGCCACCTCGTCTCAAGTTACCAGTAGCACCAGGTCGAGTTGGTGAGCCCGGTCGACACCGATCACTATCTCGGATACGAGCGCGTCACCATGAGCCAAGTATGATTCCCTTCCACGCGCTGAGGGAGAGGCCAGGATCGAGATCATTCACTCGGACGAGTAGTGGATGCAACCTGGCTGCGTGGGCCGAGCATGGGAGCGCGCAGCGCAGACACAGGCAGGAATCTTTCCAGTACTGCGACTGCGGCAACTGCGACGAGCATCAGGGGGGCCAGCGTGAGCCAGAGCGCTGCAGGACTGGCCACCAGCAGCCAGGTCGCCAACAGCGGCGTGATGGCGGTGGCGGTGCTCAACGACAGGCCCGACAGGGCGAGGTACCGCCCTCTCAGGCTCACGGGTGCGACCGCTGTGGCCAGGGAGACAATAGACGGAGCCTGAACAACCTCAGCGGTGGTCGCGAGCACCATGGTCGCGCACAGGTATACCAGGAGCAAGCCCGCGGGCACGAGTAGTGCCACCGCCAGACACACGAACGCTGCGGCATAGCCGAGGCCGCCGGCCATCATGGCGCGGGTGCGACGACGCGAGGCCAGCAGCCCCACGATGGGCACCTGCGCGAGCACGACGAGCGAGGTATTGAGGGCAAAGAGGACGCCCGCCATCCAGGCTGGGGCATGCAGCACGCTTACGACATAGGGTGCCAGTGCCAGATCAACGCTGTAGTTGGCGATCCAGAGCAGTACACTCACCCCCACCAGGCTGAGGAATGGCCGATCGCGCAGGACAGTGCCATACCCTGCCGCAGTGCCGGCTTTTGCTCTGCCGTCCTCGGCGTCCCAGGTCGCCGGTGGTAGGGCCGGTGGGATACTCGCGCTCGCGCTCGGCGTCCGGAGCCGGACCAGCATGCCAGCGGCGACAACAAAACTGAGCGCATTGAGGACCACGATCCACCGATACCCTGCCGTGCCGGCCGTCGCCGCCGCCACGCCTCCGAGCAGTCCACCCGCGCCTAGTCCCGCGTTGACGAGCGTTCGGTTAAGGCCGTACCAGCGGTCGCGATCCTCCGGCGCGGCCATTTCCGCTACCAACGCGTTTACAGCGGGCGTGCTATTGCTATTTCCGATCGCCACGAGCGTGGCGACGAGGATGAAGGCAATGAAGGAGTGGACGAGCAGGTACGCAAGAAAGCCTACCGCCCGCAGCAGGTGAGCCGATATCAACAGCGGGCGGGCACCGAAGCGGTCCACGAGTGTGCCCTGTATGGGAACAGTGACCAGGCTCATTCCCGTGGCCAATGTCAGTCCTAATCCGACCAGGAGATACGGCAGGCCGGCGACCTGATGAAAGTACAGCAGGGAGAACACGTTGAAGAGGCCTGACCCCAGAGCATTGATGAGCAAGGATGCGACATACCAGTCCTGGCCGGGCCGGAGGGGCGGGAGTCCTCGCCGGATGAGGAGAGAGAACTGCTTGACAGCGGGAAACCCACACATGCATCAACACCTCATTTTGGCAGAAACAGCATACTGCGCTAAAATCTGCCATGAGGCGAACCGCTCTGCCAGTGACAGAAATGACAGGAAGCGGCAAAAAACAGCCACGTGTACGGTAGCAACCGAAGTCTTTGGGGTGGAGCGCCCGACATCTGCCTGCCCTGGCGTCAGTTTCCGCTTCGCGCCGCTTTCACACGAGACTGACCTCTGCGCCCGATCACCGGCTGCTTCAGGAGTGCATAGCTCTGGGTCAGCTATGAATTGCGGTGTCTTGTGGCTATGGCTCGGCTACGATACTGCGGCTGCACGTTCGACGACTCCTGCATACTGCTCCCAAGGCGTGTCGCCCGCGTTTCAACGCAAGCGGACTGGAAGACAAGCGACACCCACGCCTCAGGGAGGCTCTGGGAGATCTGCCACTTTGAGTCCGCTCGGCTGTTCCATCTCCCGCATACGCTTGGTATGATTGGCAGTTTTTTGCTGCTCAGCGTCGTTTATGCCACTGGCAGACCCAGGTGGAGTGTGGCAGTTTGTGTTGCAGCACAGATGCTAGCGGAGTCGTGAAGCGACAAGTGGAGGAAACTATGCAACGAGAAGGTATCAATTGCCCGGAACTCGCACCCCCAGGAGCGCCGTTCTCACATATGGTGGAGATGGGGGCGTTTTTCTACCTGTCTGGGCAGGTAGCGCAAGACCCAGCGACCGGAAGTTTCACCGAGGGCGATGTAGCGACCCAGACAGCGCGCATCTTGGCGAATCTTCAAGCAGTCCTGAAAAGCGTTGACTGGGACTTACGCCATGTTGTGAAAACCATGGTCTTCCTGACCGACATGGCCGACTATTCTGATCAGTGTGAGAACCCATATCTGTGCCGGGTGTGGGCTGATTCTTGACCGCGATCACAACGCCGCCATCAACATTCTGGCACGAGCACAGAACCGTACCGGTGGGCAATCGGAAACGGGCGGGCAACCGCAGAACGCTTCTGGACAGATCGTCTCTACTCGTGCGAAGATGCCTCGGGCGGGCAAGCGAGCTGGTTGAAGGAAGAACGTCCTGCTTTCCAAGCAGGGGAGTGTCAGTGCTATAATCCTGCCAGGAAGAGCAGAAGTCTGTCAGACGCAGAAGACACATCAGGCAGCAAATAACCGCTATGTACACCGTCGCCACCATCATCTACGACAGCATAAATCCCCTTGAATTGGGTGTAGCAACCGAAGTATTTGCCGTGGAACGCCCCGAACTCGGCGTCCCCTGGTATCGCTTTCTGCTCTGCGCCGCCGAGCCGCGCCCCATTCGCACCTTTGCCGGCCTCCTGCTCATCGCGCCCAATTTGCTTTCGGAAGCCACCGAGGCGGACATCATCATCGTCCCAGGCCGCCCACGCCCCGGCATTATGCCTGTTCCGGCAGCCCTTCTCGATGCGCTGCGATGCGCCTATGAGCGCGGAGCGCGCATAATCTCCTTCTGCACTGGCGCATTCGTACTTGCCGAAGCCGGACTCCTCGATGGTCGGCGCGTCACCACCCATTGGCGCTGGTCCACCGAACTGGCAGCGCGGTACCCCAGGGTCCAGGTCGATCCCGCCGTCCTCTTCATCGACGATGGGCAGATACTCACCTCTGCCGGAGTTGCCGCCGCCATCGACCTCTCACTCCACGTCGTTCGCCAGGACTATGGAGCCAACATCGCCGCAGCCGTCGCCCGGCGCATGGTCGTACCCCCCCAGCGCCATGGCGGCCAGGCGCAGTATATCGAAACGCCGCTAGTCGTCGCGGACGAAGAAGAACCATTGGGCACGGCGCTTAGCTGGATGACTGCGCATCTCCAAGAAGACCTCACTGTCGAGCAGATGGCCGCCCGGGCTGTGATGAGTCCGCGCACCTTCGCGCGCCGCTTCCGCGCCTCGCTGGGCGCCAGCCCCTATCACTGGCTCCTCCAGCAGCGCATCGCCCTTGCCCAGCGCCTCTTGGAAACCACCGACGAACCCATCGAGCGCATTGCCGTGTGCTGCGGCTTCAGTTCGGCAGCCACTCTGCGCCTGCACTTTGGGCGTTTCCTGCACGTCTCGCCCCAGGCTTACCGCAACACTTTTCATTCAGCATCGGCATAGAATGCTAAGCCTGTCTCACCAACCGACCACTAAAGCAGGGTGCAACGTATGGATGGCCGTTTCTTGCTGCTTGGTGTCAGTTCTTCCACTGGCAGTGCTGCGTTTTCCATGGCAGGTTTGCTGATTGGCGCACACGCCGAGTGGCGAGTAGGTATCGACGTGGTCGCTGCGATGAAGCGCGCGAACTCCTCGTTCGTCACGGTGTGCCGGTCCATCCAAAAGCCATCCACGGTGACGTGATGCGGAGGACCTTCTTCAGGATAGAAATCGTTGGAGCCCATCAGAAAGGAGCCACCGGCGATCCAGACCATGCCGTGGTGCAGTGGCGCGCTAGGGAGTGCAGCTTGCGAGGTGGCATGCTGAGCAGTCACTATGGTCCCCTCCTTTGCTGTCGGGGAGAGCATCCCCAGGAACCTCACCAAGGCACGGCATGTGTGAGGAACACGATTCCCGCGATTCCCACACCCGCCATCGCCAGCCAGAGGCTGACCATGAGCCCAGCGACAACTGTCCCTGCGGCTCTGCGTCCTGGGGGCGCGAGCGTCGTCGCCGCACGCTGGCGACATTCAGTGAGAACGGCTGGCGGTGTGAGCCGGAGCAGCAACACCGCTCCGACCGAGACCACCACAAGATTATCCAGCAATCCTAATACCGGCACCCAATCTGGAATGAGCTGCACGGGGCTGAAATTATAGCCAAGGCAACAGGCAGCAATCAGCTTGACGTACCAGGGTGCGCGTGGATGGCGACAGATCCGCACGACGAGCTGGATGTCGCCCCTCAGCCGCTCAAGCGGGCGTGCGCCCGCAGCCAATCCGCTCATGGGGCCTCCCCGCCTTCCAGACCCTCCAGCCAGAAAGGGGCCGACGCTCGGCCCGCGACGATGGTGTTCACTCTTACTCGCTTACTCGCGCGCCAGCATGGCTTCTGCCTCGAGTGCGAGATCCACGTACGGCTCGCCACTTACGTCGACGGCGATCTGCTTGATCGTACCGCCAGTGAAGCGCCAAGGACGCTCACCCGCATAGTCCTCGGTCACGGCGTCGCCGTCACTGCGTCCGACGGTCACCCCCCCGCCGGTGATGCCGAAGGCACTGGGCTGCGTCTTGATGCGTTCCTCGCCGACCTTCTGGTCGCCCACGTAGAGGGACAGGATGCCGGTCGCCGTGCCAGGTCCCACTTCGCCGTCCTTGACGAACGAGGCCGACAGGATCAGGTTCTCACCGACCGGCACGTCCGCGTCGGCGACGATCCGCTGCTCGACTATGCCGGCGAAGTTGTAGACATAGTGCAGCCGGTTGTCCTTGACATACAGGGCATGGCCGCCGAAGCGCGACCCCTGGGCGAACAGCACCCCGTGGGCACTGGGTGATGGGATGTCGACCAGTGCCCCGATCGTGAACGAGCGGTTGCGAATGTTGACCGCCTGCACTTCGGGGACCGCGGCGACGTCCTGGTAGTAACGGTAGCGAGTCTGGGGTTTGGTGAGCTGCGGCCGTGGTGTGTTGAGAATCTCGGGACCCGAGCGATCGTCGAGCGGGAACGCACCGTTGGCCCCGGCCTCGGCGAACCAGAGATTGACCAGCTCACGCAGCTTCTCCGGTTGCTGGGCCGCCAGGTTATGGACCTCCGCGCGATCGATGGCGGTGTGGTAGAGCTCCCATACATCGTCATTGAAGTGGCTCCAGCCGCTGATCGTGGGATGGGTCGTCACGGCCTTCCAGCCCACGTGCCAGATGCCACGCGAGCCGAGCATCGTGTAGAACTGTGTTGTCCGCTTTGTAGGTGCCTCCGCATCGTCGAAGCTATAACGCATGCTCACGCCGTCGAACGGGCTCTGCACCTGCCCCTTGATCCGCTCCGGGGCCTGCACGCCTAGCACGTCGAGGATCGTCGGGACGAGGTCGATCGCATGGTGGTATTGGTCCCGGATCTGGCCCCGTGCCCGCATGCCAGCCGGCCACGCGATGATGCACGGGTCGCTCGTGCCGCCGTTGAACTCGTAGCGCTTCCACATCTTGAACGGCGTGTTGAAAGCCATCGCCCAGCCGTTCGGGTAGTGATTGTAGGTCTTCGGGCTACCGAGCTCGTCGAGCAGCGCGAGGTTCGCCTCAATGTCGTCGGGGATTCCGTTCATGAATTTGCACTCGTTCACGGAGCCGTTCGGACCGCCCTCGCCGCTCGCACCGTTGTCGGAGATGAGCACCACGAGCGTGTGCTCGCGCTGACCAGTCTCCTCCAGGTAATCGAGCAGTCGCCCGATGTGGTAATCGGTGTGGGCGAGGAATCCGGCGTAAACCTCGGCCATCCGTGCGAACAGTCGCTGCTCCTCACCGTGAAAGGGAATCAGAAACGCACCTTGCAGGCGGTGGAAGCCTGGTTCGCAGAGCATGCCTTTGCCGTACCGACGGCTTTGAAGCCAGTGCTGGATACCGTTGACGAAAGTCATGGTCGTCTCACCCGTCGCCGGGTGTTTTTGCATCCAGCACCAACCGAGCTGAAAATTCTCGAAGAATGGCCTGGAGTACAAAGCATTATGGCGGTGGAATCGATTCGTAGGGCCAAACCGGATGGAGGAGTGAGGGCAGAAAAGCGTTTTTTCCTTTCCAGTTTGTCGGTCGAAGAGGAGCGGCAGATATCGGCAATACGCCAGCACTGGTCGATAGAAAACAGTCTGCATTGGGTGTTGGATGTCACATTTTGAGGAAGATACTTCCCGAGTCCGGGAACAGCATGCTCGGCACAATCTCGCTCTGCTGCGAAAAATCGCTCTCAATCTGCTCCACCACAGTCCAACCACTGGCAGTGTCCGAGGCAGACGAAAACAGGCCGCTTGGAATGATGCCTTTATAGCCCAATTGCTTCCTTGAGCCTCATGCGTTTGCCCTGGGGTGGCAGAGTGCAAGAGAGCCGAGAGCGGGGCGGCCATCTCGGAGAGGAAAGACGCAAGGGTGCTGGTCAAGGGAAGCGAGCGCGCTTGCAGCGGATTCACACCAAGTGGCTTCGGGTTTGAGGCAAAGCTCCCGCGAAAGGGATGAGGGTTTTACAACAAGGGAATGAGCGCTCCTATCGTCCAAAGGAACATTGCGAGGTAAAACCCTCGCTGGACAAGTCCAATGTACGGCTGTGCCTGAGGAAGGATGACCGCGACGATGGTGGCGAGAGCAAAACCAACCGTCACAATCGCCATGATTGCGAGATATCCACTGATCGCATGCCATTGCGGTAATGCCATCAGCGAGTCAGTGAGAATGCCAGCAGTCAAGGCCGCGAAGGTAAAGAGTCCAAATCCGAGCAGTACATGAATCTGTCCATTGCGTGAAAAGGGAGGGTGAGCGTCAGCAATGAAGAATCCCGAACCAATGCGTGTGAGACCTAAGAAGCTAAGCGAAACAAGACCAAGACCTGGGAGTTTTGCTCCTTGGACAAGCAAAGCAAAGAAGAGGCTAAGCGCACCGAGACCTGTTGCATACGATTGGATGCGGTACAGAATGCCATTGCGTGTATGGACGTACTGGCTGATTGCATCTCGCCAAGGGTTCAGCTCAGGCGCATTGAACTGCACGCCAATAACGCTTAATACCCCAATAACGAGAAGGATACAACCGACGATGGCGAAGGGAACGGATTGAGACATGAAAGAACCTCCCATCACTTGGAATGGTACCCCTACTGTAACTCCTCAGCCTATTGTCCGGAATTTCTCATGCGTTAGCCCTGTCGAGCGCGCCTTGATTCACGAGCGCCAGCGGGAGGGCATTGCCCTGGCCAAAGCGCGTGGAGCCTATCGAGGTCGCAAGCCAACCCTGTCGTCTGCCCAGCTAGCTTTACTACGCAAGCGCGTTGAGGCAGGAGAATCAAAGACACGCTTGGCCCACGAATTTGGCATCAGTCGCGAAACTCTATACCAGTACCTCAAGAGTGCCCTCTAGCAAACCGAACATGCAATGAAGCAAGTAGTGCTAGGCCGTTGACACTCGACACGGTATACCTGGCTAGCACCATCTAGTGAAGTTGATGTGCCGTAGCAAGTTATGCGAGTAGCTTATAGGACCACTGGTGTTCTTATGTTGACCGGACCAGTTTCGGGTTTCGGGCCATCTGGTCACACTCTCTCGGAATCCTTGGTCATGCACCGGGGAGCACGTCACAACTCGATAAGCTGTTGTTCAGCAAACTGTATGGACAGACGCCAACAGTCGAAAAACGGGGTGGAACCGAAGTACCAGTAGGAACTGTAATCTTCGATCGCGAAGCTGAGTATTTTTGGCCGGACGATAAAGGTCGTCCTGGTTTCTGTGATGTGCCCGAGCTTGAGGACAAGCTCGTCGTGTTTACCTCGCGGCAGAGTCGTAGTCTTTTCTACAACTCATTTGTAGTCTCGGCAGTTCGTCTGGACATTCGCCGCCTTCCACCGTCCGATGTGATTGGTATTGCACTCTCGCCAGAACGACAAGAGCAGCAGAATGTGCGTAAGCTCGCGGGATTGGATAGGTTGGAGCTCCGTGCAGTGTAAAGAGGTACGCCAGCACAGCAATGACCCGTGCCGCCGGCAACGAGGTGGCCACCTCGATGGCCAGACATTCGCGGGTAAATTCATCGACTACGGGTAACACCCTGAGTTTGGCGCCATTCCAACAGGCATCTTGAACGAAATCATAGGTCCAAACATGGCCGGGATAGGTCGCTTGGGTGGGGATCTGATCGGGATGGGCCGTACGACGTCGGCGCCGCCGAGCTTTGCGCACTTGCAGGCGCGCTTGTTGCCAGAGGCGCTGAACTCGCTTGTGATTGACCACCCACGCTTCTCGACTCAAAAGTGCCCAGATGCGACGGTAGCCACAGCGGGGATGCCGCTGTGCCAGGCAAGCGAACCGCTCCACCAATGCCTCGTCTGCATCCCTCCACGGGCGATACTGCACGCTGGAGCGATTTGCCGCTAGCAACTGGCAGGCTCGGCGCTCGGAGACCCCGCGCTCGGCCAGAAACTGCACCGCCGCCCGCTGGTCGGACGGCTTCCATGAACGGGCGCCACTGCGCAGTGCATTATGGGGTGATGCGCCCAATTTTGTCTGTGAAGGTCTCGGTGAACCAGAGGTTGCCATCCGGCCCCAGAGTGAGTTCTTCTGGATCGCCCCCTGGGGTAGGGATAGGAAAATGTCTTGCTGGGAGAATTTGTTCGGTTTTTTGGTATATCACATTTCGCATCAGCGAGCCTGCGGAAGAACCAAGTTATGGGTCGAGTCACACCCGTCCCGCCTAGCGGCCCTCGCTGATGCCCTCGGCCCCAGTAGCAAGTGTTGCATCTCCCCTATGACTGACGTGCAGATGCCTGTATCGCAGCGTGTTCGTTTGCCATGCTTTCGTAGTAGAATGGGGCGAGCCATACATCTTGCTAGCTACGCGGAAGAGGAGCGCACCATGACTCACGAGCAGAGTGTGCCCAAGTGGCATGATTCCATCAGTTCCGAGCGCCAAGCTGAGGTGCGGGCGGCATTTTTGCGTTTTTTTGAGGAGCGTGGGCATGTTCGCCTACCCAGCTCGTCGCTCATTCCCCGTAACGATCCAACCGTTCTTTTGACTACTGCAGGCATGCAGCAAATGATTCCCTACTTCCTGGGGCAGGAAAAGCCGGTGGCTACCCGTCTCACGTCGGTACAGAAGTGCTTTCGAACAACTGCTATCGATGAAGTCGGCGATTCCTCCCACCTTACATTCTTCGAGATGCTAGGTAATTTCTCTGTCGGAGAGTATTTCAAGAGGGAGGCCATAGCTTTTGCCTGGGAGCTGCTTAGCAAGACCTACGGCCTGCCTGCTGAGCGTCTCTATCCTACCGTGCACCCCGACGATGACGAGACGGCACGTTACTGGCAGGAAATAGCCGGCATCCCGGCTGAAGGGATCACCCGGCTAACCGACAACTGGTGGGGGCCACCAGGCGCGTCTGGACCCTGTGGACCAGACTCGGAGATCTATTATGACCGCGGCTCCGAGCTCGGCTGCGGGAATGCTGACTGCGCTCCAGGCTGCGAGCGGTGCGACCGGTATCTCGAACTCTGGAATCTGGCGTTTATACAGTTCTTCCAGGACACTCTAGGGAGACGTGAGCCTCTCAAGCAGCACAACATAGATACCGGTATGGGCCTGGAGAGACTTTCCATGGTGCTGCAAGGCAAGGATTCGGTCTTTGACACGGATCTCTTCCGCCCGATTATCGACAAGTTCGCGGCATTCGCCGGAACCGCCTACGGCGTGAACGCGGCGCATGACCGCTCTCTGCGGGTTATCGCCGACCATGGGCGGGCGCTGGTTTTCCTGGCTGCCGATGGCGTACAGTCTGATAACACCGGACGGGGCTACATTTTTCGATGGGTGTTGCGGCGGGCGGTATGGCACGGCAAGCTGCTGGGCCTGGACCAGCCTTTTTTGGCACAGGCTGCCGACAGGGTGATAGACCTGATGAAAGGGCATT
The DNA here is from genome assembly GCA_052143275.1 of Ktedonobacterales bacterium. Lineage (GTDB taxonomy): Bacteria > Chloroflexota > Ktedonobacteria > Ktedonobacterales > JADMIN01 > JAJPKE01. The sequence goes on along the minus strand of JBKQTH010000228.1, from coordinate 375 downwards.
ACGCCGAACTGGTGGAGCAACGCGCCCACATTATGGATACCATTAGCCGGGAAGAAGATCGATCTCGACAGACCCTGGGTCGTGGGCTGGTGCTGCTGGGTCGCGAACTGGATGCGTTGCAGGAACAAGGTGACCAGGTACTACCTGGTGAAATTGCGTTTCAACTGTATGATACCCACGGGTTTCCACTGGAGTTTACCGAGGAAGTTGCCCACGAGCGCGGCTTCTCCGTGGATCGCGCTGGGTTCGATGGCGCCATGCAGCGCCAGCCATTGCAGGCGAGTCAGGTCGATGTGTTTGCTAGCAAGCGAGAGAAGCGAGACGGTGTCACATTCAGAAGCTATTACCCGTCAGAAGTGTCGCCTCGGGAGTGGG
>JBKQTH010000227.1:0-3491 GCA_052143275.1 Ktedonobacterales bacterium | reverse complement strand
TCGGGGCCGAAGTCGCTGCTTGAGGTCAAGCCCGGCGCGAGCTTCCTCGATGTCATCGCAACGCAGGTGCTGGCGCTGCGCGAGCGGCACGGCGCCCGGCTGCCGCTATCTTTGGGCTGGTTGATGTGGCAGCCGGAAAAACCTACTTTGCTCTGCAGATTCCCAAATTGTTGAGTTTCCTGGCCTATCGAAACTTCAACTCCACGGTAGCCGGCCTCGACTCGTTTCCTAGGAGCGATTGGCCCGGTTATGTGCCGCTGGTGCACTGGGCATTCGATATTATGGTTGGACTCGGAGGATTGATGATCCTGCTGCCGCTGGCATTCTGGCTGGGTTACTACCGCTACTATCGCCGCGGCCGGCCAGTACCCCTGGGCCGTTGGCTGCTCCGGGCGCTGGCGCTGATGGGGCCGCTTAGCATCGTGGCCATGGAAGCCGGCTGGATGGTAACCGAACTGGGGAGACAGCCCTGGATCATCTATAATCTCATGCTCGTACAGGACGGGGTAACGACAGTGCCGGGGTTGGGGATAACCTTCATTCTGTTTGCTGCCATCTATGTGTTGCTCGCGGTTACTCTGATCGTATTGTTGCTGCGGCTGGCTAGCGACCAGGATGCATTCGTGCTGGAGAAAGAGGCAGAGGTCTCCGGCACCTAGGGCATTGGAAGCGGAGGTAGATGATGTCGCAGCTGCAACTGGCAACTCTCTGTGCCGTACTGGATGTTCTGTCGCTCATCGCATATGCCGCGCTGGGAGGCGCCGATTTCGGCGGCGGAGTCTGGGACCTTTTGGCACGTGGACCACTGGCGGCTCGCCAGCGGCAGCTCATTGCTCACGCCCTTTCGCCGGTTTGGGAGGCTAACAACGTCTGGCTGGTATTTGTCCTGGTCGTGACCTGGACGGCTTTCCCCATAGTCTTCGCCGCGGTGTCGACGGCGCTGTTTATTCCCCTGACCCTAGTGCTGGTCGGCATCATTTTTCGCGGAACGTCGTTTACCTTCCGCTGGCAATTTGGCGGAGAAAAATGGGTAAGCATAGCCTGGGGACGAACGTTTAGCGTCGCCAGCACCATCACTCCTTTCTTTCTGGGCTGCACTGCCGGCGCCATTGCGGGCGGAAACATCCATGTGCACAACGGCAACGTCATCACCAATTACTGGACTACCTGGTTGGCACCGTTTGCGCTCGCCTGCGGCGCCTTCGCGGTTGGGCTCTGCTCAGTGCTTGCCGCAACCTATCTGACCGTTGAAGCTGAGCAGGCAGACGACCGCGAGCTTTTGGAAATTTTCCGAGAACGCGCCATAATTTCCGGCGCCGTTACCGCAGCTATTGGGGCTGTTGCCGCCGTACTCTCCATCTCAGAGTCGCCGGTACTGTGGAAGGGTCTTACCGGCCAGGCCTTACCACTTTCACTTGGGGCGGTCTTCATTGGCCTGGCAACCGCCGCATGCCTGTTACTCACCTATAACCGTGCCGCGCGCATTCTGGTGGTAGGTGAGACATTCTGCATACTGGCCGCCTGGGCTGTGGCTCAGTATCCCTATCTGGTGATCCCTGACCTTACTCTCCAGAATGCGGCCACCTCGTCGTTTGCTCTGGGGATTCTGCTGATTTCCTCACTCTTGGGACTGGCAATACTACTTCCGGCTCTTTGGTTTCTCTTCCGGGTTTTCAAGGCGCAGAGCGCTCAGCTACCTCCGGTCACGGTCGACTCGTTCATCGCCTCACTCGAGGATGGGCGATCAGCCGGCTCCGCGCGCACTTCAATAACTGATCCCGACCGCAGCGAACTCTTCGACTAGGCGGCATGTCTCTTGCAGATGAGGCACAGTACAGCGGATAGCTCCAGGGACACTCACAAGAGGGTTTGGCGCCTTTCCGGCTTTTCTACTGTTGCTTGTTATGGCTTAAGACGCGCAGTGGCTCTGTGCCCAAAGTGACTGCGCCGCCGGCTTGAGTACGGCGGTTGTGTCCCGCTTGGGCCGGTTCGCAGCGATGAGCTACCTGGATGATTCCGTAGGTGGAATGCCCGTGCCCAAAGCTGAGAAGACGCTTAACCCAAACCGAAACACCCTCTGGCTCCGACGCTATGGTGCTGCTCTAGCTGCCGGTCTCCTGGTGATACTGTTCACTGCCAGCGGCATCATCTCCTATCTAAGCATCCGGACCGTGGCCGATCAAGAGGCACAGGTCTACGGAGTACGCACGGTCGTGGTTGTCATCGCAAATATATATAGCGATCTACGTGGGGTAGAGGCAGATGCGTACCGGTTTGTCATCCGCGGCGACTCCGACGATCTTCAGGATTTTCTCGCGAGCCGCCAGGATCTCAATGGACAATTGACTGAGCTCCACGTACTAGTCATCAGCTCGGGGGCTCAGCAGCAACAGGCAACGGAGCTGCAAAGGCAGGTCTCCGGCGCGGTCCTCAGCTTGCAAACCGCCGTCGTCTTGCGGGAGGCTGGAAAAACCCGCGCCGCCACTCAACTGATTGGAGCGAGCGTTACCGTCCAGACCCTGGATTCCAGCAGCTCCACCATCGGCCACATGGAGCGGACTTGGGACAGCAAGCTGACCCGGACCAACACTGCGGCCGCCGCAGTTTCGCAGGCGACGAAAATGGTCATCGTACTGGTCTTCCTGAGTGATCTCATCCTGTTGACGATCATTGCCATGCTGGTCAGGCAGTCAATGCGCTTCCGGGAAGAGATGGCGGAGGAGCTTGCCCAAGCCCGGAATCGCACCCAGGTGGAGGTGCTTGAGGAGACCAATCGGAGAATGGACGAGTTTATCAGCATTGCCAGCCACGAATTCCGAACTCCTCTGACCACCCTGAAAGCCAACCTTCAACTCGCCGCGCGCCGCCTGCTCCGCCCACGCGTATCGAGTGGTAACACTGCAGAAGGCTGCGCTGTACCAGCGCCAGATCTGGTGCCACTCATTGAACGTGCCTCGCAGGCCGCTAACCGCCTGGAGCGGCTCGCCAGCGATTTGCTCGATCTGTCCCGCATCACAGCCGGCGAACTGGTGATGCGTCCCGTACCGCTTGAGCTGGGTTCCCTGGTAGATGATTGCGTGGCTGAGCAGCGACTGAGCTTTCCCGGACGCGTCATTACCCAAGACTCGCCGCTAAAGCCCACACCAGTGGTAGCCGATCCCGACCGTATACGCCAGGCCATCGCCAATTATCTCACCAATGCCCTAAAGTTCTCCAGCTCAGATAAGCCGGTACGCGTCATTCTCAGCCAGGATGGGCATCAAGCTCGAGTTTCGGTTCAGGATAGCGGGCCCGGTCTCTGCGAAGGTGAGCAGAAACGGATCTGGGAACGATTTCAGCGAGCTTCCGGCGTCACTCCGAAGAGCGGATCCAACGTTGGCCTCGGCCTGGGCCTGTACATCAGCAAGACTATCATTGAGCGGCATGGCGGTCAGGTCGGCGTCGACAGCCAAGTGGGAGAGGGTGCAACTTTCTGGTTCACCCTACCCCTG
>JBKQTH010000226.1:0-32898 GCA_052143275.1 Ktedonobacterales bacterium | reverse complement strand
TGCAAGAGCGCGGCCGGCACGACGGATCCAGATGTCCGGTACCGCAATACAGTTTCCAGGTTCAAGCCCAGTTGGCGCGCAAGCTCACGCTCAGTTGGATGTGTCTCGGGCAGGTCGGGCGAGATGCACGCAAGACAGGCCCCATGAAGGTAGTCGTGGCGGCTCACCTGGAAGCTGGCCACATCGCTGGTGCCGCCATTAAAAATGAGTCGAGGCATACTTGCCTGGATGACACGCCGTACAGGATCTTTATCAACGCCAACCACCACCAAGTCGTGTCGAGTGCCATGAGAGGCGGTGAACTCGTCGAACCATGCGACCTGGGCGTCGACCGCTGCATGAAAGTCCAGCGCACGGCAGCTTAGGTCTACCTTATAACCGTGGTCGCCGGGGCGGGCATAGAGCAAGCGGTTTAGGTTCGTCGTGTCCAGCTCATCCTTGTCGACCAGGGTCAAGAGGCCGGCAAGACCAGGCAACGCTGACGCCGCCGCAACGAAGCCAGCGCCAATCCCACCGAGCCCGACAACCACAACGCCATCTACATTCACCTGTGGAGGTAGTGCCGGATTTGCCCCCGGCGCCAAACCATAGTCGTATGCTGAGAACACCAATTGGTGGATCGGGAGAATCTTGAGACCTGCACGCAGTGGGAGACCGGTGATGAGGCGCTTAAACACCTCGGCGACCGCGACATCGGCAGCCACGCAGGCGCTTACAGCATTGGCAACCTCCGGTCGGTAGGGTGCGGCGGTGTTCAGGTAGGTAATCCATCCATCAGCCCACACCTGGAGCGAGTCTGCCTCTGGTTGTGGACTGATCACCACCCGCAGACTCGGCGCGCTCTTGCTAGTGCGTCCAGCGTGAAGGTGCAGGCGTCGCGCAGCTGGAAAGGGTGCGAAGAAATACTCCAGTGCCTGGGCCAGCGATCCGCCAGGGAGCAATCGCAGCAGAGCATGCTGTTCGACACTTGGGAGGGTGACATCCAGCTGAGGAGCGAAGCGGTCAAGGCGCACGAGGAGATTGAGCAACGTAAACAGGATCATCTGCCCGGCGAAGGAGGTAGCCACGTCGGGATCGAGCACTACAGTAACCTGCTCGCCACTAAGACGCGCCTGAACAGTAGATGCGCCAACGGCAAGTGTGGATTCCATAAAACGCGTAGTGCGTGAGCTGATCATCTCATCCAATGACACACTGCGCCTCCTTGCCTGAAATCACGTGGAGCCGCAGGCTCACTTCATCAGGCGTCAACCTGCTCCACAACAGAGCTCGACATTCCCAGGCACCTACCCGAGAGAAATCGATGCCGACGCGGGCATAGTTGGCTACAATGAGCGTGAGGAATCCGTCCTGCCGGCCAGCTGGGTGGCGGCGATCCTCGTCTGAGAGCTCGGTAGCACGCGGCCCGCTGCCGTGGGTGTGCGCTTCGACGTAGAGCAGTTGTCCGTGATCACGGAGCCAGGCGGTGATCTTTGGCTGCTCTGTGGGTAGGATATGGACCCAGCCCCACGTCGCCTCAGTAGCTGGCAGCAATAGAGAGGTAAGGAGTACTCCCTGGGGCGTGGCGTATCCGCCCCAGAGGACGAGTTGCTCGCGCCTGTTGCGCCCGTTCGTCTGCAGATGCTCCGTTGCTTGCGCCAGCAATGCAGCGGGAAAGAGGATAGAGTATGGTGGCGCTGGCCGGATCGTTCGTCCACGCTGCACCACGAGAGTATGCATTTCTGCCTCGGTAAGGATGGTCCGCACGTCCATGTTACACGCCTCCCCGGCCCGCATAGGGACCGCTGTCATAGAGGTATTTCCAGGCCAGCATGATCACGCGAGCAAGCTTCCAGGTAGATTTCGCATACTGCTCGTTGCGGTGACTCGAGTGGTGGTGATACTCCAGAATTCCAGGTGTACAGTAGACTATCTCGCCCTGATCGCCGCGTGGATATCCAATGCCATTCATTCGTGCCCACCACTGTGTCCCGGTCTCGTCAGGTTGCTGAGGATTGACAAACTGGAAGCTGGGCGGTTGCGCATCATAGCCATCACAGCGGAGACGGATGAGATAGGCCTGCCCGTCCGGCGCCGTATACGGGATATAGAGATCGACTGCGTGCTCGCCATCGCCGCGCTGCAGCGTCAAGCCCAGCACATGGGCTTGACGTATGGCGGCGGGAAGATCCTCGGTAATGAGGGCGACGGTCAGTTCACGATCCAGCGACGCGATCAACGCTTCCCCCGGCTGATCACCTTGGGCTGAATCGAGACCTCGGCTCCGTTGGTGATGCCAACGGATGCGATGGTCTGCGTCAGGGGTGTAATGATAGTGCCGCCAAAGACTAGGTTATACTCGTCCGGATTTGGTGCGGGGTGACCATAGAGTGCTTGGAGCCCTGCATGCAACAGCTATGCGCAAGGCTCGTGCGAATTGATCGTCACCACTTTGTCGTCACCTTCCTGGCCAAGGACAGTGACCTGGATCAGCGCATCATGGGACAGGGTCTCAGTGTCGGGCATGGTCGGTACCTCTGCGCTACGCGCATGATGAGAATGAACTAGGGAGGCAATCTTGCTCCCTTCACTCTACATGTCGTGGCGGCACGAGCTGTCGTGCCGATCCCATGGCTGATCGCCTTTGCGCAGCGGCGTCCGCGGTACTGAGCCGATCTACCTATAACAGCTGACAGTGCACAGATCAGGCGCATCCTGGCTACACTGGGAGATACTGCACCATACTCACGTGTCTGGCCATGCGCAGAAACGTGGCCCAATGGGCTACTGCCAGAGTTAGCGGTCAGCGAATTAGTGGAAATAATCCTGCGTGGCCTGAACAAGCTGCCGAGAGCTGGAGCACACGGTTATCTGCATACGTACTTTTTCTCAAGTTATGGCGGAAAAGTCGCAAGTTACGCGGGAAATTTGTGAGCAATGCCCCGAAACTTTTTCGCAAGTTACGGCGGAATCGAGCACTTTTTCGCAAGTTACGGTGGAATTTTCGCACGGCTGGATGGCCGCGATGACATGGCGGGCCAGAAATTTGGCATTTTCGCGTCGCACGTTAGGGTGGAATTCACACGAGCGAGTCCGAGGTCTCGCCGACGATCCAGATAGAACCCCAGTCAAAAGGCAGCCAAACATGTGCGTGGATTGCAGGGCCAAGGTGTTCCAGATACAATAGCCGTGCCCCTGGCGCTAATCTATCATCTATCAACGCAACGATAGTTTAACTAAGTATCGTGTTGGTGATATTTGCGACAGCGGATATTATGCCACTAGTGGAGTGTTAATGTTCCAATATCCAATACTTCAGTGCTTAACGTGTACGTGGACGTCCTGGTTCAATAGGGCCAGCCAGAAGATCTCGCCACCACCACTCAGGTGCGCAGTATGCGCTAGCAATCCATCGTACCCACCGGTCCCCACGTATGAGGGCACGTCTGGCTCGAAGTTGGGCAGTGCGCGGATTTACACCAAGAAACAGCGCAGCTTCCCGAGCCGACAAGAGTTTCTCGCCTGACTCTTCTAAATTGGTTGGATTTACCGAACCTGCTGATTGCAATGCTTGATGTTCTAGGTCGGACATAGATCGTCTCAGATAGTCATTGGTGGGCAGGAAATTATACACATGACAAAACAGTATAGCATGGATTTCACTATGAATAATGAAACACAGAAATCATCCTAGCATTCACTTATCGACGGCGGAGTAAACTAAGAACTCCTGCACATTCGATGAATATGGCTGAGTGAAGTACTCCCCAAAGTTAGGTTCTCCGCTCTTTCTGGTGAATAGAGGTCGTTTGTATCCATCTATGCTGATCTATCGTACCGCGTCGGGTGAGAGTGTTGTACATTGGAGGCGGTATCGTTGCCAGGCTGTGGTGGCATGCACAGCAAGCTCGGACTATGGTACAGGAGCGCAACACGTCCAGTTCTCAAGCGCCACTGCATGCACCGCATGGGAGGAGGAGGGTGCGATGATCACCGTTCGTCTTGTGCGCATGAGGCAGTCTCTTCAGCTCCACCCACGTTGGTGGCGGCGGTTGCTCCCCCAGCCCAAACCGTGGGAGCAACGTCCTCAGCGAAGGCTGGTTTTTGGCATTCCCATTGGACCCTATGAGGTGCAAGTGCTCAAGTAATCCCCACGACGCCTGCGCGAAGCCTCTGGTGCGTGTTCACCAGGGACTTCGCTGCATTTCGAGAAGTCCATCTCGCCCCATCAAACTACACCAGTCCGAAGTGATACCAAGTCCGCCTCAGTGGTGGTTGTTTGTGGTATGCTGACGGCGCCTAACTGGTTAGTGACTAGCGAGGTGACAACGCGAAGGGGGCTATGGCAATGACGATGGCTTCGATCAATGTGCTGCTGGGCATGATCTCGATCCTCTTTGCGCTCGCTGTCGCGCTGGGAGCACTGGCGTATGCGGTGGAAGGTATCCGCCGCCGGGGAGTGTCCCGCCCCTTGTACCTCCTGATAGCATGTGCCCTCGGACCTTTCGCCTGGAGCATGTTGACGAGTGTTGGGCAAGACTTCGCTCGTGCGAGCGATCCGAGGCTGCTCAGTCATCCCGCGGACGCGGGTGGCCTGACCGCCGTCCTCATCTGGACGCTCATCAGTGTCAGTATCCTGGTGGCAGACGTCAGCTACTTTCGGAGTCTCCACCGCTCGTTCGCTGCGCAGGCATGACGAATGGCCGCCACTCTCTCCAACAATCGAGCCGGATTCAGTATGTGTCGGTATCAGGCGGCGGAGAGAAGAATGTGTTGTTTGAGCACCTGCAGGCTCGCCCGACCATAGAGCTGGCGCTTGATCGTCTTGAGACGGTTGATTTGCCCTTCAACGACCCCTTGACTGTATCCATACTCAAGCGCCCCGGCAACTGCCGCGAAGTCCCGACGGATGCCCTGGACGAAGCCCAGCAGATCGGGCAAGTGCGTCTGCTCGGCGTCCTGGAGCCATGGTTCCAGAGCTGATCGCTCTCGTTCGCGCACCATCGTCATGAATCTCGTCAGGTGCCGTTGCATCGTGAGCAGATCCGGACAGCGCTGATAATACTCCTCGAGGAGGTCGCTTTGCGCAGCGGTGAGTTCCGAGGCATCTTTGCAGCACCACCAGCGCAAGCGGCGAGCGGACACAGCCTGTTGCCGACGAGGCAGCACCGTGGGAGTGAGCACGGGATGGGTGGGCGGACGCCCTTTGCGACCAGACTCGGTGCGCCATTCGGTCAGGTAGCGCCCCAGATAATGAAACGATCCGCCGAATCCTTGCGCATGAATCGCTTCCCACAGAGTTCGGACATTGTGCTCTCCGGCTTCCCAGCGCTCCCGCGGATAGGGGACATACCGGTCGATTTCGCGCGGGCACTCTCGGGGCGCACTCCCAGGAACCGCATCCGCCCGCTGCTAGCGAATGACGGTTCCCCGCGCAATGCCCAACAGACGGGCAATTTCCGGCTGCGATTTGCCTTGCCAGGTGTAGTTCTGCACCTGACGATACCGCTCTGCTCGGTGCTGCGCTCGCCCCTCTGTGGCGGACCGGTCGGCGGCACTCCGGCGAGCCGACCGAGGCAGAGTCGTTGACGCTGTCTCATGCAGAAGGGTGGGATGACGTTGAATGAAGCGTTCGAGACACTCGCTGGCATTCATCAGAAGATGAAACCGATCTGCAATTTGCCTGGCCTGGGGAGCCGCCCGATCGGCCGCCTGCGCATATTCGCCAGCGCGGTCACGACTAATCACGCACAGCTGCGGATGGGCACGAAGCCACGTCTCGACGGTAGCGCTGCTCCGATCCGCGAGCAGATCCACCACGTGGTGGGACTCCAGATAAACGATCACCGTTCCATAGGTCGTGCTTTTGCGAAAGGCAAAATCATCCAGCCCGATCTTGGCGGGTTCCTCAAGAGCTCGTGGCTGCTGCCTGCCCAACTGCCGACGCAACGTCGTGACCGAGGTGGGCAAATGAAGAAGGCACGCCAACCGTCGTGCCGCTTCATGAGCGGTGGATGCACTTAAGGCCAGCAACGCCGCTCGAAACCGCTCGGTCATGCGCGCTCGCGGCAGCAGGAAGGAAGCAAATCGTTCGGTAAAAATGCGACGCGTGCAGTCCTGCTGGCGACAGAAGAAGCGTCGGGGCCGAAGCTGGATACGCAGCGCATAGTCGCCACAGGGAACATCACGAAACGTTCGGTAATAGCTACTGTGTTGAGCCGAGGAGGGCGTCAGGCACAAAGGGCAGCTTGCTGACGAGCTGGTTGACGTGAGCAGGAGATACAGGGCGCCATTCATGACAGAGTAATCAGTAATCATTACTCCAGGCGGTAACGATAAGAGTGTTTCGGCTTGCATAAACGAACTCTACCATACGCTTACCAGCCAGTCTACGTTCACCAGAAAGAGCGGAGAACCATGTTTTGGGGACTATCATACTGCCGAAGCACTCCCACATCTCTGGCCCATTGCTTGTTCGCTGGAGCATAACAGGAGGCTTTACCTGAAGGCCCGCAGTTAAGGCAATTAGTAGTGCGTAGCACTATTTGGCTCTCTAGAAATTGAAACAAACCCCTTAAATTGAACGTTTGCCTATGTTAAAGTACGCAGAGGTAAGAGGAGGATGAAGCCTCTATCTCAGAACTCATCAGGCGACAGGCAAAAATGAAGCGGTACGCGATTGATAGGGAAAGGGGACATTTCTCTTCGATAGTTATATAGTCATGATCAGGTTCCGCTGCTAGCGGACCAGTCTGATTTGCCATTACGTCTTGTATTGGAAAGGTATCGTCCGATTGGTACTGAAGCCAAAACGGCGACAGTGTCTAGAAATTGGCATTCATTTGTATTGTCGAAGAGGGCCGAATCGAATCGACCTACCCTATAAGGTTCGACGGATGACCGCTCGGTTGCAACGTCACGCGGACAGTTACAAACTCTTGGGACGGCTACACCGCTTGAGAAGACTGGAGTCAACCTGCCAGCAACAGTGATTCAGGGAACAAGTAGTTATCTCGCAATGGAATTCCCATCTGATTGCATAGGCTGGCGAATTTATGGGGAGACAAAGCATGGAGCATCGACAGTATCTAACACGCACTTTGGTGTATGCTCTTTTATTTTGGTGGCCAGCTTAGAACAGGCTTGCCGTGTTGTGGTCTTAGGGGCGCGTCCCCATAACCCTAGAAGGAGAATTTTGCTTGAACGTCTTCACCAAAGCGCATCATGAGATCATTAACAGCGATACAAGGCATGCACTGTACCTCTCAGCCATTTACCCGGTGGATGGAACGCGTTCGGAGTCGTGTTAATCAGTTAGGATGAACAGGGCCCCACTCTTGACAAGTATATTGTCTAGCAAGTATGGCGGTGTGTGGACGGTGAGGAGGCTGTTGCAATAATTCTGGACCAATGTTTGAGGTTACCACAAATAACACAAGCGATTGTTCTGTATCCACAACAAATAGCGAGTACATCAATCGCTCAGGGACCGCGCAACTGCTCAGGTCCGCGCTATAGCGTACTCTTCACAGACACCTTTCGTGTCTGTGCCGTATCTTAGGCTTGTGCTTGTCAAACGATTGCATGTTACCCCAGATCGTGTCCAAGTCTGTCTCAAATCGAGGCATGCCTATTGAGTGCATGTGTGCACGTGTCTCTAACCTTCTCTTAATGAGGTAAGTGTGATGGCTCTGCCATCAAGATAAGTACCGAAAGGAACGCAGGTGAATAGGAATTTCTTGTCCTCACGTTCACTGGACCGATCACAAACCGGGAATCAAGTCGAGTCAGCACTGGACGAGCACGCGAACCAAAAGGCAACTCTGACATGCAACGGTGTATTTTTGGCTGCTCGTTTGCGAGCACAACAGGGGTCTTTGTTAGCAGATATCCTCTTCGCCGACCCCTTAGATCCTCCTGAGTCTGAGCAACTTCCCCAGTCAAAGCAATCTCAGAACAGAGTAGAATCCCATTCATTATCGGTGAATTGGCTCAGAATTAGTGCCTTAACGCGTGTGGAGATTGGCGCTCATTTGGCCGCTATGTTTGACGAACCAGACGGGATTCGACTCGTGCGTGCTGCCGTCGGAATGCTGGAACAGCTTGGATTGACTACCTCTGAGGACATTGGTGAAGCTCTGCAAATGCGAGTGCCAGAACTTTTCGCCGTTCCCCTCAGTTATCCGTACGATGATGTCATTGTTTTGCTCAGGCAGTACTTGCTTATGACGAGGGCCTCGACCAAAGCTGAGATTAGTGATGCTCTATATGATTCGGAGATTCTTGTACCTTGCGGAAATTGTGGTTGCCAGTGGCTGTTAGTACACGCAAGAAGTTGGATCCATTTCGAGTCATTTGTGTACGGCTTGGGCTGCCCCTCGTGTCAAGTTAATTTCACCGAGCACACGCCGAATCCTGACCATGGCAGGGTGAAATGATGAAGTTTCTGTGTTACTGAGGAATTGGGTCAACATATCGCGAGCTTTGGGCCACCAGAGATACTAACACTTGCGGGTGTGCTGGTGTTTCTCCACTGCGGGAACTGAGCGGGGGATAAGATGAGGAAACACAGGGAGGTCAGCCAGGAGCAAACCAGCGACATCTCGCAGCAAGCAAAACGCCAGCGATTGCATGGTAGTGGTTGCAGTATTCTACAGGAGATCAATCGTGCCGTCAACCAGCTCTATGCCGACCACCCGGATGTCCAGTTTGCCGGATTCGCGGCTGAACGTGGCGGGCATGCGCTTCAAGGCACGCCGGATGAATGCGTATCTGTACGCCTCAAACCTGGCCCATATCCCCAGGCAACTGGCCTGGGGCGCAGCCAAGCGAGGCATCCGGGCACGCAAGGTCAAGAGCGCCTACAGTTCGCAAGAATGTCTTTGCTGTCATTATGTGGCCCATGAGAACGGTCCCAACCAGCAAACGTTTTGCTGTGTAGTTTGCGGGCACACCAACCATGCCGATGTGAATGCGGCAGAGAACCTTGCCAGTCGTCTCGGCGATCAGGAGCTGGCGGACTGTGCGGACCGCAAGGCCATGAAAGCGCTCCTGGCAAGGCGACACCAGGAGTGGGTGCAGCAGCAACAACGGTTGGCCGTAGTCCAACCGCCCGCCCAGTTGGTCCGTCAACGGGCGTAGGTGAACGGGTGAGATATCTGAATGATATGTCGCTCAACTATACTGTGACTTCAGTCATCCCGTTTGCGCCGCTTCCCCAGGATGGCAATGAGCGGGCAGCGAACGATTCGCCGAAGGGGGCACCAGGTATGTCACACCATCTCGGGTCCGGTGCGTCACCGCAGCAGCCAACGCCCTATCCCGCTGTCAACGCGGTGGTGCATGAACTGCTGACGAGCATACAAGCCATCCTAGGTGCTCAGTTGCGGGGGATGTACCTCTTGGGGTCGCTCGCGCTCGGCGACTTTCATCCGCAGGAGAGCGACCTCGACCTCGTCATCGTCACTGCCGGCACGCTCTCGGATGAGATCTTCGCCTCGCTTCGGGAACTGCATAGGCGTTTTGACCACAGCGCGTCTGCATGGGCGGCACGACTGGACGCCGTCTACATTCCCCAGGATGTGCTGCGGGAGTCGTTTCCGACCGCTGCCCGCTATCCCATTCTGGAATGGCCCGGGCTCCTCGTGCTGGAGCCACTTGAGAGCGGATGGCCGATCCAGCGCTACACGTTTCGTGAATATGGAGTCGTGCTCAGCGGCCCAGACCCCCGCTCGCTGCTGGACCCCGTCAATCCCGACGACCTGCGTCAGGCGTCGGCGGCCATTGTCGAGCGGTGGCGAGAGCAAGCTCACCGTGACCAGGAGTGGGTAGCCTGGTTGAGAGAACCAGACAATCACACGTTTGTGGTGCTGACGCTCTGTCGCCTGCTCTACACGCTCGAAACCGGTTCAGTCGCGTCGAAGCCAGCGGCGGCGCGCTGGGTGGAGCGCACGCTCCCATCCCGCTGGAGCGGACTGATTGGTCGCGCAACAACCGGGCAGCACGCCACTGATGATGAACCGGAGGACGCGGTGAACAATACTCTCGCCCTCCTTGAGTACACCTACGAGCACTATCAACAGTGGCAAGCGTCTTCGACCAACCGACAGGCATGAAGAGAAGTGATACGGCGGTAGAGTGAACTGTTGTAGTATATGGCTTAGAGTTCTGATGTCAGCCTCTTCCGTTGGAGAGTCGAGAACGGGCAGGATGAGCAGGCTCACGACACGCAAGTCAGTACAGCGGTCTGTGAGCATGGGGTGGGGCGCGACGACCCAACATGTCCCACGCGCATGCCCTGGATGTGGATCGATGCGTATGGAGTCCGCTATTTCACCTGCCAGGATCTGCATGACGCAGGTGTCACCCGCTACCGCTTCTCTCACCCACCCGGACATGTTCCGTGCTGTCTAGCCTGCCATGGCTGGGGAGAATGGCGTGGCCATGCTGCTGGTCTGGTGATCCATCCCCTTCCCGGTGGATCATGGCTGATCTGTTGCTGCTGGACCTTTCACGCATCAGACAAATGGGTTGTCAAACAACTGGGTGCCTGGCGTCGCGCCGTCCGTCGGACGCGACAACAACGCGGGAAACGGAAGAGACAGCGCTAGTAGGTTGGTCGAACGTGCTGGCCATGCTTGCGGTGAATGCGCTCCAGCCACCACGAGAACAGTGTTGCCGACCGCACGAGATCACGTCGGCGGCCGAGTTCGACGACTCGCGCCGCTTGGACGTCCTCGAGTTCGCCAATGGTGGCGAAATGCTGGTTGACGAGGACCGTGTTGGTCAGCAGCCACATATGCTCCACGGGCTGGAGTTCCGGCGAATAGGCCGGGAGGAAAAGCAGATGGATATGCTCGGGCACCCGGAGATGTACGTTCATATGCCAGCCTGCCCGGTCCAGAACCAGAACAATCTGCTTGCGGGGACCGGCACCCACCTCTGCAGCGAACGCCTCGAGCTCCGCTTCAAACAGGGCAATGCTCACACTGCTTGGCCAGGTGGAAGATCGTTCGGCCTGACGCCGGATGGACGAAGCCAACGAGGTAGCGCCAGGCGAAACGATGCTCGGCAGGAGCAACGGGGCGCTGGTCATCGAGCGTCCACACTTTATGCAGCACAGGCTTGAGGCCTATGGGATGCTCATCGACAGCCCGCAGTTCCAGATGACTGCGACGGAACGCGGCTGCTACCTGTTGTACCAATGGACGGAGACGATCCTTGAAATCGCGTTGTGCCATGGGATCTGCAGAGACGTGCCGCGGACGAAGCTTGCGCCACCCGCGCACCGAGCCGCAGCAACCAGCGCCAGCCTGCCTGGCGTGGGACATGTCGGCCAAGGCGCTCACCAATCCAGGTGGCCACGGTACGCCCACACCAATGGTCACCGCCCGGTGCAGGTCCTGTCAGAGCGTTGTGAAGTTCCCGCTGACGATCCTTCGAGAGCAGCAGGGTGCCCGTCTTGGGACGATGTCGCCGATCGTGTACTCCGCCCTTGTCCTTCGCGGTTGTAGCGGCATGCAATCTGGTCGATCCAATACGCAGAGTAGCCCGTAACCATGGCAATCGTCGTTGCCGTAAAGCCACGGCTCAAGAGCCAGAGAAAATTCCAACGACTCCGCTCGGTTGGGTTACGAGCAGTGCGGTAGTGGTGTTCCAGCTTACGGATGGTGACACGGCGGTTGAAGGTGGATGTGTCGTGCCATCCTCAGGGTCTACAACACGAGGATGCGCTGCGTGTTACTGGCGGTTGTCACCTCTGCGAAAGCCTTCTCCGTTGGGGACACCGAGCTGTTGTGTCAAGATATCAGCCTGTTTGACTTGCTCATGCAAAGCGGGGACGTTGTTAGAGGCTCGCTCGATGTCGGAGGTCTGTGGATCAACAGGCCACAAACGCCAACCGCGGCTGTCCCCAACAAACTGGGTGCCGTATTTTTGTGGCTTGCCCTGGGCTATGGTGAAACTTCAACTTCAACGATTTCATGCGACAGCATATAAGAGCATGAGTTCGTCATCGCGCTGCTGGGCAGCTATCTGTAGCCCACCTCGGTGGCAGGTTTGCCGGGATCCTGCACCTCAACCACATATCGCCAACAGTCCGGCTGGGTTCCATCAGTATCGGTCACACCATAGATTCGGGCGAGGTCCGCGCTGGAAAGTACTTTCCCGGCATACTGGCGACGTCCTGTGAAGTCGGCGGCCAGTGCGACGATACCACGTGCCACGTAGGTCGGAGACTCGGAGATGCAGAAATGCGGCTCGCTCGCCAGGGCATCACGCCAGTTCTGCTCTGACACGCCGAAGTTCTCCAGCATCTTCTCCGAACGCAACCAACCTGGCGTAACCGCCACGGCAGTACAGTCTTCCTCTTCGAGTTCAGCAGCTAAGGCGAGTGCGATCCGTCCCACTGACGCCTTAACCAGATCATAATAGAAGCCGACATTCCGACGAAAATCCTTGTTGTACTCCGCTGTCCCATCGGTCATCTCCACGACCAATCCGTCACCAGTGCGCAGGATGAGCGGAAGGGCTTTGGCACTGGTGATCAGGTGGGTGTGCACCCCCATCTGCAGCATGTGCAGTCCGCCGGGAAGGTCGTGTTCCCACAGCTTCTTATCCCACTCCATAAACTTGTCCCCGCCGAAGATGTCATTGATCAGGATGTCCAACCGGCCGCGTTCAGCCTCGATACGGGCAATCAGTGCATCTACCGCCTCCAGATCGAGGTGATCAACGCAGAGGGCACTGCCCTCACCACCAGCCGACCGCATCATGTCGCCGGTCTCCTCGATGGTCTCAGGACGACCGAGTTCTGACGGACCTGTTCGCCGGCTGCTCCGTCCGGTGGCATAGACAAACGCTCCCGCTCTCGAGAGCTCAATGGCAATTGCCCGCCCAGCTCCGCGCGTTGCTCCCGCAACCAACGCGACCTTTCCCTGCAGTGAGGGACCTGCGACTTGTTGCACCATGACCAACTCTCCTTTCGTCAGATGTACCATCTCTAACAGATGCACTTCTTTCCAGCTATGACACAAGCGGTAACCTGCAGTACCCGACCTGGAGAGGAAATTTGCTGGCTAGCAGAGTGTCTGGGAAGGCTGATACCGCGTCCCACCATATCGTTGTAGTTTGTTGCCCCAAGCGGGCGACCAGACGCAGGAGCAGAGAGCTATTCTACAACGATGTAATGCGACGGCGTATGATTCGTCAGACAGGCCCTCCCTTGCTGTCGTTTGTGCCGGTGCGAATGTACTGTTTAGTACGCGCATCAGAGTCTCCACGCTTCCTGTAGGCACTGTGCCAGTGTAAGCGTGGGCAGAGAGCAGGTCAAGTTGAGCCAAGAGCCTGCCAAAGATTCGACGTTGAGGATTAGTAGAATGCGGATCGGGTCGCGTACTTGCGCATTTCCCTCCATGATGTGAGTGTCGACGCGTGGGTAGCAGTGCTGCCGTATCTCGCCATGTAGTCCAAAGACGCCGGCCTGCGCCTCCTTTGCCGCACGCCACTGAGCCGCCGTAGGCTCAACAGCGTGCGGCGTTCCATATAGTGACATCTCCAGCTTCGTATGGTAAAAAGGTGAACGGTTGCGTCGTCTTGATGACGAGAAGATCTGAGCCAATGAAGAACAATAGATGACATCTGGCGCAAGTGACATCAAGAGCAAGCTGATCGCGGTGATCGAGCGCGCCGAGGCGGATCAGGCGGCGCTGGTGGCGCTGTTGAGTGACGCGGAGAAGGCGGCGATAGGCGAGTCTGACCCTTGGGCGGTGAAGGACCAGATCGCGCATCTGAACTTCTGGCGTAACCTTTCGCTGGAAGAGCTGGTCGCTCTGCGAGATGGCGTAGAGGCCCCGCCGAGGCCTATCGACGAAGACCTTGAGAACGAGCGCAACTTCGCCAAACATCAGCATACGCCCTGGAGCGAGGTCATCGGCGAATCCAACCAGCTTTTCGGTGAGGCGAAGCAGATCATTGGGCAGTTGACCGACGCGCAACTGACCGAGCCGCACCAGTCGGCGTCTGGCGGCGAGTTCACCCGCTCTGATCGCTTCGTGGCCGACTACATGGAGCATCCGTCCGAGCACCTTACACAGGTCTACCGGGAGCGTGGCGATACCGCACGCGCCGAGGCGGAGGAGCGCGCCACTGTCCAGGTGATCGGCGAGCTGTCGGGGCAGCACTGGCCGGTCTACGGTTACGCGCTGTACAACCTCGGCTGCTCCTACGCGCGCAACGGCGAGACGGCGAGGGCCATCGCGGCGGTCGGTGAGGCGCTGCCGCTGGTCCCAGCACTGGTGGAGTGGTCGCAGAAAGACCCCGACCTGGACTCACCGCGCGACATCCCGGCCTTTCAAGCGCTCTACAACAAATAGCGCGCTGCTACGCGATCTCCGCTGGCACCGGTCTCGGAGACGAAGCCGCGCACCCACAGGTTTCGGCTCGTTCAAATCGACCTGGGATCCGTAGCACCTCATGGTGAACATGTGCCTACAAGCCATCTCATAAATGATTTGAGGTTTGCGAGTTCGGGCGCCGTACAGTGTCGTCAAGGTCGTGCTGAGATGTGCTCTTCTGTGTGTTGCCAACTCCTTTATGCCTCACCAACTCGCCCCACAGGCCGATCTGCCCCAACACGACGAGGCCGATTCCGACGAAGGTCGCGACCATCCCTGGCGCCACGTGCCAGTCAGCGCCGGTAGCGACCGTGAGGTTGAAGCCGTGCTGGTCGACCACACCCACCCCCTGCAGGGCAACGATGGCCACACCGACTGCAAGCACCGGCCACGCCACCAGCCAGGCCAGCGCCGGTACGGAGAGCTGACGGGTCCACCCGCCGAACGTCGTGATACACGCCGCGGCAACCACGAACTCAAAATTGCTGCCCGCGGTAAAGAAAAAGAGGGCGATGGGGCCTAGTCCAGCAGAGTAGGCAGCGTGCAGCACTTGATCGGAATCAAGCCCAGCACAGGCACCATGGGCGAGCTGGGTGACCGAGAACATGAGGGGCGGACACGCTGCAGTGGTGGTCTCAGGCATGAGGTAGAAGCCGACGCCCCAGACGAGCGCCCCCAGGGTAAGTGCGAACGTGGCAATCCACCACCAGCCCGTGCGGCGCGTCGCTGCAGAGGCTGGCGCCGGCAGTGGCTCGGTGAGCAGGAGGGCGAGCGCAGCACCGGAGAGCAGCATGCCCAGCGGAAAGATGAGCGCGCCTGGCAATAGATACGACGCTTGCAAGGTACTCAGTGCGAGCGGTGGTCCTGGGGGCGGTTGCAACATGAACTGCCGCCACGCCGGCAAGCTGGCCACCGCGAGGATGGTCAGCAGCACCAGCCAGACGGCATAGGTCCAGCGCAGCACTGCGGCTCTCTGTGGGGACAGTGATCGCCATAGCAGGGGGATCAGCGCCAGGCCACCCAGGGTGAGCACGGAGAACGCCGCGAGGAACCCTAGTTCTATGAGGAGCAAGAGATGTCCAAGATGAAGCGGGCCCAAGGGAGCAGCGACGGTATTCGTGAGAGCCCACGTCTGTGAGTAGCGGCTGACCGGATTGCTGTGTACGAGCACAACTCTATCGGCGATGGGCACATAGAGTCCCACCGTCATGAGTACTACGCCCAGCGTCGCGATAAGGCGTGACACCCACGGTCGCACCAGCTGCAGAGCGAATCGGTTTGGGCGCAGAGGCTCCGCGTACACGTTCATCTTCCGCATCTCCCTCTCATACAGAAAGCGACCAGATCTCATTCTGCCAGTAAGGGAGATGTTTGTCTAGGAGTGCTCTCAGCAAGCCTGTCTAAGTAAAATGAGGATGCAACCGAGATGGACCAAGCCGAGGGAACTCTCGCGCGTGGTGCTCATAGCGTACGACCAGGCGACGGAAATTTCCCAACCAGGCCGAAGAGACGCTCTATTTTCCACCTGCGCCGGTAGCGGCGCAGCGGGCGGCCATCCTGCGTCTTGGGACGGGTGCGATTGCGGCGGTACGGTGCGATCATCTCAACCCCCATCTGCAAGAGAGCCGCGTCCAAGGGATCCGCATCGTAGCCCTTGTCCCCGATCATCCGGCGGGGGAGATCGTCGATGAAGCGGGAGTCGAGGGTGGGGCGACGAGGGCAACCTACGCGCGGGCGAAGCCGAGGCGGCACAAGCGGCGAGAGGAAGACCAAAACGGTCTGCCATTGCCATGAGCATCAAACCCTTGCCCCGAGTGGCGCGGTCCCACGCACCCGCCCCTTTTTTGGCGACCACAAAGGTGCCATCAATGAAACACTCGGACAGATCCAACTTGCCGCGCTCTTTCAAGTCCCGGGCGAGTGCTTCCAGGATGCGCTCGAACGTCCCATCCTGCACCTACCGCTGAAAGCGCCGATGGCAGGTCTGGTATGGTGGGTACCGATCCGGCAGATCCGCCCACTGGGCCCCGGTCCGCAGAATCCATAAGATGCCACTGAGCACCTCCCGGCTGCTACGCCAGGGCCGTCCCCGCCCATCGGCTCGCTTGGGCAGGTCGCCGATGAGCGGTTCGAGTACGGTCCATTGTTCGTTGGTCAAATCCATAGTTGCTGTATCCTCCTGATCGGATACAGCATATCACGCATTTATGAGATCACTTGTACTCGGCGATCCGTTCATCTGGCGTCATGTCCCTATGTTATACTACAGCGCAACTGGGGCTGAACAGTCACTGGGAATCCAATGAGGACTTTTTCTCACGTTAGGCTGGAGTTTTCTCACGGCGTGCAGTGGCACAACTATTCTGTAAATACGGCAGAACACGTTCGGAATCGGTAGGTCCGTATGGTATCCTATTAGTAGAGTTAAGCAGGCGTTCACCTTTACACCTTACCAAGCAGGCGCTTACTCTCGAAACTCCGGCTTGGAAGGCAACGAGTATGGTCGCTTGCCGTTATGCACGTGAGGACCATATTATGTCACTATCTTCGAAAGCGACTTCCTCCGGCAGCAATGGGGCGGCGCTCACCAGCTTTAGGGCTGGCATTGTCTCCCCGGTTGCGATCGCGCTCGACTGGCTCATCACGTATTCACCGCTTACCCTCGAGGCCTACCCCACCCTTCAGACGATCCTTGTTCTTACGTTGGTCGCTATCAGCGCCATCGCTGGTTTAACTGCGCTCGTTACCGGGATCATTGCCCTAGTCAGAGCCAGACGTTATCCTGGAGGGGAAGCTAGCATAGGCTACGCCATTGCTGGAGTCATTTTAGGAGCCCTGGAAGTAATCGTCTACATCTTGGTAGCAATAGGTCTCTTTCTGTTGGCTACGCGCCCATTTTGATCTGGCCTGCTGTGCGCATGCGCACCTCCTACTCCTATGACCTTTAGCGCACATCGACTGGGCTAGCTTGCTTGTCCTGATGCTCCAGTCCTCCAAGCTAGCGGAGCCTCAGGACGCAATCAGCCGGCATCAAGATACAACGAGCAGAAATAATCACCCGTTACCATGACCCCAGGGCCCGAATAGTCTCAAGTCGAGCTCAGAAACTGTACGAGAACACGCGGCGCAGCCCCATCCGACAGCCTATGATCAAGGCTCTCACGGTGCAGATAAAGCAACTGTACAAAGATAGTTTGCCAAGGGACGGCAAATGTCACTGAACGAGTATGCGGCGGGCTGTCGTTGCTCAGGTTGACGGAGGTGACGAACATTGGTAGGTTGATGTAGGCCTGCAGCTCGATTGACATGTGCAGACTGGATGGCTATACTGGTAGCCGTTCCTTTGCATGCGCGGGCTTGCGGGTTACACGCCCTACGGGCAGATCGTCGCTGTCGTGGCGGCAGCTCGAATGTATTCGTGGCTGGATGTCGGGCGCCATCGTCGCAGCGCAAGCTTCAGTGTTCGCTCATAGATGCCGGTGTGCCCGCGTCGGAGGAGGTGCATATGTCAGCCACTCACGAGGCAGGTTCCTCCAGCGGTCTCCATCAGCGCGAATCGCACGGGAGCCAGCGGCCGGCGCTGTTGCCGCTCGCCGACGCCGAGGCCGCCTTCCAGCAGTCCTATCCCGACTACGCGACTACCCATCGCCTGGACGAGCTGCGCGCCAGTGACTATGCGCGCCTGGATGGCACTGCGCAGGTATACGTGGACTACACGGGCGGAGGCCTCTACGCCGAGTCCCAGGTCCGTAAGCACATGGATCTGATGCTTACGCACGTGCTGGGCAATCCGCACTCCACCAATCCAACCTCGCGCGTGATGACCCAGCTCGTCGAGCAGGCGCGGGCGTATGTGCTGGAGTTCTTCCACGCGTCCGTGGATGAGTACGCGGTCATCTTTACGCAGAACGCCAGCGGCGCGCTCAAGTTGGTGGGCGAGTCCTATCCGTTCGGGCCGGACGACCGCTATCTGCTGACGTTCGATAACCACAACTCCGTCAACGGCATCCGTGAGTTCGCCCGCGCCAAGGGTGCTCACATCATCTACGCGCCCGTTATCCCGCCCGACATGTATATCGATGCCGACAAACTCATTGGCCATCTGGAACAGGCGCGTCCGGATGGGCACAACCTGTTCGCCTATCCCGCGCAGTCGAACTTCTCGGGCGTACGGCACGCACTGGAGTGGATCGAGCGCGCCCAGGCCAGCGGCTGGGATGTGCTGCTGGACGCCGCGGCGTTCGTGCCCACCAACACGCTCGACCTGTCTCAGTGGCATCCCGATTTCGTCACCCTGTCGTTCTACAAGATGTTCGGCTATCCGACCGGTGTGGGTTGCCTGCTTGCGCGCAAGTCCGCACTGGCAAAGTTGCATCGGCCGTGGTTCGCCGGCGGCACAATCACCGTCGCATCGGTGCAGGGCGATCGCTATTACCTGCACGAGGGCGGCGAGGCGTTCGAAGACGGCACGCTGAACTACCTCGCGCTGCCGGCGGTGGAGATCGGGCTGCGGCACATCGCAGCGATCGGGTTGGATACCATCCACACCCGCGTGTACTGTCTTACTGACTGGCTATTGTATACGCTGACCTCGCTCCGCCACAGCAGCGGCGTGCCGTTGATTCACGTGTATGGGCCGGTGGACTCAGCGCTGCGGGGAGGCACAGTAACGCTGAACGCCTACGATCCCAGCGGACACTTCATCGACCACCGGCTGGTGGAGCAGCGCGCGAATCAGGAAAACATCTCGCTGCGTACCGGCTGCTTCTGTAACCCGGGTGGGGGCGAGCTGGCGCTGGGCATCTCCGCCGAAGAGCTCTCTATGTGCTTCGTGCACCATACCGAACGGCTCGCGCTCGACGAATTTCGCCGCTGCATCGACACCAAGAGCACCGGCGCTGTGCGCGTCTCTGTGGGCCTGGTGACGACCTTTGCCGACGTGTACCGCGTGGTCCAGTTTGCTCACCGCTTCTTGGACCAACCCGCTGAGGACATCGCGGCCAGCGCCGTCAGGTAGAGGATCCAAGCGCGGCAAGTCTACCAGCATGATGGCGATGGTGAACGCGCTATTCTCTAGCCGCAGTTTTGACACCGGTCAGAAGGGAGAGCGGGCCTTCCTCTCTATCCCTGACGGGGATGAGTGTCCGGCCCACGAATTTTATGAACGGCTACTTGAGCAAGACTCAACTGCTCGGCATGATCCAGCGTGCTCGGGAGCAATGGGAGGCTCTGCTCAATGCCATACCTGAAGCGTGGATGACCGAGCCAGGGGTGGAGGGGGACTGGTCAATCAAGGATGTTATCGCGCATATTACCTGGGGCGAGCGCGAAAGCCTTGGGGTAGCTCAAGCCCGCGCGGTGGTTGGATCCGAGCTCTGGCAATTGCCGGAAAATGAGCGTAATGCCGCCGTGTTCGAGCAGAATCGCCGCCGTGAGTTGCGCGAAGTACTTGCTGACTCCCGTCACCTATTCTCATTGTACGTAGAGGCGGTAGCGGCCCTCTCGGAAGAGGACTTGAATGATCCAAGCCGTTTTGCGGCGATGCCCGAGGGCTGGCGACCCTGGAGAATCTTGTTCGATCCCGGACACTATCAAGGGCATGCCGATTCCATTCGGGCGTGGTTGGTCAAGCGAGAGGGCACGTCCTAAATCCGTTCCCAGAGTAGCCCGGCACAAGATGCCCGTGCAAATCCGGTCCTGAGATCTTCCTCCAGTTCGGTCGTACCGTACACCGTGTCGCGCATGTAGGCGTACAATAGATCGTGCAGGCGTTCGAGACGATACGTGTGCACTCGTGCAGATGATAGCAGAGGTGGCAGGCGATGATGGATGTCCAGCTCATGCGGCACGCCGTGGATGACGTGGAACAAAGCGCTCTGCCCGATGTGGCTGTCCAGATGCGCCCTTTTGTACAGGGCGGTGAGGTATTGCACTGGAGGCGATGATGTCGTCTTGGAACACAGCGACCAGGTCTGATGCCACGTTCACGCTGCGCGATGGGCGTATCCTGAGCTATCTGGAGTATGGTGATCCGGTGGGGCGCCCGGTCTTCTTCTGCCATGGTACGCCTAGCAGCCGTCTCTATCACCATCCTGATATTTCGATCCCGACCTCGCTAGGCGTGCGTTTGATTGCCGTCGATCGGCCGGGCTATGGGGTCTCGACATTCCAACCAGGACGTACGCTGGTGGACTGGCCACTAGATGTGGCCGAACTGGCCGACTCTCTGGGCATAGGCCGCTTCGCCATCGTAGGGCTCTCGGGCGGAGGTCCCCACGCGTTGGCCTGTGCCGCCAAGCTCCCGGATCGGCTCACGCATGTGGGGCTGGTGGCCTCCGCCGCCCCCTTCGATGCTCCGGACGCGACCGCGGGTATGGCTAAGAACAACCGTATCGCGCTGGCGGTGACCCGTGCGCTGCCGTTTGCGGTCCTACGCGGAGTCTACAGCTGGTCAGCTCGCGCGGAGCTGAAGCATCCTGAGGCCACGCTTACTGCCCAAAGTGCGCAACTTGACGTGTCTGATCGTGCCGTGTGGGAGAGCGCAGCCTGGCGCGCGATGGAGGTGGAGAACGTACGCGAAGCCTATCGACAGGGCGCGCGCGGCCATGCCTGGGAAGGGAGAATGCTCACGCGGGCCTGGGGACTCCGCATTGAGGAGATCGTTCCCCAGGTTCACCTCTGGCACGGTGAGTCCGACACTCTAGTGCCGCCAACTGTGGGATATTTCCTCGCGACAAAGCTACGCCGCTGTCAGGTGACGTTTGTGCCCAAAGTAGGCCATCTCGCGCTCTTCTTCCACCAGTGGCGTGACGTCCTCGCAACGATGATCTCCTAGGGTGTGTTGTGGCCGCAGGGTGGATGGGCTGGTGTGATGGAGCACGAGACGGGCGAAGGCGATGAAGCGCAGCCCAGCGAGCATCGTCGGCAGCCGCTCGTAGTCGCGGACCAGGCGGCGAAAGCGGGCCCTCCAGGCGAAGGACAGCCTGACCACCTCCAATCGAAGCAGCCAACCTCCAGCCAGCGACGCGTCTGTTGAAAGTCATACCAGCTTGGCCTGGGTTGTGGTGGTTCAAGGTCGAGCCAGGCTCCGGAAGTTGGGCGCCCCGTCGCTCATAGACATCTACCCGTCGCTCATAGACATCTATTGGGACAGACCTGGGTAACCATTCAGCCCGACTTGCGCTGTAGTGTAGCATAGAGCCATGAATCAGGAAGCGCGCCTTGCCGAATTGGAAGCCGAGAACGCGGTCCTGCGGGAGCAGGTGCGGGAACTGCCGCTGCTGCGGGAGCAGGTCGTGTGGCTGGCGGGTCGGGTGCAGGAGCTGGAAGCGCGCCTGGCCAAGGACAGCCATAACAGCAGCAAGCCCCCATCGAGCGACGGACTGGCGCGGAAAACGAAGAGTTTGCGGCGCCGGAGTGGCAAGAAGCCTGGGGGACAGATTGGTCACCGCGGCGACACCTTGCGGCTGGTGGCCACCCCGGATGCGGTGGTGGCACATCGGCCAACGACCTGTATGAGCTGTCAGTGCGTGCTCCCCCTGGAGGCTGCGGTAGTGGTGCGGGAGCGGCGCCAGGTCCACGAACTGCCGCCCGTCCGGCTGGTGGTGACCGAGCATCAGGCGCTGCAGGTGCGCTGTCCCTCCTGTCAGGCGGTGACGGCCGCAGCGTTTCCCGCCGAGGTGCCCAGCCGGGTGCAATATGGCCCGCGGCTGCGGGCGCTCGCCGTCTATCTGGTGGAGCAGCAGCTGGTGCCCTACGGGCGCGTGCGCGAGGTGTTCGCGGATCTGCTGGGTGCGGCGCTCTCGGTGGGGACAGTGGTGGACTGGGTGAGCCAGGCGGCAACGGCGCTGGAGCCGGTGGAAGCGGCCATCAAGGCGGCGCTGTCGCAGGCAGCGGTGCTGCACAGCGATGAGACCGGGGTCCGCCAGGCGGGGCGCCTGGCGTGGGCGCACGTGGCCAGCACCCAGCGGCTCACCCACTTCGGTCTGCACCCCAAGCGGGGCGCCGCGGCGACCACCGCCATCGGCATCTTGCCGCGCTTTCGGGGCGTGAGCGTGCACGACGGCTGGAAACCCTATCGGGCCCACACCGCCTGCCGGCATGCCCTCTGCAACATCCATCATCTGCGCGAGCTGACCTTCCTCGAGGAGCAGTACCACCAGCCCTGGGCCAAAGAGCTCAAGGACCTCCTGCGGCAGATGAAGGCGGCCACCGACCAGGCACGCGCCGTCGGCGCCCCCCAGCTCCTGCCGGCCGAACGGGACCGGTTCGTCGCCCGGTATGAAGCACTACTGGCCATGGGCTTGGCGGCCAATCCCCCTCCGCCGCGACCGGCGCACCAGAAGGGACGGCAGAAGCAATCGCCGGCCCGCAACCTGCTCGAACGGCTCTTTATGGACCAGGACGCGGTGCTGGCCTTCCTGGGTGACCTCACCGTACCGTTTGATAACAACCAAGCGGAAAGAGATCTTCGGATGCTGAAAGTTCAGCAAAAGGTATCCGGTTGCTTCCGCTCCGACGCTGGCGGTACCGCGTTCGTGCGTATCCGCGGGTATTTGTCCTCCCTAAGCAAGCAAGGGATCAAACGCTTGGCAGCTTTAGAGTCCCTCTTCACTGGCCAACTGCTCTATCCCAGCTTTGGCTGAATTGTTACAGACCTGGTATGATAGCCGTGCCCGTGCTGCGCACGTATACGAATCACACGCACGCCTGCCCGTTGCAGCAGCACGGGGCCGCCGTAGAAGGGAGGTCGTCCTGAAACGCATTCTTCTAACAGGGATGTCGGGAACTGGCAAGTCCACTGTCACCAGCGAACTCGCTGCACGCGGCTACAAGGCCGTAGATGCGGACGATGATGCGTTCTCTGAGTGGGTGCAGGTCACCCACGATACGGGTGTTGGAGTGTCGTCAGTCAACGGAGATCGAGACTGGGTGTGGCGAGAAGATCGCATGCAAGACCTCTTGTCCACCAAGGACGCCGAGGTGTTGTTCGTGAGCGGATGCGCACAGAATATGGGGAAATTCCTGCCCCAGTTCGACCATATCGTCCTACTGAGCGCACCGGCTGAGGTCCTCGTTACACGTTTGGCGACACGGACCACCAATCTGTATGGGAAGCGGTCCGACGAAGTCGCTCGGGTGTTGGAGTTAGTGGAAACGGTCGAGCCCCTATTGCGACAGGCTGCAGGAGTCGAGATTGATACGAGTCGAGCCAGTCTGGAGGAGATAGTGGCGACCTTACTCCGGCTGGTGCAGTCATCTCCCTGAGGTACGCTGAGCGGAAGCTACTCCTGTCGCCTGGGTCCTCGCCGCTTGTGAATCTGCCGGGGCCACCAGTGAATACGTGTGGTCGACCGGATCAGAGCTGGCTGCCGCTGCAGGGCAGCACACCGAGCGAGTTGCACCTCCTCGAGCTCGTCGATGGTGGCGAAATGGCGATTGATGAGGACTGAATTGGTCAGCGGCCAGAGAGGTTCGGCAGGTTGGAGTTCTGGAGAATACGGCGGCAGGAAGAGCAGATGCACGTGCTCGGGTACTCGCAACCGGAGACTGCTACGCCATCCTGCGAGGGTATAGCACCAGGACGATCTGCTTGCTGGGACTGGCTTCCGCGGCGCGGGCAAAGGCCGCCAGTTCTACCTCAAAGAGAGGAATGGAGAACATTACCCCGACAGCGTTCACCTGGCGGGGGGACGTGTCGTTTGATCAGGGACAAACCTGGTCGCTGGAGCAGGAGATGCAGGCGGTACGCCAAACGGACAGCTAGTGGGCGACTTGGCCACCGCCTGGTCCAATAGGCGACAAGAGAACTCATCCTTGTAAACCCTGGTATTTTCGTGCTCCCGACGAAAATACGCCACTCGCACCAGGCACTCGTTGGCGAGCTCGGGCTTAACCTATGAATGTC
This sequence comes from Ktedonobacterales bacterium, assembly GCA_052143275.1. Taxonomy (GTDB): domain Bacteria; phylum Chloroflexota; class Ktedonobacteria; order Ktedonobacterales; family JADMIN01; genus JAJPKE01. The sequence goes on along the minus strand of JBKQTH010000226.1, from coordinate 8,619 downwards.
ACCATATCGCGTAGTGTCCTTGCAAGACGGGCATCTCCCATAGCCTGTATCGCCTGCATTGCCGCGTCCGGTGCCAGCCCTCGTGTCCACAGCTTCCATGCGCTGTCCTCGTCCAAGGTAGCCGTGGCCGTCGCCGGGGCTTCACTACCAGCTGCGGACGCATGGAGCACCCACTGTCCAGATGTGCGCACGACCAACCACTCCCCTCCCGCCTCGCCAGTAATGACGACGCGCCAGTGAGTACCCTCGGAAGCGGTCACATGCCGCAAGGCGTGAGGCAAGGCAAGCATAAACGTTGCCAGCACAGGTGCGAACAGCCGGCGCTCACGGATTGCCTGGATTCCCCCCATTCCTAGCGCATCGCGAATCTGCCCCTGGTGCATCCATTGCTCAGTGTACTCGCGGGCAACGTCCAGCCATACAGGCGCCGGTGCGGGACCGACCCAGCTGACCGGATCACCCAGAGCCGTGAGATCGAGCCCTTGGTAGTAGGCATACAAGGCGTTCCCGGTTACGGCGAGGAGATCGCAGAGCACGCGCGGACTCATGCGCCGTGTCGCCATAACCCAATCCTCATTCCAGCTATTGAGCGCCTCCACCAGCGTGCGGTGATTCGAGAAGTCCGCACCGGGTGCAGCGTAGGCGGCAAGGCTATCGGTGATCCCGTCGCGGCGTCGGGACAGATTGGCAATGTCGCCGCCGAGTAGGTGCAGCGCCACGTCCTTCACCGACCAGCCTGCACAGATCGTGGGGAGTCGCCACTGCTCAGCGACGAGATCGCTCAGCAGATCCAGGAGACGGCGCCGCAGTTCCGGAAATAACTCCACAACCGCGATCGGCTCGAGTGAAAGCGTCATAAATCTTCAGCGACCATCCCTCATCCTTCAGTGGGACACCGACGTGGCAACCCATTCTTCTAGCCATATATCAATGCTACACTTGCCTGGCAAGTCTGTCTGAACTGTCACAAAAACGGTAATATAAATAACTATGATGCTGCCCAAGAACTGAGTCAGGATGCTAGGTGAATCGAAATGGAGTAGGATGGCCGCAAAGGAGCTGGCTATGAGACCAAAGCGCCGCCAGTTCAGCGCCAATGATCGTGACAATGGAGGGTACCTCACCCGGCGGAGGTCGCTCGCTCCGTGATACTACAAGTGATCTCATAAATGGGTGATACGCTGTATCGGATCAGGAGGATACAGCCATCATGGATCTGACGAACGAACAGTGGAACGTACTCGAACCGCTCATCGGCGACCTGCCCAAGCGAGCCGATGGCCGGGGACGTCCCTGGCGCAGCAGCCGCGAGGTGCGGAAGCGGTATTCCGTGGATCTGACGAACGGGTGCCCAGTGGGCCGACGTACCGGATCGATACCCACCGTACCAGACATGCCACCGGCGGTTCCAGCGCTGGGTCCGCGACGGGACGTATGAGCGCATCCTGGAGGCGTTAGCACGCGATCTAAAAGACCGCGGGAAGCTGGATCTATCCGAGTGTTTCATCGACGGCACCAACGCGCTCGCGAAAAAGGGGCGGGTGCGTGGGACCGCGCCACTCGGGGCAAAGGTTTGATGCTCATGGCAATGGCAGACCGTTCTGGTCTTCCTCTCGCCGCATGTGCCGCCTCCGCTTCGCCCGCGCGTAGGTTGCCCTCGTCGCCCCACCCTCGACTCCCGCTTCATCGACGATCTCCCCCGTCGACTGATTGGGGATCGGGCCTACGATGCCGACCGATTGGACGCCGCGCTGGGCCAGTTGGGCACTCTCGATGATCGCCTCGCACCCTCAGGGTCGGGCTCGCCCCAAGAGCCCAGGGTGGCCGTCCGCTTCGCCGGTATAGGCGCCGGTGGAGAGTGGAGCGGCTCTTTGCAAGGCTCTGGCAATTGTCGTCGTCTAGCCGTCCGCTACGAGCGCCACGCCCTCAACTACCTGGGCTTTGTCCATCTCGGCTGCATCCTCATCCTGCCCCGTCAGATTTGATGAGCGGGCTTGTAATATGCTTGTATGTTTGTTGGCCGGCTTCATTGGTCTACGCGAGAGTATATGCGTGGCGGAGCGACCAGTAGGCCGCCGCAGCAAGCTGCAACCTCATCGAGCGAGTCATATGGGTGAACTCACCGCGTATGTGGGTCAGCCCACCGCATCCTGTGTTGACAGTGACCCTCGTGCAGGCGAGACTGACGGGAGGCGCAGACGTGAGGTCGTGCCCAACTGGCCGATGTGTGCCACCCCGACGTGTGGCATGCCTCAGCAGGGTATGAATGTGCAAAAATTTAGCGAATATGCGGTGTGTCAGACGAAGTAGCGAGGAGGAACGGAGACAAATGCGGGGGCAAGATCAGACCGAGCATTCGGCATTCTATGGGCATCCTGAAAAGATCCGCGTGGCGGCCACCTACAATGCGGCCGCTGACCACTTCGACGACAATCCGCTGGCGTTCTGGGACCGTGCCGGGCGGGAAACCGTCGTGCGCATGCGGCTGCCCACCGGGGCCAGGGTCCTAGATGTCGCGTGTGGGAGTGGAGCCTCAGCCCTGCCTGCTGCGGAACGGGTAGGGCCAGGAGGTGCGGTCCTCGGGATAGACCTTGCCGACCAGCTCCTTGCACTGGGGCGTGCCAAGGCAGCGGCACGCGGGCTAGCGCAGCTCGAGTTTCAGGTGGGCGACATGGAACACCTGGAGTTCCCGGCGGATTCGTTCGATGCAATCATCTGTATCTTCGGGATCTTCTTCGTCACCGACATGGAGGGCTTGGTCGCCGCGTTGTGGGACCTGGTGCGACCAGGTGGCCAACTCGCAATCACCACATGGGGCCCCCGCATGTTCGAGCCAGGCAGCACCCTCTTCTGGCATGCGGTCCAACGGGAGCGGCCAGACCTGTATCGCGTGTTCAATCCATGGGATCGCATCACCGAGCCGGGGGCGCTGAGCCAGTTGTTGCAAGCGGGCGGTATTGGCAAGGTGGAGATTGTGCCGGAGGATGGGATCCAAGTGCTGCGCACCCCTGAGGATTTTTGGACGATTGCGCTGGGCTCGGGGTATCGGGGGACGATCGAGCAGTTGGGCCTAGATATCCGCGAGCGGGTGCGCCAAGCGACGCTCGCTGGATTGCGGGAGCGCGACGTGCGCGCGATCGAGACCAACGTCCTCTATGCTCTGGCTACAAAACAATAGTATCCATCTATGGCTGGCCACGGTCGCAGGCATGATCCTGCGGGTGCCAACAGCCGTAGCATGAGGACTGACGACGTGCAAAGAGCGGCACGTACAAGCCTCCGCGAGGGCCGCTCTCCCGTCGGTCCTGGACAAGCGAGGCGTGGGGATTTATGAGACCACTTGTAGTCGTTAGTGTGAGCGAAACTTAGGTAGCCTCCACAAGAAGCTTCTACAAAACAAATAGAAAGTGTATCGTGCTCTAGAATCCTTGCTGTGCAAATGCATTCGCTAGCTCGTTCCCATTTCTAAAGCGCTTATTAGGCACTTTTTCCAGACATTTCATAATTATGTCGTCTAGAGCCGGTGGAATGCTTGGATTAAATTGAGCTGGCTTTATTGGCGTTCCATAGATGAGCTGTATTGCAACCTCGTCAGGTGTCTCACCAGCAAAAGGCGAATGACCTACAAGTAATTCATACAATATGATACCAAGCGCGTATATATCAGTAGCGGGACTAACCATATCTTGATGGATCTCTCCGCCAAGCTGCTCCTGCGCAAGCGCGCGCTCATTGAGACGATCCACGATCAGCTCAAGAATGTTTGTCAAACCCTCGCATACGCGCCACCGTAGCCCCGTGAATTTCCTCGTCCATCTCGTCTGCGGTCTCATCGCCTATCGTCATCAGCCCAAGAAGCCCTCGTTACGCCTCGACCATACCCTACTGACCTTGACAACGCCGTAACGTATCTAGGATTCACGTAACGGACGGCCGTTCTGAATAGGTTGAGGTCTTGACACTTATTTTAGAGTATGCTATATATTTACATATGAATACAAATTTAGATGACAACATCGTTTCACTGGGCGAGGCATTGACGCATTTCAATGCCACCCCATCGGGAGAGGGCGTCGGTCTGCGCCTTCCCCTCCGTGAAAAGAAGTTCGCGCGCGTGCGGCTCGCGATTTTGAGTGTGGTCCTGCAGTTGATGAAGGAGCGCTCACTCGCTGATATCTCGGTGCGCGAGATCTGTGAGCTAACCCAGGTAGCGCCAGCGACCTTCTTCAACTACTTTCGCAGTAAAGAAGATGTGCTCGTCTACTACATGCGACTCTGGAGTATCCCCGTCACGCTACAGTGTCGTGCAGTCGCAGCGCAGAGGACTGTGCGAGATGCGGTCGTTTCCGTGTTCGACTACACAGCGCACGAGATGGAGCAGTATCCACGCCTGATGTTTGAGATCATCGCCTACATCGCGCATGCCACGGAACCACCACACCTGTCCTCGCTTACTCGTGCGGAGCGTCTCCTGGCCTTTCCCACCCTGCCAGGCGCCGAAGATGTCGAACCACAGTCCATTGACGAGTTGTTCACTGCGCAGCTCAAGCAAGCGGTACACGCAGAAGAGCTGCCGTCTTCCCTCCAAACCGAGGCCGTGGCGCTTCTCCTGAAGACCATTTTCTACGGCGTCCCTCTCGCGACTCGTCGTGAGGGGGTCCGCACCATTCGCCATGCCTATCACGAGGCGCTGGAGGTCCTCCTTGGAAGTTGGAGGACAGAAGAAGAGAGGCACTCGATATGAAGATGAGACCGAGCGTGGAACAGGTGCAGGATCAGCAATTTGAGCAACGTATGCGCACATTCGTGGAGCGCCGTGTTTCACCCAGTTTGGCCGTGACAGCAGTTCGAGATGGCGACACGGTGGTTGCACGTGGGTATGGTTGGAGTGACCTGGAGCAAGGAACGAACGCCTCAGCCGAGACGATCTACCTGTATTGCTCGATGACCAAGTTGTTTACTGCGACCGCGCTGATGCAACTGCGCGAACGTGGCCTGGTCGATCTCGAACGGGAAGTCAGGGCCTACCTGCCGGACTTCCCGTTGCATCATCCCTCGGGACGTGAGGTCACGGTGCGTCACCTGCTCAGTCACTCCTCAGGGATTGCCAATCCCATCCCAGTCTCCTGGGTCCATCTTGCCGAAGAACCGGCAGTCAATCTCGATGCCTTTACCAAGCGGCTCCTTGCCAAATACCATCGACTGACCTTCGAGCCGGGTTCGCGCTATGCCTACTCCAATCTGGGCTACCTGGTTCTGGGCCAGGTGATCGAGCGTACTTCAGGCCTTCGGTATACGGACTACATCCAACAGCATATCCTGGAGGTGCTTGACATGCACCGGACGGGTTTCTCGTATGATCATCTACAGGATCGGGATGTTGCCACTGGCTACGTCCGCTCGTGGAGTATGATGGGCATACTCGGGCGGTTCCTGGTGGATCGGCGCATCTTTGGCGCAACACGAAACGGGTACACCGCATTTCACCGTTTCCTCATCGACGGCGCACCCTATGGAGGGCTGCTGGGGCCAGTTTCCGAACTCGGCAACTTTCTGAAGGCCTATCTGGGTGGCGGGTCCTTCCAAGGGCGTCGCCTTCTTGAACCCTCCTCCATTGCCGAGATGCTCATACCGCAGCGAAACCATCGCGGCGAGGAGTTCTCCACAAGCGGTCGCGAGATGTCCGGGCGCATAGGGTTGGGATGGCATCTTGATGGACATGAAGAGAGACACGTCTGCTACCATCTCGGGGGAGGCGGAGGCTACCGGAGTGAACTGCGCCTCTATCCCGCTCTCGGCTATGGAATTGGTGTGATGGGAAACGAGACCAACTATGATACGGGCGCGATCACCAGAATGATTGTGTCAGCGCAAAACAGGGAGCGCCATGAATGCTTATCCATTACTCACCGCAGGCGGACAGACACTTGACGCCGCCTCATGGGAACCCGACGCGAGTAATGGTGGCCTCATCGTCTATGACTTTTCAGGTTCGCTCTACAGTGAGCACGGGCAGTGGACACTTTCCATTCACACTCAAGACTCCATCCCGCCATCGCCGGGTGAACAGCCCTTGCCAACAGGTGTTTGGACCTTTAGGTTCACGCTGCCGTAGGCTCGGCTGTTTGATTGACGCAGGTGAAGCCAGTTCATGGCTCACGAGCATTTTTCCTTGAGATGAGTGGCCGCAACCACATTATAAGATGCTAAAGTAAGAGTGGTCGCTTGCGAGCTGCCGTACCTGTGGCGCACTTCATTGACGGATTATGTTCTGCCCCATACACTGACGCTCAAGCCGAGGGCGCAGGCTGTGGAGCCGCGTCTGGCCGCATGCCCGCTCGAGCGAGCGAGGAGGCCTCATGTTTACGCGAGTCTTCGGAATGGTGTTACGGGGGAGCCTGCGCGGAATCTTCTCGTTCATCCTGGGCCTGGCGCTCTTGGGCGCGCTGTGGAACGCCTCGCTCTACCTCTTGTCGTCTCAGGAGTCGGCGACCGGCATCTTGACTGATGTGGGCATTCAGGTGATCAATCCAGTGCTCACAAAGAGCCAGATCGGCGGCTTGAGTCAGAGTGCGCTCACCTCGATCACTAAGAACTGCGCGTCGACAGCCACTGTGCCCGGCCTGAAAGTGGCAGTGGATTGCTCGAAGCTCAAGAACGCGGCAAACCTCGATGCCGCGACCTTAGTTGTATATCAAGCCGTCGCTGACAGCTACTATCACAACGGCATCGGCGGTATCTTCGATGCCAGCGTGCCTCAGCCGGTGGTCGATCTTCTCTCCGGCAAGTCGATTTTGCCGACTATCAACACCGTCAATGTGCCCAATGGCAAGAGTGTCAGCGTGCCGCACCTCCCAGATAATCCGCTCTTCCAGCTTGCCTCATCTGTGGGTCTGTCATTCTCGACACTCACCCTGCAGGGTCACGACGACGCGCGGACGCGCACGCTCTGGTTTGGGGGGCTGGCGCTCGCCCTGCTGCTGGTGATTGGGCTGACCAGCAAAGGCGGTAAGCGCCTGACGGCCGTGGGCCATGCCCTGATCGGCGGCGCGTTTCCCGGCGTCCTCGGCATCGGCCTCGTCTGGTTCTTGACGACCCGCTATCCGACGCAGGCCGCGTCATTTACGGTACTGCTCAACTACTTCGGTAGGGCCTTCATCCCAGTCTATGTCGGCGCCGCGCTGGTGGGCGTCCTGCTCTACGTGGTAGCCTTCGTCTGGCGGGTGGTCGCGAAGTCCGTCTCGGTGGGTGAGAAGAAGCCCGAGCCCGCGCTGGTCGGCGCTACGGCCCGCCCGCGTGCCGAGATCGGTGGGAGCTTTGGCGGCGTGGGCGGATATGCCGCGCCGCAGCCGCGCTATGCGCCACAGTCACCCGCGCCCGGCGGCAACGGCCCGCAGTATCCGCCGCGCTATCCCAATGCGGACCCCTGGGCGCAGCAAAAGCAGCCCACGCGGCAGCCGCCCGCCGGCCCGACCTGGCCGCAGCCACAGTCGCCCGGCTGGGATAATAGCCCTACGCAGGCGTATCCTCCAGCGGCTGGCGGCGCACCATACGCACCGCAAGGTGGCAGCCCGTACACTCAGGGTGGAGCTCCGTATGCGCCCGGTGGTGGGCAGTACCCCGGTCGCCCAGGCTATCCCGCTGAGCCGAGCACACCCGGCACGCCTGGCAGCCGCGTCTACCGGCGCCCCGAGCCGCCGCGCTCACCACGGCCAGATGCCGGCTGGGGCGACCAGCAGGGCTCCGGGTGGGGCAATGACGACGGCTGGCCGCCGCGCCGCTAGCGCCAAATCAGGCGACCTGGATGCGAACGTGAGGTGCACCGCCTGTGGCAGCGGACCGTATACCTTCCGCTGGCTATTTGTAGGGGCGAGCCGTGGCTCGCCCGGCGGCGCCCACCACCCGCTGCTGGCGCTTGAGTTTCTTGAGGCGTCGCTTGAGGTGACGGGGATTGGGGATCACCGTCCCATCGGAGAGGGTGGCCAGATGCGTGATCCCCAGATCGACCCCCACTACCGGTCCGTGGTTCTCGGGTACCGCCTGCTCCTGCTCCACCTGCACACTCACATACCAGTGGCCCGCAGACTCGCTCACCGTCGCCGAGAGCACCTTCACGCCACCGGTTGGTACATACCCGCGCTCTTTGAGTCGGAGGCTGCCCAACCGGGGCAAGATGATCGCCTCCGCCGACACGGCAATGGAGCCGGTGAGCCGGAAACTGCCCAGTCCCTTCTTTTTGGTCTTGAAGCGCGGATAGCCCAGCTTCCCGTTCCACTTCCCTTGCTTCTTGCAGGCGCACACCTGCGGAAGAAATTGGTAAAGGCGGCATCGAGGTTTCTGAGCGCTTCCTGGGGGGCGCACTTGGAGACCTCGTACATCCAGGCCACGTCAGTCTTCTTCCGGGCGTTGAGTTCGCGGTGCAGGTCATACGCCGTCGGGCTTTTCTTGGTAGCCTTATACCGTTCCCGCTTGACCCGCAAGCCCCAGTTGTAGGCCCACCGAGCCGCGCCGGCATGCCGCTTGCAGGCGGTCGCCTGTCGATCCGTCAAGGCGAGTTCAGTTTTATACGCGCGCCGGACCACCATCCCTGAGAATGCCTCGCCTTTCTCTGCGATCGGC
>JBKQTH010000225.1:0-29166 GCA_052143275.1 Ktedonobacterales bacterium | reverse complement strand
GATTAAACAAGAGAGTCGCCAGCAAAGCCAGGCTCGGCCGGCTCCGCGCCGCAGCCTGCCGAGCATCTGGCGGCGACAGATAAGCAGTTTGATCCGGCAGCAACATCGAATCGCCTGGATCTCTCGGGCTGGTCATGGCTCTTCATCTCTCTTCTGCAGTGAAGCCCGTTGCTACTACCATTTCCATTGATCAGTTCGCAAGTGCGTCTCGCTCCGGCTGGTACCAGCTTGGGCTGGCCGGGACATTGCTATGGTGAGCATCCCAATCGGCACGCCAGAAAGCCGGAATCGCGCCGCCGGGCTGCAGCCGAAGCAGGCCAAGCCACTCGTCGTCGTCGATGCGCAGCAGCACTGACCCGGCAGCCTGGTCCTCTTTCATGATGTTCTGGCGAAGTTCCCCACGCGCCGCTACAAAGAGATTGCTTCGCTGCGGCGGCGTCGCCGGCTGGTAGAGGATCGCCGCCTGTTGTACCAGCCGGTCGAATATACCGGCGGACTCAAACGCGGGCATAGCTTCGAGCGCCGCGCCAATGCTCACCATGTCTCCGCTCAGGTATGGCCGGATCACCGTTAGCGCGAACTCGCGGACCGGATGTCTCAAGGCATCGGGACTGGTGTCCAGCAGGTTCGTGTCCTGCAGCGCAGCACGCAAAAAAGGCAACATTGTGGCCAGAGAATGATGCCACTCCGCCGCGCCGTTAGCGGTATGGCTGGCGACGATTGACTCATTTTTGCGTTTGGCAGTGACATCCTGCACGAACCGGCTCAGGTTGTAGTCATGAGGGCGCAGCACGTGGCGGTTGGCGAAGAGCACATCGCGTCGGCCCATCGCCCCGTCGAAGAGTTCCTGGCTGATAGACTCGGCATCGCTCTCCATCAAGTCGGCCACGCTGGCCAGAAAAGTGTTCCATTCCAGCAGCCGGTCCAGCAGGCGCCGCACCAGGTGGTGAAGGCCGGAGAACAGAGCCGCGCGGCGTAGGTCTTCATAGAGCTCACACTGGTACGAATGCACACGGCGATAGAGCTGGCGCAAATCTTCCGCCGCCCGCCGCTCCCGAGAGCGGCGATACGCGATATACGCCCAGGCGAAGAGTCCGCTCACCACAATCAGCAGAATTGCCAATAGCGGTATTGCCAGCCGGTTGTTGGCGAACCACTGCCTCGGCAATACCGACTGTCCCAGCAAGACGCCCACCGGCACCACGCTGCAGATCGCACCGGCGATCGCCGCCAGGCTGGGACGTCGCCTCATTTCCCAGCGGTACCGTTCGGTCAGCGCATTCAGCAGCTCCGAAGTCCAGGTCTGGCCCACTCCGCTGCCTGGGGACTCGTCAGCCTTGCCGGTCACCGCTTCTGCGCCGGATGAGTTCCGCTTCTGTCCACCGGCAGTGGCGGTGCCCAGCCATGGTCCATGTGATCGTTCTTCCATTTCGCGGAGAAAATGTTCATAGGCCAGCTCTCTATTCTCGCGCCTGGTCGCCAGCCGATCCTGCTCCACGGCCAGCAGCTGGTTGAGTTCCCGCATGTAGGTACGTGCCTCGGCGACACCGGCAGCCCCACGCAGCATCAGCTCGTTGGCCTCGCGGCTCAGCTCGCGTTCGCGCTCGTGCTCGTAGCCTTCCCAACGGGCGCGCACAGTATCCTGCCACTGGGCAAAGCCGTGCTCAGCCTTCTGATTTTGCGCTGAGAGCACGTCCGGCAGATCCTGGTAGCTATTAATGAAGCGCTCGAATTCAGAGTAGTTAAAGTGACGGAAGATCAGGCCGCCGTCGGGCTTCCCTTGCGACATCCCGCGTGACTGTGCCAGCGCCTGGGCGCTGAGTGGCGGTGAAGGTCGACCGGCTCGCGACCTGGCCGGAGTGTCCCGTATATCCTCGCTCAGGCCGGAGATAAACGCGACCGCGCGCTGCTCCGCGTCCTTGAGGCTGGCGGGAGAAGGCTCCTCCCGCGTCTCGCCGGGATCCCATCCACGCATGAGCTGGGCGCCGAGGTGGTTGCCGCAGTATTGTTCCGCCTGGGCGCGCGGAAAGGTTAGACGGCAGGCACCCACGCCGCTGATACGCTCATACGGATATTTCACCATGCGCGGTAAGCTACGCCGCAGTGACATCTCGAACTCATGAGTGACCGTAATGCCGGTGGCGGTCATCACGAAGATGGCCTCGGCCGCCGCGAATGGCACATCATAGCGTCCCGCCCAGTATGTTTGCTGCTCACCTAGCGCCTCGAAGAGATAGGCAAAGGCCGCCAGCGGCTTCTCACCATGGTTATCCAGGAGCAGTGGCCCCCAGGGCTGCTTACCGCAGAGATCATCGTGAGCGCGATGGGCCTCAGGCTCATGCGGCGGTATATTGGCAAGGGCGAGAAGTACCAGTGCCTCTATATGTTCACTCTCCATCGCGACCCGTACCGACTCGGCTACTGGCAGTAGCAACGGCGACTCCGCGGCGGCGACGATCCAGACAACCGCCGACATCCGCGAAACCGTCGAGCTATCATCCTGAATACGGGTGATGGTGGAGGCGTCGAGCACGCCGCGACGTGAGGGCGCGCTCGCAGGCACCGCGCGCACATCCTGGCCGCGTAACGCCTCTACCATGAGAAGCGGCAAAGGGGTTGGCGGTGCGCTCAGTGAAGGAGCTCCAGCAAATGCCGAGTGCTCTATAACAGCCGCCAGATCGGGATCGAACCAGTGGCCGATTGGCCGTCCCCCGCTGTCCAGCGCGCCATCTTCGACCGCCAGCACCGCAACACCTGCTCGCCGGGCTGGGTCAAGACTGGGCAACAGTACAACTAGTTGCTCGCCAATCTCTCTGCCCGCGGTGCCAACGCAGACTACAGCAGTCGGGCGAAAATGCTGCGGTATGACCGTACTCACCCCATCCCTCTATTCATGGGACTCATGCCGACCAAGCTTGCGCCGGAGGGCTCTTTTCTTCGCTCGCTCATTGTACATCAGGAGACTGCGTCGGGTTTCGGCCATAGGACGGGCGTCGGCTGCCAAGAGGAGGGTCGGTGTTATAGTCGCTGAGGACAGTAGCCGCGGAGCCGTTGGTCGTATAGGCTCCATTAGCCACACCGGCTCCATTGGACAGAGTAGTCGCGTCTCCGCCCATCCAGCCAGGGCGGTTGCCGGCTCCGCTATGGATCTGGCGAATCACTCGCTGTGGCAGGTTACGTCCCTGGGGATCACCCAGGGCCTGCCCCAACATGACTAGCCGCTCCATTTCGCCGCAGCTGAATACCGGAGCGTTAGTGCTGCCGTAGGGATGTATCGCGTCCCCCATCCAGGCCTGCTCGTGAGTCAGGAACTCCCCCATGCTGCTATTGATTTCCTGGAAATAGTCGGGAATGGTACCCAGGCTGATGCCGTGCTGGCCATAGGCGAGCTGCATGCGGTGCGGATCCAGCGCCTTGGAAAGCATTGGAGCCGATCCCTGGCTGGCAACCGTACCGATACGGTTTCGGGCGCGCTCCAGAATGCGCTGCTGGCTGCCGTCGCGCCACTGCATACCCAGATAGAGACTGGTGCTCAAGTTGGTGGTACCGCTGGTCCAGAGCTGATCCTCAAATGCCACCAGCTTACGTGCCAGCCCACCAATATGCGCCAGGTGCGTGTAGAGCACCTCTTCGACTTTGGCATCCTCCCGCTCATCCTCGTTGACGCAGCAGCTGCGCACCAGATCAAAGAGATTCATCCGATAGAGCTGAGGCAGATAGAATTCATCACGGAGGTACTGGACCAGACGGTCGCGCAGCGCCTCGGGATCGATCACCATCAGGCCGCTCTGGTCATGGTAGCGTTGGTCCAGCCAGGCCGAGAAGTTGTGGGCATGGTCCTCGGAGGTGACGCTGGCAGAAAGTTGGTCGTAGAGTTTCTGTACCGGCGGTGAAGAACCATCAGGATTCTTCATACCCTTGAGGAGTGGCAAGTCAAAGATATGGCGGCGATGCACATGCATATCGTCCAGCTCGCCGTGCCAGGCCGTTGAGGCGAGCGCGGCCGCGCTAAGTTGGCGGGTCACGTCGGTGCTGTCCAGGCGGCGGCGATACTGCGCGGTACGAGCCAGCTCGTCGTCCACGTATTTCAGCAGGCGCTGCAGCAGTTGGTGGCGCTCATCGTAGACCGCTGCCCTGATGTTGCGCCTCTGTACTCGATTGAAGTCGTCGGTTACCGCGGCTACCGCGTGGTCACGCCGTCCCATGACCGGCCACGCCTGCAGCATCTCCCGCCAGAGTACGTGATCCAGCTGCACGCGGCGAGGCGCATTCTGATCGCGTTGCGCATTCAGGGCAGCATTATAGATACGCTGGCTGGACTGCAAGCGGCGCAATTGCTCGCCAAGCGACTCCTTGCGGATGCTGCTGATTTCGCGCAGTTCCGCCGCTTCGAGGGCCTGCGCCTCCTCATGCACCTGGTTGGTTACGGTCTCGATCTGCTCGCGCAGTCGAGCCTCATAGCTGTCCAGCTTAGCGCGACCCGCCGACTGAAACTGCTCATCCTTGAAAGGCGGCAGTGGTGCCGGTTCCAGGACGTGCTCCCACTCGGCAGCGCGTCTCATCTCCTCGCTGCTCAGTTCATAGGTGGTTGAGCTCATATCACCGCGCAGATAGGGCAATACCTGGGCAGCCGCAAGCTGCGCAAAAGCGGTGGCGGTTTCCACCGCCGGGAAGGCGACCTCCATGGGGCATGTGGTACCGAACATAGTTGGTAACCCGTTGCCGTCGTAATTACCCAGCGTCTTGCGATCTACCGCCTTGGAGCGCTCCAGGAAGCCAACCCCTGAGGCGTTGGTGATCCGCATAAAGATATCCAAGCCGATAATGCGTGCCGCTTGCTGGGCCGACGTCATGCCGGTCTGGCCGAAGAGGAAAACCTCATTGGCGATAGTATCACCACGCAGGGTGTAGGGCGTCTTCATCAAGAACTTGGTATAGGGACCGCGCTGGCCCTTGGCATCCGGCTGGCCGCGGGCGATGCTGAGCGCGATCAATTCAAGCAGCGTGGCGGTTCCGTTGCTCTTGCGCCAGCTTATATCGTTGGACTCGGCCTCGGCAATGCGCTCCGGCAAGAGACAGAAAATGTTCAAGCGGTGTTTGAGATTGAGCTGCAAGACGCGATGCCGCGCCATGACCGCGATGTCGGGCAGTACGCCGCTACCGGTGCCGCCGCCCAGGAACGAGACGATATTGATCTGTATCTCGCTGACTGGTGTGGCATTCTGATGAGAGTCCAGCGCTCCCAGCGAGGCAAACGCCGTATCGAGCAACTGTTCAATTTTGGCACGGTCGGTACAGGCGGCGACATGGCCGTTGTTGCGTATACCGCCGGCGCCATTATCGAAGGCTTCAGGGGTCTTATTGGGAATATAGGTATGCTCGGCGATCGATGGATCGAGCGGGTCGGCGTAGGTGATGCCGTGCGCTATGCTGATCCTTAGGTCGAATTCCTTGAGCACACCAGGGTGGGCCTTGCGAAACTGCACCACCTCCGCTGGAGGCGAATCGATATCCAAGAAGACCAGAGCCACGCGACGGCGATCCTGCTCGGGCATATAGACCAGCTGGCTCATCGCCTCCAGCGCCGAGTAAGCGGGAGTGCTGCCCAAGAAGATATTCAGAGACGGCACTGTGATCTGCGACTCGACAAGTGAACGCGGTTGAATTTCCTCAGCGGCCTGCGCATAGTCAAATGTCGCCATATGCAACACTCCTCCTGCATTTTTTGCAATGCGTTAATACACCTAACCAAAAATCAAAGCCAATATTCGAGAAGCGTTACCCAGCGGTAATCCTAGGGGAGACCAAACTCTCGCCCGACAGCCTACCAGTCGTCATCGCCACGAGAGCGCCGCTGCCGCGGACGCTCGTCCTGGTCGTCAAGATAGCGAGACCGCCCACTCTCGCTGCGGCTCTTGCTGGCCGCGTGTTGTGACCCGCGGTCGTCATCGTCGTAGGATTTCTGCGAGCCGCGCCGGGCGGAGAAGAGTCCGGCTCGCCCGCTCCGCCTGCGATCATCGTCATCGTCGCGACCGCCGGAGGGACGGCTCCCGACGATGCGCTTGGCCAGCTCAGATCGGGTATCCAGCCTCCCGCTGATGTTCCGTCGCCCACCAGCTTCGATAGAGTAGCGGACACGTCCGTCGCTGCTGGAGAGTTCGGCGTTGGCAGCGGAGAACCAGGTTGTGGGAACTTTTCCACCGGCCTGGCGGTAATTGTCGTGTGCCGTAGTGCCGCGTACCCAGACTCGTCCGCCACGCGCAAAGCGGAAGCTCAGTCCCGGGTCAAGCCCCATCTGTCCCGACTCCACGGTGCTGGGAGAAAAGAGTGCCTGTGGGCGGCGTGCGCGGCCAAATTCATCGGCGCCACCCGGAGTGCTGATGATAGCTCCCCGCGGCTTCGGCGCCAGGATGTAGCGGAAAAGCAGCGCCAGAAACGCTAGAATCAGCAGATAGAACAGGGTTACCAGGTAGGCGCGCAGCCGCTCCGCCGCCGTATTTGGCACCAGATTGACCTCAACTGACCGGCTCACATGGGTGAGATCGCCGTGGGAGATGTCATACGCGCCCTGGGTAGTTAGCGCCAGTGTATAGGTGCCGTCGGCATCGGAGGGGAAAATCAGGTGAAATGCTCCACCGCCGTCGTTGACAAACGTGACAGGAATCTGCCTGGTTGTCCCTGCGCGCGTGGCGGTGCCGGCGACTGTAGCATTGGTATAGGGTTTGCCGTTAAGTTCCACTTGTCCCCTGACTACCGCTGAAGGCTGCGCTGGTATCCCTGCCAGAGGCCACCCGCTAAAGAAGCTGGCAATGGGAAGGCTATAGAGTAGTTGCAGCGGCTTGTCCCACTGTGTGACTGCCGCCGTAACCGGATTGATAGTGGCGCCGTGCTGGCCGATCAAGAGCGCTGAGGGGAAGAGGTCGAGCCGGATCACCGACTGCGCCGTCAGCACATCTTCGGTGGCGGACTGCGCCTGCACCTCAATCTGATAGGAACCAGTCGGAGCTGACGTCGGGATCGTCACCAGCACGCTGTAGGTGTCGCTGCCCCCCTGGTCCGCCAGCAGAATGTCCTCGGTAAAGGGAGTTGCCGAATCGCCGACAAATGAGACGGTGCCGATCAGGTTGAAATGGCCGCCGCTAATGGGTATACCCTGGTCTGAGAGCTGAGCTGAGACCGTGAAGGGTTCGCCCAGAGCCAGCGGTCCACTGCTGGACGGCGAGGTGAGCGCCAGGGTCAGGGCCGAAACCTTCAGGCTATCCATGAGAAAGAGACCGGTGCCGCTGACATCAATTTCCCAGGAGCCCGGCTGAGGGGTATCCAGAGATATGATCACGAAATGCGGGTCGGTCGCGACGAAAGCGCCGGCCGTTGGCGGCGGAATTCGCTGGCCATCAGGCGCGAGTATCGAGACGGTGGTGGCTGGGTTGTCCTTTAGCACAATCACGTCAAGTTCGGTCACGTACTGGCCGACGCTGAAATTGCGAGCGGTTACTCCGCCGTTCAGCTCGGTTGGCCCAATGGTGGGACCGGGCGACCGCCCGTTACGCAACCGAAAGATATCCACAAAGAATGGGGCGATGTTGAGCGGCGAGACACCTGGGACCACGCCACGGCCATCATAGTAGAAGGTGCCCGACGTGGCGCTGGTGATTCCGCTAAGGAACGGGAAAAAGCTTTGATCGCTGCCCAGCGCGATAGCGTCAATCGGCCAGTCATGAGCCTTGAACTGAGGCACCAGTTGCGTCTGTATAGCGCTGATCTGAGCGTTGGTGCTGGGATAGGGTGTGCCGTCGGTGAGGAGAATGACGCTGCCGCTGTACGCTCCGCCCTGTGTGGAAGAGGCCAGCATGGCCAGAGCCTGGGAGAGCGCGTCGTATGTCGGTGTATCATCATCCGGCCGGCACTGGTTACTCTTCTGTGAGACGGCGTTAATCAGTGCCTGGCGGGCAGCGATGGTCGACATGTCGCGCGGGGCTAGCCCCCAGTCCACGGCGACGCCGAAATTATCGGGTCCCCCACTACCGGTGCCGTCGAGCCCGACGACACCCACGAAGTCCCCAGGTCCGCTGAGATCGATATAGGCGTTGGCGGCCGAGCAGCGGAGCCCATCGGGATCGTTCTCCGACATGGAGCCCGACATGTCGAGTATGATTACCGTCACATGTCCGGCGCTTCCGTTCCCACTCGAAGCTGGGTTGTTGTGGCTGCTGGTGGCAGGCGCTTCAGCTACCTCTGGCGCTGCCTGCGCCACCGGAACATGAGGAAGTAGCAGAGCGGCGCCTCCGCCGCATACCAGCGCCAGCAGCGCGGCTGGCAACACCAGCGCGCCGGACCTCTTCAAGATATTTTGGATGGCCTTTCCTAGATATCTCATCAGTGCCAGATATTCCATAGGCAACTCCTCGCCCCAGATCGGCAAGAAACCGGTAGTAGCTTACATTGTTTGGATATACGTACCAACCGCCGCTTGGGTGAGAAAAATGTCGCACATATTTACTTACTCGTGGGATGTGCCGTGATCCCTGCGGTTAAGGCGACGACGCACCAGGCAAGATCGTGTGCACCTAGTCGGCATCCAGATCCAGAAAATCGACCGATAGCCGGAGTGATTCGATGCACTGGTGTGTTCGGATAGCTGGACATACCCAGAGGTTGAGCGATATACTACCCGGCGGTGCCTCGGTCATCGGCACCGAACGGGGGAGCAATGGTGCAAGCCCCTGGCAGGATGCACAAGGTAACCGGTAATGCATATTAATATCATCGGCGTCCCTATGGACCTCGGAGCGGATCGGCGAGGGGTGGATATGGGACCAAGCGCCATTCGTTATGCCAGTATCAGCGAGCGGCTCCGCATGCTTGGCCATCGAGTCGAAGACCTCGGCACTATACCGGTTGAGGGACGTGAGACCCGCGTGCCGGGAGATCCTAAGCTTAAGTATCTTGATCAGATAGTCCAGGCTTGTAACGAATTGGCTGAGCGCATCTACAAAAGCGTCACTTCGGCTGCGTTGCCCATCACCTTGGGCGGCGACCACAGCATTGCGCTGGGCTCGGCGGGCGGCGCCGCTAACGCGCTGGGTGAGATCGGCGTCATCTGGTTCGATGCCCATGCCGACTTCAATAACGCTGAAACCAGCCCTTCCGGTAATGTTCACGGAATGATTCTGGGTGCATTGGCGGGTTACGGCGACCAGCGCTTGGTGAATACAGCAAAAATCTCCACTAAGCCTCGCCACGTGGATCCGCGGCGGATCGCCATTGTCGGGGTACGTGACCTGGATCCGGGAGAGGTTGTGTTGCTGCGGCAGGCCGGCGTTCACGTCTTTACCATGTCGGAGATAGACCGGCGCGGCATCTACGAGGTCACGCATGAGGCACTTGAAGTGGTTTCCCGCGACACGAAGGGGTTTCATGTCAGCTTTGACATGGATGTCGTAGACCCAAGCGAAGCTCCAGGTGTCGGTACACCAGTTCACGGAGGCATTACCTATCGCGAGGCGCATATGGCGCTTGAGCTGGTTGCCGAGATCGGTGGGATGGTCAGCCTGGACTTTGTAGAGGTCAACCCCATTCTCGACCAGGCTAACCGTACAGCTGCTTTGGCAACTGAGCTGGCGCTATCGGCGACCGGCAAACGAACGTTTTGATACCGGCACCGGTATGCGAATTTAACCTTGACACGTTCTTCCGAGAAGGCGTATCGTTGGGGTGGAGATTGGCACTATCGAGCACTGTGAGCACCATGTGGTACGCAATGTGCCTCTTGTGATGCTTGATGTGACTTGCTCCGGATGGGCCGTATGGCAAAGCGTGCCTGCGGCGGAGAATCCATTCCCCATGTTGCGGCAAAGGCGCCAACACAGAGGAGGCATGTGAACGTGGCCAACACGGCTGCACTTTCGCAGCGATCTGACATGACAGTATACTTGAACGGCGAATTCATTCCCGCCGATCAGGCGCGAGTAGGCGTGATGACTCACGCATTATCCTATGGAACTGGCTGCTTCGAGGGATTGCGCGGCTATTGGAACGAGGACGCACAGGAGACGTACATTTTCCGTGCGCGTGAGCACTATGAGCGCTTGCACCGCTCGTGCCGCATCATGAACATCGCGCTGCCGTATTCGGTGGACGAACTGGTGGAGATCTCTGCTGAACTAGTCCGTCGTAATCGGCTACGTGAGAATTGTTACCTTCGACCTTTTGCCTACAAGTCCGACGAGATCATTGGTGTAAGACTCCATGATCTGCATGACGACTTCTCACTCTTCGCCGTCCCAATGGGGGACTATGTCTCCACGACCGGCTTACGCTGTGGACTCTCGTCCTGGCGGCGAATAGACGACAACATGATTCCTGCGCGTGCCAAGGTTGCAGGCTCCTACGCCAATAGCGCATTGGCCAAGACCGAGGCCCTGAAGAATGGCTTCGATGAAGCTATCATGCTGACGGCCGAGGGGCATGTCAGCGAAGGTAGCGCCGAGAACATCTTTTTGGTTGTCGGCAATGAATTGGTGACACCTCCAGTCACCGAGAATATTTTGCCTGGCATTACCCGTGATACCGTGATCCAACTGGCTCGCCGTGACTTAGATCGAATTACCCGCGAGCGTGTGATCGACCGCACTGAGCTGTATTGTGCCGATGAGATCTTTCTCACCGGAACCGGAGCGCAGATCGCGCCGGTGGTCGAAGTAGATCGCAGGCCAGTAGGTACCGGAAAGCTTGGACCCATTGCGACTCAGATACAACAGTTGTACTTTGAGGTAGTACGAGGTGAGCGCCCTGAATATATGAGCTGGTGTACACCTTGCTTTGGCCGCGGTTATGTCACAGTTAGCGCTGAAGAGAGAGTCAAAGCTGCCAACGGACATAATGGGCACAGCAAAGTGGCCGGTTCCCGCAGCAAGGCCACTCGAGCTACCAAGCGTTAGACGAAGCTGGTGTCGCACAACGACCTCAGTGGTGGGCTACTGCCTTCGAAGGCAGAGGCCTATTACTGGGGTCGTTGTATGTCTCCATGTCCGCATGGCTTCGCCTCAGCATGCAAGTAGGCATGTATTTTGCGAACCTTGGTGTGCATCAATAGAGTTGCTTACAGTAAGGTGACTAGTAAGCTGCCAGTACTCTGGATTACTGGCAGCTTACTGGAATGCAAGAGGCCTTTACGCTGGTGCTGGTACGGGCTATACTACACTATGGAAAGTTCTAAGGTAAAAACTAATTTGTGCAACGACTTCCCATCACCTGGCACGTACGGGGGGAGCAAGAAATGATGACGCAGAGATCAACAGCAGAAATCAGTGACTTAAGTGAATTAAAAGAGGCGATCCATCAGCAGATAGTCTGCCCAGTCGCCAAGACGGCCGAGATCATCAGTGGTAAGTGGACGCTGTTGATTATACGTGATCTAACTACGGGCACCAAGCGCTTTAGCGAGCTGGAGCGTTCCCTCTCGGGAATCAGTCCCAAGACTCTCTCCGAGAGGCTTACTGCCCTCGAAAACGAGGATGTGCTAAGGCGCCACGCCTATGCCGAAGTACCGCCAAAGGTTGAGTATTCCTTAACTGAGAAGGGGCAGGCCCTGGTTGAGGTTATCGAAGCTATGCGCTCATACGGCAAGCAGTGGCTCTGCTGCGGCCAATGAGTCTAGGCGCTGCCCTGGCTGGCATATCAGTTTCACCTGTTCCGCCGGTTCCGCTCCACATTCGCGCACTGTATTCTCCTAACTCTGTTCCAGGAGAAAAGACATTTGCGTGTCTCCTGGGCAAGTCTCATTGTGTCCAGTGGGCCATATGAGGTAAAATCGTGAATGGCTCGTTATGATGAGACAAGCTCAATGAGGATATAGTACGAGTCACAGGCCCAGACTGGAAGGCAGGTGTTAGAGTGTGCTGCTCCACTGCTTCTGGCAAGATGCCCCTTCACCTAGATCAACAACTGGGCATCTTACCGCTGGAGCATCCATTTGAAGACGATGTGCCTGACCGCCCACATGAGGCATGCGGGATTTTCGGTCTGTACGCGCCTGGAGAAGATGCGGCACGTGTGACCTATTTTGGGCTCTATGCCCTGCAGCACCGTGGCCAGGAGAGCGCAGGCATTGCCACCACCAACGGCGCCACTCTGTATCTTCACCGGCAGATGGGCCTGGTTTCCCAAGCTTTTACCGAGCAGAATCTGCTCGGACTTCCCGGGCACAGTGCCATTGGCCATACGCGCTACTCTACCACTGGTTCTAGCCAGCTCGAGAATGCTCAGCCGTTTGTCATGCGCGGAACTCTGGGCGAGTTCGCTCTTGCCCACAATGGCAACCTTACCAACACTGAAGCACTGCGTCGGCGACTACTGCGTGAAGGAGCTTCGGTCTCTGACAGCAGCGATAGCGAGTTGATCGCGCACCTGCTGGCTCGAGCCGCTGGCTCGACCTACCTCGCGAAATTACGCCACGTCATGCCGCTGCTTCAAGGTGCCTACAGCCTGGTCATCCTTACGCCGGACTCTGTCATCGGGTTGCGCGATCCTCATGGCATACGCCCTCTGTCGATCGGCCGGTTGGCGGAGCACTGGATCGTTGCCTCCGAGTCCTGTGCCATCGAAACTGTTGGCGGTGAGGCGGTGAGAGACATCGCGCCTGGCGAGGTGGTCATTATCCGTGGCGACGGAGCGTCCGGGCTGCAGGCCCATACTGGTATGGCACCACTGAATTCGGCAGCCTGCCTCTTTGAATATATCTATTTTGCTCGTCCTGATAGTACTATCTCAAATCGCTCATTATATCTGGTACGCCAGCGAATGGGAGCGCAATTGGCAGCGGAATATCCCGCCAGCGCCGACCTGGTGATTGGGGTGCCGGACTCGGCGACACCGGCGGCAGCCGGTTACGCTGCCGCGCGTGGGCTGCCTTATGCCGAAGGTCTTATTAAGAATCGTTACATTGGCCGTACCTTTATTCAGCCGGATCAGCGACTGCGTCAGCTTGGCGTTAAGATGAAATTCAATGCGCTTGGCGCTGTGCTTCACGGTAAACGTGTGGTCATGGTGGACGATAGTGTGGTACGAGGTACGACGATTCGTCCTCTGATAAAGATGCTTCGCGATGCCGGAGCGGCCGAGGTCCATCTAGGGATCACGTCTCCTCCGTTTCGGTGGCCCTGCTATCTGGGACTTGATGTCGCTGGACGCGACCAGTTGATTGCCGCGCGTCTCGACAGCGAAGAAGACATTGCATCTGAACTAGAGGTTGATAGCCTGCACTATCTGAGCTTGGATGGTCTCATTGCTGCGATTGACCTGCCATATGATGTCTTCTGTACCGGCTGTTTTACCGGCGTCTATCCTATGCCGCTCCAGTGCGGCGAAACCATCGAATCCATCTCTCATCCATCTCTAGCAATCTCTTGAGGGTAGGTGGCCAGTCTCGCCTATAGCCGTGCCAACACAGTGAGTTCAGATACCGTCAAATATTATTGAAGTAGAGCAGAATCGTATGCCAAACCTCAAGGACACGCTTTCGCGTCTGCTGTCTATCCCCGGCGTCCGTGCGACAGTACTGGTTGGGCGTGACGGTCTTCCCATCGAGTCGGCCGGTCGTGGTGATGAGCGGTTTCACGAAGCTATTGGAGCAATGGGAGCCAGCGCACTCGGGACTACTGAGGCGCTGGGGCATGCACTTGGCGCTGGCCGAACGGTCGCGGTGCTACTGGAATATGAGGACGTCCTAGTCAGTGTAGACCCGATAAGCGAGTTTGCCCTGGTAGTGACACTGGCGGAGAGCGCAGCCAGCCTGGGGTTGATTCGCCACACGCTCCATGGCAGCCGTCTCGAGATTTTGCGCTTGCTTGATATGGGTTAAAGATGTTAGCGGACGGATGTTGGGGAATGGATACTGATGATGAGGTCTCTGCCCTCTATACCACGGCCGGAGTAGATCTCGACGCGGCCGATTCGGCGAAGCTGCGGATGCGTGAAGCGGCTCGCTCCACTCATGGTCCACAGGTACTTGCTGGGCTGGGTGGCTTTGGTGGCCTCTTCGCTATGGATACCCTAGAGATCAATGATCCAGTTCTGGTTTCTTCGATCGATGGGGTGGGCACCAAGCTCAAAATAGCCTTTGCTATGGGTCGCCACGCCTCAGTAGGCTCCGATCTCGTTGCACACTGCGCCAATGATATCCTGGTGTATGGTGCCCACCCCCTGTTCTTTCTGGATTACCTCGCGCTTGGCGCTATGGATAGTGATCAGGCGGTAGCTGTGGTTGAAGGTGTGGCGGCGGGCTGCCATGAGGCCGGTTGCGCATTGATTGGTGGCGAAACTGCTTCAATGCCGGGCTTCTATGCGGCAGGTGAGTATGATCTTGCCGGTTGTATCGTCGGGATCGTGGAACACCAAAACATCGTCACCGGCGCGGCGATCGCCGCTGGTGATGTAGTCATTGGTTTTCCTTCGCTTGGCCTGCATACCAATGGGTATTCACTAGCTCGCTACGTTCTTGGGCAAGATCACTTGGATCGCTTCGAGCCTTCGCTTGGCCGCTCGATCGGCGACGAATTGCTTCAGCCTCACCGCAATTATGGACCGATAATCCAGCCACTCCTGCGAGCTGGCCTGGTAACCGGCATGGTGCATGTTACCGGCGGTGGCATGACGGGCAATGTACCGCGAGTGGTGCCTGGGGAGCTGCAAGTTGTGGTAGATGCCGCCACGTGGGATATATTGCCGGTATTCCGCTTAATCCAGGAGCGGGGGCAAGTTTCATGGCCTGAAATGGTGCGAGTCTTCAATCTCGGCATCGGCTATATCCTGTTCTGCCATGAGCCCGATAGCACTGCGGTCCTGTCGTTGGCCAGCCAACACCGGCCGCGAGTGATTGGATATGTGCGGGAACGGCGGTCGCAAGAAGATCCAGCTGTAATTGTAGAGGGACTCATATGACCAGGGACGGCGGCGAATCGCCTGCTGGACCTAAGGCAGATTTACCCAGGGTGGGAGTGCTGGTATCCGGGCGCGGGACCAATCTCGAAGCCATACTTGCCGCTATCTACCGTGGCGAACTACACGCGACGGTTGGAGTGGTCATCTCTTCGAAGCCGGGTGTGCCTGCTCTGGCAATTGCCGCTGCGAACCAGGTGCCAACGCAGGTAATCGTTCCCAAAGATTACCCATCACGAAGGGCTGCGGGAGCTGCAATCGTTGCTTCACTGCGCGCTGCGAAGGTTGAGTTGGTGGTTTTGGCAGGCTACAAGCCGATTCTGGACAGCGGCGTCATTGACGCATATCCCATGCGAATCATCAATATTCACCCATCCTTGCTACCGGCATTTGCGGGTGGAATGGCACCACGTCCCCAGGCTGAGGCTCTCGCCGCTGGTGTCAAGATCACCGGCTGCACGGCCCATTTTGTGACCGAAGCCGTGGACGAAGGACCCATCATCGCCCAGGAAGCGGTACCAGTCTTCGATGAAGATACGGTCGAAGGGCTCTCGACCCGCATCCTCGAAGTGGAGCACCGCCTCTTACCGAAGGTTATTGAGGATGTGCTTTACGGCATCGTACGAGTTGAAGGCCGGCGTGTTCTGCTTCAGCCAATCCCCTGGGCGCATTCCAAAACAGAAGGCGAGTAGCAGATAACACTACTCGCCTCTTGACCAGTTAGTCGACTACCAGCTAGTAATCGCGGTCCTGGTTGCCATACCCACGACCGCCATCATCGCGGCGGCGGCGGTCTCCGTATCCGCCTCGGTCACCACTGTAACCGCGGTCGTAGCCACCACGGTCGCTACCATAGCGGTCGCCGCCACCATAACCGCCGCGTGAACCTCCACTGCGTTCCGGTCGCGGCTGTGCCTCATTCACACGAATCGTACGGTTGCCTAGCATGGTACCATTCAAACCGGCGATCGCATTACGCGCCTCTTCATCATTCGCCATCTGCACAAATCCAAAGCCCTTGCTCTGATTTGTGCTGCGATCAATCACAACACTCGATTCTACAACTTCGCCAAATGCCCCAAAAAGCTGGGAAAGCTGCTGATCGTCAGCAGAGTAGGGCAAATTCCCTACATAGATGCGGGTGGCCACTCAGGCTCCTTCGTTCGTTTCTTACGATCCTCCCCCAGCATAATAGCTGAGGGCTCTCTTCTTTCATCTGCTGGCTCCACTGGCCAGCAATCCTCACAAGTCTACAAACACATGCGCGGCGTCGCTCGACAGACGCTCAAGGGGGACAATTGGAGGCTTCAACCACACTGTCTACCCGTGGGCCACCAAAGAAGGTGCGTACGAGATTACCTGCACACATAGCATACCACATCAGCCGCGCATGCCGCACAATGTTGAAGCACGAATGAAGGTGAGAAAGAAACGAGAAGCGGAGCATCTCTCTACGAGGCCATGCGGCCACCGGGACCATCGCCGCTCGTACGGCGCTGGTAAGCAATGTAAGCGTCGAGTGCAGAGAGATAGGCTTCGTACATTCGCTCCAGCACGTGCGCTGGCTGGCAACGCCGCTCGGCCATCGCGAGATCGTACCAGCGACGCTCCATCCTCTTCTCCAACCTTGCCAGCTCGTAGTTAGTGGTAGTATTTTCACCCATCACCAAAATTGCCTCCCAATTTGGATATGATACGTACGCCATACTATTCCTTCGGCAGCGCCAAAACCTGGAAAGAGACCACGCAGGTCTTCGCTCTCACCACCAAAATCAATAACGTGGAGGAGGCATTCACCATGGAACTGTTTACCTTTGCCGATCCAGAGCTTTTCTACCAGCGCGCGCGGCCGTTTCTCCTGGCGCGCGAAGCTGAGAACAATCTTATACTTGGCATAGCCGGGGAGCTGTTGATACAAGGGCACCCATACCAGGAAAATCCACCGCCTTTTCTGTCAGTGGTTGAGGAGAGCGGCCAGGTCATAGCCGTAGCGCTACGGACACCGCCGCAGAACCTGGTGCTGTCACTGGTCGAGCCTGCTCCACTGGTCGCCGGAGCGCTCTCGCTTCTTGTCAACCGGCTTGGCGCCCTGCAGCCCAGTCTCACCGGTGTAACGGCATCACCGGATCTGGCGCTGTCTTTTGCCGATCTCTGGCAGCAACGTACTGGCTATCATTTTGTTCGAAGAGACCAGCAACGCATCTACCAGTTGGAAGTGGTGCGCCCGGTCATTGGTGTGTCCGGATCGCTGCGTCCAGTTAGCCTCGGGGATTCTGAGCTCCTGGTAAACTGGCTGGCCGCTTTCTTTGCTGAGGCTCTTCACCAGCCGGACAGCGTCTCCACCGCGGAGGAGTGGGTCGAGCGACTCTTCCGAAGCTCGCTGCGCCAGGTCTATCTCTGGGAGGATGGCACAAAGTCGGTGTCGCTGGTTGGCTGTAGCGGCCGAACACCAAACGGTAGGCGTATTGGGCCGGTGTACACACCAGCAGAGCTGCGCGGCAGAGGCTATGCCAGTGCCGCGACCGCCGCCCTCAGCCAGTTATTGCTGGGCCGAGGCTGTCGCTACTGCTTCCTCTTCACCGATCTGGCCAATCCAACCTCTAACCACATCTACCAGGAAATAGGTTACCAGCCAGTCGCCGATGTGGATGTCTATGAACGCAGTTGAGAAGCGGTAGCGTCTCCATCTTCTGGCGCAAGCGGACGTCCATGTACGATCAGGTTGCCTCGCAATCGTCTCTGCCATGTGATCGCAAAAACCTGCTGCAGCCGGTGCAACTGGGAAGGTGTGCGTGCCGTTATCATGAGGTTCACCGTGAGCCAGCCTCCTGGCGAGATGAGTTCTGCGATCTGCCGCAGAAACGGCTTTGACAGGGTACCCTCTGCCAAACGCCCGGCCTGGAAGAGGTCCAGACAGATTAGGTCATAGCAATCGCGCGCGCTCTGATCTTGCTTGCATTGTGCGCCTACCCAGGTAAAGGCATCGGCCTCCACTATGCGCAGTTGGGGTAATGATTCCAGCCCAAACTGCGAACGAGCCACTCTGAGCACCTGCGGATCATGCTCGATGCCGGTGACTTGTGTCTCCGGGCAGCGTCTGGCCAGCAGGTGCGCCACCGTGCCGCCGCCCAGTCCCAGCAGCAGGGCGCGATGCGGGCACTCTAACGGGATGAGCAGCCCCCAATACCCGCCATCCGGACCTGGCTGGGGCTCACGAATCGTATGAACCCCATTATTCTCATTGTTCTGCAGCTGGTCCCGGGTCATGGCGCTCGGGAGGCAACCGCCATCCTCGGGCGGCAGGGAGATCGATTGCACGACTCCATCCACTTCGAGTGCTATGGTAGAATCCGAGCGTGCCGTGACTCGTACCGGCAAGATGCGTGACTGTTTACGGCGGCGTTTCTTTGTCATGTTCGGTCGTTTTAACTGGTAGTCTAGCTTGGAGAACGAGAATACACGTACCCGGTCCGCACTAGGAGAAATGCCTGAGGCAAGCATAGCACGACTATTTGAGATATGTCTGCCTATGCCCCGGAATCCCGAGGAACCGTGAGTCATAGGCCAATCTAGACCTAGATTACGCTAATCTAGTCCTAGCTGATGAAGAGACAACCGTGACCTTACAAAACTGGAGGCTATGGTATGCGTGACGACTATAGCTCGGAGGCAGTGGCGATGGCGCCGACCTGGCTAGATCTCTATGATTATCGGCAGCGAGTAGCGGCTATGTATCGAGAGCGGAACATGGCTCTTGGCGCTGGGGAGGATGCCCGGGCCGTGTGCGAGCGCTTCCGCCAAGCAAAGGATGAGCTTTACGCCAGCCATTCGCAATCGCCTCTGGATGCCGATGCGCGAAGCCATTTTACTGGCCTGCGCTACTTCCCCTACGATGCTAGCTCGTGCGTCCAGGCACAAATGACACCGGTGGGTGAAGAACTCGACACTGGCTCGGGAGCTGCTGCGGCAAATACCGCCAGTGCCGAGGCTATCCCTCATCGCCGGGCAGCTTATCTGGACTTCGAGATCGTGGGAACATCAGCACGCCTCGTGGTATTCTGGCTGGATGTCTATGGCGGAGGCCTCTTACTGCCTTTTCGAGATGCCACATGTCCGGATGAAAGCTATGGCGCCGGACGCTATCTCTTCGACACTGTCAAAGGCAGCGATTTCGTACGGCTTCAAGACGCCGTACCGGCGCCTGAGACCTGGGGATATAGAGGCGGCCAGGTCCTGCTTGACTTCAACTATGCCTACAATCCGTCGTGCGCGTACGATCCGCGCTGGGTCTGCCCGTTGGCACCGCGGGAGAACTGGTTAGGGGTACCAATTCGCGCCGGCGAAAGGACTTTTGGCTGACGCCGCAAGGTGGAACGCGTCACCCCTTGCATGCTGCCTTAAAATATCCTACTATTCGACTATGAAGCAGGAATTGGGAACATCACGGTCAGGCGCCGGGTTCATCTTCAATATCTATCACCTCAGCTGGTGTCCGCGGTGTGGCCTGAAGGGAGGAGCCCTATGGAACAGGTCCGCGAACGGGTACTCGCGCTTGCCGGGCGAGTGGTTGCCAACTATCGATTAGAACGTGTTTTATCTGGTGGTGCTGCGGCGGTTATGTATCTGGGCCGGCGGGAGGGGAAGAAACCACAGCCTATCACTCGCCCCGGGTTGCCGCCGCTGCTATTGCCGGAGCTTGCGCTCATCGACCTGATTCCGCTGCAGGAGCAACGTGCCGAGCGTGCCGCCAAACTTCGCCAGCACCTTTCACAGCTTCAGCGACTGGGAAATCAAAGCATCTTACCGCTGCTGGAGTGCGGTGACGATCCAGTGAGTGGCTGCGTCTACGCGATCTACCCCTATCCTGCCGGTGGCTCACTGGCCGACCGGTTGACTAGCGCTAAAGATAAACCATTACCGTATCCAGAGGTAACTGCCTATCTTAAAGAGGTCGCTGGAGCGCTGGATACCGCGCATCAGCAGGGATTCTTCCATCTTCACCTGAGCGCCGATACCATCTTTTTAGACGCAAATGGTACAGCCTATCTCGCGGAGATTGGCTTAGCTCAAATTCTGGGACTGGAAGACTCCATCGCCGAGGGGTCGCTCTATGCGGCTCCAGAGCAAATTATCCACGATCCTGCCCTACCAACCACCGATGTCTATGGCCTAGGTATGGTGCTGTACCAACTCGTGACTGGGCATACCGCCTTTGATAGCACACGACAGCAGCTGCAGTCTCCTCCCCCGCCTAGCCAATACCGGCCCGATCTACCAGCACAGATAGAAGCCGTCATCTTGCGAGCTATCTCCAGTTATCCGGCCCAGCGATATGCTACGGCTGGATTATTGTCCTATGATTTCGCTCTGGCGATCAAAAACTCCGAGAGCCGGTCCGCAGCCAAGGGTATCCACCATAGTGCCGAGGGAGATAGCAAAGAGAGTGGTCAGGCTGGTGCGATGCTTACCAGCGAGGACGAGTCCACCGTAAAAGTGGTCCCAGTCTCCCCAGCGGGGGTTACTCCTCCGCAGGAGTCGGCCAACAAGTCATTCGTGTACTCATCGCCGCCACCAACTGGTACTACTCGGTATCCGCCCGAGCCACAGCCGCAGTGGGAGCTGCCTACGCAGCTGACGGATCAAATGACCCCAACCCAAGAGTTGGTGCCGGCTAATGGGAAACCGATGGGCATAGCCAAATCGAAGGCAGCGAGCAAGAGGCCGAGACGAGCCTGGGGCGTTAGCCTGGTTGCTGGTATGATCGTCCTGGTCTGCGTCGCTCTGCTGGCTGTGTTAATCTTTCCCCGGCTGAACCGCGGGCTATCTTTACCTTCGATCCCGTTACCAGGTCACGGAGGTGGCTCCTCTACGTCCGCTATCGGCTCGGACACCTTCTCCGCGAGTGTCGGAGCCAGTCTCTACGAGACGACCGCTCCTGGGATCTGCGATAAGAAGGGAGCCTCCTGGGCAGCGAATAGTGAGGCGGAACAGGTCTGCGGTTCCAGCAACATGCTCTTGAGTGCACCAGCCTGCCAGACCTGTTCGCTGGCAGTAGTAGCGCTTGGGAATTTGCCGGGCCAGACTGCCTATACCGCGAATTATGCCGCGATGGTAACCGTGCAACCGCTGGCCACTGATTCCAGCGTACCGTTCGGATTTAAGTTCCGGCAACAATCGCTGCAGGATGAGGGCCAGCAACGTGGCGGCTATAGCTATCTAGTAGACCAGAATGGTCAGTGGGAGTTCGACAAATATAGCGGAGACGGCTCCCGGCAACAGCTAGCACAGGGCAAGCTCTCCGCGGCGTTGCCGCCCAACTCCGCACTCGGGCTGGTCGTGCACGGCTCGACCTACTTCTTTTATGTAAATGGTAAGGAGGTCGCAGCCGAGACCGATTCGACCTATAATAGCGGATATATCTGCCTGGTAGTGGCGCCTTCGGCAAGCGTGCTATTCTCAGAGTTTTCACTTTCGCGTTTACGGTGACCAACCTCCCATCTCAAAAGGTAACGGGCTTATGCAGCTGATGCCGGATAAAAAAAGGAGCGCAGCATGCTGCCGCCGGCAGCCACCAGCAGCGCTGCTGCAGGGCATCGAGGAGTTTAATCGGCATGCCTACTTCGAGTGCCACGAGACGCTGGAGGGGTTGTGGAACCAGGAACGTGACGACACGCGGCAGCGTCAGGCAGCTCATCCGGCAGCAGAGGTGAGTAGCTGCGATAATCTGTACAAAGGTATCCTGCAGGTTGGAGTGGGCTGCTATCATTTGCTGCGACATAATTACCATGGCGCGACGGTAAAGCTAAAGAGCGGAGTTGATTACCTGGAGCCCTACGCTCCGGAATGCATGAGTGTGCAGGTAGAGCAGCTGATTAGCGATGCGCGCTACCTCTATGCTGCACTGGTGGCCCTTGGGCCCGATCATTTCACCGAGGTGGATCTGGCGCTGTTGCCGCAGGTGCGGCTCGTGTAGATATCAGGTATCTAGGAAGATGAACATTGTCATGGCATCGAGACGCATCACGTCGTCCTGCGACCCCTGCACTTTAATAGCACCTTGCATATAGTTGGAAGCGGGATTCTCATCACCCCAGAAGACATTGCTAAGGTCGTCGCTATTGCCTCGAATTATCAAATCCGCGGCTTCACTGGCCAGCCCATCTTTGATTTCGCTGAGATCTCCATCGGCGATAGTCATGGTAAACCTGGCCTCCGGCACATCCTCAGCCTGAAGGTGGATCACACAGTTCCAGTTCTTTAGCGCGCGTCGCACTCGCTCGTTGACCCGGCCACGCGCCACATAATCCTCGAGCGCTTCGCGCAGCTCTTCACGTGTCGCCATAATGCTTTTGTGCCCCTTTCCTGCTGATCACACGCTGCCATGCCCGCTACCGTTCGACCAGGCCGCCGGCTAGCCCAACACCCAGATGGGCCGCTACCTCGGCGGCAACGCGCTCCCCGGATTGAAGCGCTCCATCCATATAACCGTTCCAGATAGTTGCCGTCTCCGTGCTCGCCCAGTGAAGACGTCCAATGGGCTCACGCAGCGCGTCACCATAGGCCGTCCAGACACCGGGAGGCATGTAGCCAGCGTAGCCGCCCCGTGAATATTCTTCATCGATCCAGCATTGTTCCACGTATTCCAGTGGCTGAGCTGCCTGGGGACCAAAGTAGCGTTGCAGGCACTCCACGACAGCTTTACTTCGATCTTCCAGGCTGCGCCGTCCCCAGATACGAGCTTCATCCCCTTCAATAAAACCAAGCAACACTCCTGGTATTCCGGCCTCGGGAGTATTGTCAAAGGTGATACGTACCGCGCCGTGGTCGGAGCAGGTCTGCCCGCTCAGTTCAGCGCCTCTCCAGAAAGGCTCTGGATACAGACATTGAACCTTGATGACCGCACCCATGGGAATTCGCTGGGTAAGGTGGTCGCGATATCCTGGAAGCGCCGGTTGGTAGCGCAGCCGGCCCGCGAGAGCCGGTGGAATCGACACGATAACCTCTTGCGCCAGTACCCGAGCTCCGTCTGCGATAACCTGTACACCAGTCTTATCCTGGATGATCGAATGAACTGGTCTGCTGAGCAAAACACGCTCACCCAGCGCCTCAGCCATTTTACTGGCTAGAGTTTGCGCACCGTGGTGGAAACGGCTCTCCTGCGCGCCTCCACTTACCCCCAAAAGCTCAATAAGACTTCCCGCCGAGCGAATATAGAAGAGGAGGTGGAGCAGCGATAAGTCGCGCGGCTCGACCGAAAAGATCGCTTGTACGGCAAGATCCAGTAACCAGCGCGCCTCGGAAGAAGAGAGGTTGGCACGGCACCAGGTAGCGACGGTCTGGCTGTCCCATTCAGACGCGAATGGAGCCTGCCAGGGTGCCTCCAACGGTACCTCGCCGGCCATGATATTGAGGTTCAACATGGCCTCCATCAGGTCGGCGGAGGCAACTCTATCCACTGTGGGAATAGCGCCTGAGTAGGTCGCCAGCTGGCCTTGGCGGTACTGGATGTTTTTCCCAGCGTCAAAGGTCCTAAAGGTTGTTGCTCCCAGCTCCTTCGCCAGACTGAGAACTCGGTGTTGTGTCGGACCAACCCACTGGCCGCCAAGATCCAGCAACGTGCCGTCCCGTGCGGCACGAGTATAGGTACGGCCCCCGACCCGATCACGTGCCTCCAGCACTAGGAGAGGTATGCCTGCCTCGGCAAGCCGTCGTGCCGCCATGAGCCCGGCTAGCCCGGCCCCCACAATAGCTACCTCGGTCCTCTGGATGCTCTCGACGCTACCTGCGCTCACGTCGCTGTCCTTTCAGCCCGCCCGCAAAGCTCGTGTGCGCCTCACATGATAACATGTGCATCGCGCCGCTGTCACGCGCCAGGAGATAGTATGCGTACTGGGTATTTTCCTTGCGAGGGAGAATGTAGAGAAGCGGAAAGCAACTAGACAGTGAGGGAGAGGGCGTGAAACCGATTAACACCGCCGCAGGTACACATGTCTTGGCTTATCTTGAGCCCAGGACGCGTGCCCTCATTGGTATCGCGGTTCTGGCAACTGTCGCCTCGGCAATCATTGATCTCCTGGCAATTGGTAGCGGAGGGCTTCTCTTATTGCTCGTGTCGGCGGTGGCGCTGGCGGTTCTGGCCGCTCTAATGGGAGAAGCTACCGAGCAGGTCGGCTCGCACCTAGGACCGGGCGCCACCAGTGTGCTCCAGTCTGCGCTTGGTAATTTACCCGAGCTCTTCGTTGCCATTTTTGCCCTGCGCGCCGGCCTACTTGAAGTGGTTCAGGCAGCTCTGATTGGCTCTGTTCTGGGCAACAGCTTACTGGTTCTGGGGTTGGCTATTCTCGTCGGCGGGCTGCGCCACGGAACTCAGAAGTTTGCTGCTGAGGTGCCACGTATGGTGGCTACGCTCACGCTCTTAGCAGTGGCGGCCTTGGCGGTGCCAACCCTGGCGCACACCCTGCATGCCCCAGCGGCAGCTCATGTCGAGGAGCTGAGCATTGCCTGCGCAATCGTGGTGCTTCTGGTGTTTCTCGCCAGCATACCAGTGGCTCTTAAGGGTGGCCCCACAGCTGTGCCTAATCAGGCGTCCGGAGAGAGAGTCATCTGGCCACTCTGGCTGGCGGTTGTGGTGTTGGTAGCGGCTGGTCTGGGAGCGGGCCTGGTCTCGGAGTGGTTCGTAAGCTCGCTCACACCGGCGATGGCCACTCTGCACCTCTCCCAAGCCTTTACCGGCCTGGTAGTAGTTGCCCTGGCCGGCAATGTGGTAGAGCATACAGTTGGTATCCGGCTGGCAGCACGCAACCAGATGGACTACGCAGTCGGCTTCATCTTGAATAGTTCGATGCAGGTGGCACTAGCTTTGATTCCATTTTTGGTGCTGCTGAGCTTGTTTATCGGCGGTGTGCATCTCACATTAGTGTGGCCGCCGCTCATGGTGGCCGCGTTGGGTTTTACCGCTCTGCTGTCTACTGTCATTACCTTTGACGGTGAATCCACCTGGCTGGAGGGCGTCGCACTGATCGGGCTCTATTGTGTGATTGCCGCTGCCTTCTGGTGGGGATAACATTGTGGTTTAGCTCTTGGCGCTGATGCTGGTCTGATATTGCCAGTCGCCTTTCTGGTTGCAGCTATACAGGCTGAAATCGGGAGGGGTTACGTTGTCGCCATTCTGGTTGAAGCTGATCGTGCCGGTGATGCCGGAATACGAGGACGAGGCTACCGCAGACAGGACAGCGGCACGCGTCACCGGCTTACCTGAGCTTATGAGAGACTTCATTGCGCTAATCTCATCCATTGCCGCATCGTAAGCCAGTGCGCTCTCCGGCAGAGAGCTGGTTCCTGGGTAGGCGGTATGGTAGGCTGCCACGAAGCTCTGAGTCTTGGCGAGCTTGGAGAGATCTTGCGCCGGCAGGATACCCGAGGTATAGGCTGAGGCTGCTGGGGGGCTGACCGCGCTACTCCAGGTAGGATCATCCGCTACCAGACCAGAGGCCAGTATCGTAAGCTGGGGCACTCCACTCAGCGACAGGGCGCTCCGCAGCTGGGCCCCGGCGCCTATGCCTCCGGCAAAGTAGACTATGTCAGGGTCCGCCTCCACAATAGCTGTGACTATGGACTGCGTATTATCATCTGCCGCCGCCAACACCATGGATTCCTGGCCCACCACCGAACCCTGGTCAGTCTGCAGCTCCTGTTTGAAAGCCGTCGCCAAGGCTTTGCCTGAGGCTGTACCGTCATCCACAATAAAGACCGCTTGCGCGCCTAAACCGCTTGCCTGCGTTGGGGCTGTTGCAACGTCGGCGGCAACTTTACCTGCGAGATTATCCATCGGTGGAAGCCTGAAAAACGCGTCTGGCTTACCCGCTGGATGGATATCGGCAAAAGTTATGCCCTCGGCCGGCGCGAGGTTCGCTTGTGTAAGGCCCGGTAAAGTCGCACTGGGACTGATGGTAGCTATACCGCTGTCTTCGACTGTGGGAAGTATGGCCAGGGCATCCTGGCTGTCCTGTGGTCCGATGATACCCATTGTCAGCTGGTTGGAGGCCAATGTCTCCACCGCCTGATCGATGAATCCATTGGCCTCATCGACATTGGTAACCGATAACGTGTAGCCTTTGCCAAGGTTGAGATTCTGCGCTACGGCAAGATCTACCGCGTTCTGCATCGCTTGACCGACCTCTGCTTCCGGACCTGAGGTCGGAAAAATGCTGGCGATGGAGAGCGCGTTGGGATTAGTGGTGCTTCCACCGCTACTGCAACCTGACAGCCCGATAACCAAGAGAAGAGCCATCAAAGGGGCGAGTCGCCGCAAGCGGCGAGAGCAAGAGATCAAGGTGACATCGCTCCTTTGCAAGCAGTATGGGCGGAGTGCGCTGGCTGCCAATATGCGGCTCATATTCGTCACTGGTATGAGATAAACAGCGGCTGAGGAAAGAGTTGCATGACTTGCTGTGGTGACTGCACCTGCTTGTTTCCGTTATAGTCAAAGTCATAGGCAGTGCTGCCGTCACTGTAGTAAAAGAAGAGCTTATAGCCGCCGTATTCAAGCAAGTCTTGTTGCACGAATACCTGATAGTCCCCTAACTTATTGCCGTAGCCGCCAAAGCCATCGGACTGGAGCACCAGGGAAACGTCGGGATTGGTCTGTATGTTATCTTTGTCGGGAAGCACTGCTGGATTCCACTGGTGAATCAGCAGCACTTTGCGTGGCAGGTGATACTGCAATGAGATCTGCGCCAGCTCGTCCTCTGCCCAGTTGATTTCGCTGGCATTCATCCAGCCCAGGCAGCAGGGATAGCCTTCGGCGTCGGCATAACCTTCTGTAGTAGCGGGGAAGTGGAACTCGGTATCCAGCGCCAACTCGACGAACGGATACTTCTCCAGGTAGGTCAGCACATGGTTCATAACAGCGTCTTTTACAGTTTCGGTGCCCAGCTGAAGATCAAAGAAGAGCAGCATGTTGTGCTGCTGGCAATATTCTATGTACGTTTGCATAGTGGCGTTATCGGTCCAGGAACTGCAATACGTAGGATATTCGCTGCAGGGTTGTATACCGTTGACGACTAGATCGATAGCTAGCTTGACCGGGTGGGTGGGGTCGAGTGCGGCATACTGGTTGCCCAGCTGCTGCAACTGTGGATAAAAGGCGGTTAGCATATCCAGAGTGGAGGCGGGTCCGTTGAAATCCACCCCTCCGACAATGCCATAGGCAGCGACTATGCGGTAATCTGGAAGTGGGGCGCCAACACTTGGATCGAAAGCGGAAACTGACTGGGAGACGGCTAGGCCTGTCGAGGCTCCTCTGGCAGCCGGCATCGCTGACGAGGGCGCTCCACAAGCAGCTAGAACCAGTAACAGGCACAGTATCCCACATGGCAACGTGACCAGGAAGGTCGAGCGTCTCCCTCCGGCTCGTCTCTCCCCTTGGCATAGTCGCTTCGCCATGCTGCCCATTAAGCTCCTCTCTCTCGCCTGAATCTGGTCTCCGGTGCATGTCTTGGTACGCCACCCCCGGTAGAGCAGTGTGAACTCCCTATGAAGTCTTTCGCAACAACTCTACTGCAACTGTTCGAAAGTATCAATTGTACCGTACTGAAACCCCATACCCAGACGGACAGAGAAACTACGGTCCCCAGTGGGTACGTATGTAGCGGGCCAATCGACAGTATTGAGACGATCGAAACAATAGAGAGAGCGGTGAGTTGAGTCATATAGCGCTTGCCGCTACCCAGCCCATCTGATATACTGGTTCAGATTGTGCTGCAGCAGAAGTGCTGTGCGCGCCACTGGCCGCCGCTGGCCCTGTCTCTTCATGGGCGACGTGACCACTATGCATTGTTGATTATATAGATCTGCGGCCAGTCGGTCCGCACAGGAGGTTGCTGTCCACTATGCCGAATCTTCCATCGGCCAGGAAGCGTATGCGCATCGAGGAGAAGCGCCGCGCCCGCAATAGGTCCGTCAAGTCTGCTGTCCGCACCCAGGTGACCAAGGCGCGGCACGCGATTGCCGCGAGTCCGGATGAGCCTGAGACTGGCGAAGCGATTCGCTCGGCAATTAGCGAGCTTGACCGTGCGGTTACCAAGGGGGTGCTACACCGCAACAACGCCGGCCGCCGCAAGTCCCGTCTGCTGGACCGTCTGCACAAAGCGCAAGAAGCCTAAGATCTACCAACAGCTGACGCAGTCCGGCTTTTCTGCTCGCCAGAGGTTGGAGGCAACGTTCTATGGTCGCGATCTGCATCGCGAATAACAAAGGCGGTGTCGGCAAGACGACCACCGCCGTTAACCTTGCCGCGGGGTTGGCCAGACTTCATTTCCGGGTGCTGCTTGTGGACGTGGATGGACAGGCCAATGCTACTTATGCGCTTACCGGCCGAGTCCACCCGGTTCCCTCTCTCTATGATGTGCTGGTAGGAGACCGGAAGCTCGAAGGCGTCATATGGCAGACCAATGAAGAGAGTGTCTGGATAGTTCCCGCCGATGGCCGCCTGCAGAATGCCGATGTCGAACTTGCGTCGCGCCCCGGGCGCGAATGGCGCTTGGCTCGGGCTTTGCATGGTCAGGCCTACGACTATATCATCATAGATACGCCGCCCTCGCTCGGTGTATTGACCCAGAATGCGCTTGCCGCCTCACATCGGGTCATCATCCCAATTTCACTGACTGAATTCAGCTTGATTGGAATGGATAAGCTGGAAGCGACTATTAAAGATCTACGCGACCAGCTTGACTTGCGCGACTTGGAGATTGCCGGAGTGGTTGCCACTTTCTACGAGAACACCACCACTGCGAGTGATACCTGGGGTATCCTTGAAAAGAAATATGAAGGCCGGATGCTTGAAACTCGGATCCCGAAAAACCTTGATCTCGAAAAGGCCCATCGACAGAATGAAAGTATTTTGAGCTTCGCGCCCGCCAGCAGCGGAGGCCAAGCCTACGCGCAGCTTGCCCAGGAGGTAAAGCGCCTTGTCCCAGCGCACCCGCGCCCGTACGACCGTAGGCACCACACGCAAGCCATCTGAGGAGAGCTCTACTCCTAGCCGAAACGCAAAAAGGGGGAAAGGGGCTACCAGAGAAAAAACTGCGTTTAGCTCCCAGGAGCTGGCTCGCACCCTGCGTGCGGTTGCGGATGAGCTGGAACGAGATCCGGAACTGGCGATGCGAATCAGCAGCACTCTAACGTCCTCCGAGTCCTCGGTTTTGCCGAGCTTGGCGGGGGGGGGGGGGG
>JBKQTH010000224.1:0-27064 GCA_052143275.1 Ktedonobacterales bacterium | reverse complement strand
CTCCTGGTGCATAAGGGCAGCCGCCTAGACCTCCCGCTGAGCTATCGAAGATCGAGACTCCGGCCTCCAGAGCCGCCAGAACATTGGCCAGCGCCGTACCTCGTGTGTCATGGAAGTGCATGGCGATTCGCTCCTCCGGCAGCACGTTGCGCAGTCCCTGAACCAGCCGGACCACCTGGTTAGGAGTTGCTACTCCAATAGTATCTCCGATGGACAGTTCATCTACTCCGAGCCGAACTAGCTTGTCGGCCACTTCCAACACGGCGGCCGGTGCCACCGCGCCCTCGTATGGGCAACCGAAAGCGGTCGACACATAGCCACGCACAAGCATGCCGGCGTCACGCGCTGTCTCGACTACCCAACGAAAGTTTTCGATACTGCCGGCAATTGTCGTGTTGATGTTGTGCTGGACAAATGACTCCGACGCGCCGGTAAAGACCGCCACCTCATCTACATGTGACGAGAGCGCTCGCTCCATCCCCTGCCGATTAGGCACCAGCGCCATATATCTTGTCCCTGGTCTACGGGTGATTCCTGTCATAACCTCGCCAGCATCGCTAAGCTGTGGAATAGCTTTGGGGCTCACAAAAGAAGTCGTTTCGATCACTGGGAAGCCGGCAGCGCTTAACTGGTTGATGAAGGCGATTTTGTCGGCAGTGGACACGATGCCGCCTTCGTTTTGCAAACCATCGCGCGGACCTACCTCAACTATGGTTACCCAGGTCGGTAAGCCGGGTATCATCCCATTTTCCATGTAGCGTGCTGCCTCTTATTCTCTCTAAAGATGTCGCTAGCGATCATACGCGGGTCTTCTCCATGCTGGTGTCCAGCTCGACGAGTATCTCACCTCCACGAACGACATCCCCGGCTTCGTGGGCAACTCGAACTATGTGGCCCGAATGAGGAGCAGTAATGGCGTGCTCCATTTTCATGGCCCCCAGGATGACCAGAGGCTGGTTGGCTGTGACGAGGTCCCCCTCATGTATCTGCACCTTGATGACCGTTCCGGCCATCGGCGCCGTAAGGACCTGGCGCCCTCCAGGCTGTTCACTTTGCCTGGCCGAAGTTTCTACATCTAATGGGCGCGGTTTGGTGAGCAGGTAGTTCTCGCCACAATAACTTATCTCCAGGTCAAAGCCGGCCTGTACTACTACCGCCTGCCGGCGAACAGACCCCATAAGCAGAGCGATGACGTTGGCTGTGGTCAATCTCCCGCTGACGACGGCGCTGCGCTCGTGCGCAGGGAAAGGTTCCCTATCAATGGTGACGGTATAGCCCGCGCCAGGGGGTACCTCGGTAAGTGTAACCAGGAATTCCCTCGTGCCGCTGCGATAGCGGAAGCGCCTGCTCGCCTGGGAGCTGACAGCCACATTGCTGGTCCACGGATTGTATGGATGGTTCGGGTTATGATGGTCAGACACCAGTAGCGGTGCGGTCTCCATGGAGAGCGCCTCCCACAATGCGGCTGCGACTAGGACTACTGGCTCCGCCACAACTTGCGGCGTCTCCCCGAGGGAGGCATGGGTTTCCAGATAGGCGGTCGAAGTCAGTCCGGCTACGAAGTCAGCCTCGCCGGCGATAGCACGAAGCAGCGGCATATTGGTGGCGACTCCCAGTACCGCGCAGTGGTCGAGAGCCCACCGCAAGCGCTCAATCGCCGCAGCCCGATCGGGGCCGTAGACAATGAGCTTGGCAAGCATCGGGTCATAGTGAACCGATATCTCATCGCCACCGGCGACTCCAGTATCTACCCGTATACCAGGGGCATGCGGCGGCTGGAAGTACTGGAGCCGGCCGGTGGAGGGCAGATAATTGTTGGCCGGATCTTCAGCATACAGGCGAACCTCTATCGCATGGCCCCTTCTGCTGACCTCTTCCTGACTCAGTGCCAATGGCTGGCCTGCGGCAATTGCCAGTTGGAGCCGTACCAGATCCAGTCCAGTGACCATCTCGGTAACTGGGTGCTCGACCTGCAGCCTGGTGTTCATCTCTAGGAAGTAGTACTGATTATCGCTGTCAAGCAGGAACTCGCATGTTCCCGCGTTGACATAACCGACAGCCTGCGCCGCCTTTACCGCCGCTTGTCCCATGGTCTCGCGCAACTCTGGAGTAAGCGCGATACAGGGACTCTCTTCGACGATCTTCTGGTGACGCCGCTGTATTGAGCAGTCGCGCTCGCCCAGATGAATCGTATGTCCGTACTGGTCGGCAAGTATTTGAAATTCGACATGGCGGGGCGCCACGACCAGCTTCTCCAGAAAGACACTATCGTCCCCAAAAGCCGACTGCGCTTCACGCTGGGCTGCGGCCAGAGCCTCGCCAAACTCTGCGCGGCGGTGAACGACACGCATCCCTTTGCCGCCGCCTCCGGCTGCGGCCTTGATCATCACCGGATACCCCAGGCGAGCTGCTTCACGTTGCATGCGGACCAAGTCACGCTGCCGGCCGGCATAGCCTGGCACAGTGGGTACACCAGCGTCTTCGACCATCTGTTTAGCGGTGGTCTTCGACCCCATGAGACGAATGGCCTCGGCGGTTGGACCAATGAAGACGATGCCGGCTTCGGCACAGGCCCGGGCGAACTCGGCGTTCTCCGCCAGAAAGCCATAGCCGGGATGAATGGCGACAGCTCCACTCTCACGGGCCACCCGTAGGATGGCCGGGGTATTGAGATAGCTCTCAAGAGCCGGGGCCGGACCAATGGGATAGGCCGCATCCGAGCAGCGCACATGTAATGCGTTCGCATCAGCATCGGAGTAGACCGCTATCGCGCGGATACCCATCTCCTGGCAAGTTGCTATGATTCGAACCGCAATTTCGCCCCGGTTGGCGATCAATACCGACTCAAACATCCTCGCTCACCCATGTGGCTCGACGCTTCTCTAGAAAGGCGCGAATGCCCTCTTGCCCCTCAGAGCTAACTCGCAGTCCAGCGATAGTCGCGGCGGTGGTTGAGCGGGCTTCTACCTCTCCGAGAGATGGTACGGTGCGAGCCATCAGCTTGGCGGCACGAACTCCGGCAGGGCCGTTCCTTCCAATATGGCGAAGCGTCGCTTGAACCGCCTCATCCAGTTCACCGATGGCCACCACTTGATGGATTAGACCAATAGCCAGTGCGCGCGCGGCATCGAAGCCTTCGGCAGTCACGAAGAGCGCGCGCGCCTGGCTCTGCCCAATCTTGCGTAATACAAAAGGTGAGATAACGGCAGGCGAAATCCCCAGCCGTGCCTCAGTAAAGCCAAAGCGAGTTCCATCCGCCGCGATGGCAATGTCGCAGACCGCGGCAAGACCTGAGCCGCCTGCCAGGGCCGCCCCATGCAGCCGGCCGACGACTGGATGGCGGCAACTATCTATCGCTCGAAACACATCCGCCATACGCAGCGCATCCGCAACATTCTCTTCATGGTCAAATTCGAGGCTTGACCTCATCCAGTTGAGATCAGCTCCAGCGCAGAAGCTTGGTCCGTCTCCGGCCAGAACCACTGCGCGGACGTCGTCTTCGTTGCTCAGAGCCTCGAAGGCGGTCTGTAGCTCCATCATCAATCGTGCGTTGAAGGCATTGTGAACCTCCGGCCGGCTGAGCGTGACATAGGCAGCAATGCCGTGACGCTCCACTCGCAGATGTAAATACTCGTCGATTGGGCCGACGCTCTCGGTTTGGCTCATACCTTGGAATCTCCTCTAATCAAAACTCTTAGGCCCCTCGTGCCGTTCCAAGTAGCCAACTACAGTATACGTTAGCGGCAATGCCACTTGCGGGATGCGGTAGCGGTAGGGATGCCCGGCATAGTATGATGGCGGCAGAGCGAGGCAACGAGGCAACATGACCAGCGGTATGCGCCGGTGGCGCTTCCTGGGGGAAGTCTCGCTCTGGCTAAGTCCGTAGAAAGGCCCTTATAGACTATGGCACACCCGAATGTGATTGTGGTTGGCGGTGGAGTCATGGGTCTGGCAACCGCCTCCGCCCTTGCGGGACGAGGAGCAGAGGTAACCGTGCTGGAGCGCTATTCTATAGCTCACTCATGGGCTTCCTCACATGGACTCTCGCGCGCGATCCGTCATGAATACGGCCCCCAGAGTATCTACTCTGAGATGGTAGTTCGGAGTCGCACGCTCTGGAATAGGCTCGCCGACGAAACTAATCGCCAGTTATATACCGAGACTGGAGTGTTGACCCTCGGTTATACCGGCGACGGCTGGACCAGTCAAGGGTACGAGGT
This sequence comes from Ktedonobacterales bacterium, assembly GCA_052143275.1. Lineage (GTDB taxonomy): Bacteria > Chloroflexota > Ktedonobacteria > Ktedonobacterales > JADMIN01 > JAJPKE01. Next base: position 22,844 of record JBKQTH010000224.1, on the reverse strand, counting down.
CATGCGGTCGATTGGACTGCCGGTGGAGTTGCTCACCTACGACGACTGCCAGCGGCGTTTCCCGCAATTCAACACAAGGGAGTATGACTGCATTACCTATAATCCGACGGGTGGTTACCTGGCTGCAACCGAATGTGTGGAGGCGCTTGCCTGGCTACTCGCCGCACGTGGCGGCCAGTTGCGCCAGGGAGTCCGCGTCAAACGGGTAGAGAGTCGCGGTACTGGTGGACGGGTCGTGCTGGATACTGGTGACATGCTCGACGCTGATCGGGTAGTAGTGACTGCGGGACCCTGGGTACACGACGTGCTGCCGAGCTACATTTTACCAGTAAGGGCCACTCGCCAACAAGTGTGTTATCTGCATGCACCGGCTGAGCCACAGCTCAGCCTAGGCAATTTTCCGATTTTCCTGGCGGCAATGGAGTATTACGGATTCCCCGTACATGGAGCGCAGCTCTTCAAAGTCGGACTACACAAGTTTGGCGCCGAAGTAGATCCCAATGAACCGTATAGCCCAAGCATGGATGAGGTTGAACAGGTTCGCGCTTTTCTCCAAACTGTCATTCCTTCGGCTGCCGCTCTGCCGTTTGCTATGGCCGACCTCTGTATGTATGATGTTACCCCCGACGAAGACTTTATACTGGACCATCTTCCTGAGGCACCAGGTGTGATAGTTGGATCCGGTTTCTCAGGTCATGGCTTCAAGTTCGGAGTGCTCATCGGTGAATTGCTTGCCGCTCTAGCCCTCGATGAGGACCCGGAGTTCCCACTCGACCTCTTCCGCCTCGGCCGATTTAGTTAAAATCCCCCGTAGAAAAGCCAGTTTTCGTGCATGCTTGCCAAAGGTGGCATATTCTTTGCTTTTCTTGCCCCAATATGCACTCTCATAAGGCCCGCGACCATCAGTCTCATCCGGCTAGCCGGACTTATGAGGCTGATACAGGCCGATTGATGGGAAGGGAGGCCGTTGTGAGACATTTCAATCAATATAGTTCTGATGCCCGCAGATCGCTGTCGCAGGCACGCGAGGTGGCCTTGCGCCTAAACCACAAAACTATCTGCACCGAGCACTTGCTCTGTGGACTGCTCGAGACCAACGACCCTGGGGTAAACGCGTTACTGAGCGCACTAGGGGTGAACGTTGTGCGCCTTCATCAGGCGCTGGAGTTTGTAATTGGGAAAGGAAACCGGTCACTGCAGTCTGAGCCCGCCCTGAGCGTGGCAGCGCGCCGCGCCTTGGACATGGCCGAGCAGGAAGCGCGCCGCCAGGGGGCAATGGAGGTTGGAACCGATCATTTACTGGTGGGCATGTTATGCGATGGCGAAGGTATAGCCGCCGGTGTTTTAGAAAGCTTCGGGGTGACGCTGGAACTGGTGCTGGCGCAGATCCAATCTCTGCAACGTATCGGTAAGGACAATAGCACCTTTGGCATCGAGCATCAGGCTCGCTATGTCATGACGCCGACGCTGAATATGGTAAGCCGCGATCTTACGGGAGCGGCACTGGCTGGTCAACTCGACCCCGTGGTCGGGCGCGATGAAGAGATCGAGCGGGCGATGCAGATCCTGAGCCGCCGTGGTAAAAACAATCCGGTGCTGGTAGGTGATGCTGGAGTCGGCAAGACTGCGATCGCCGAAGGGTTGGCCCAGTGCATGGTTGACGGTAAAGTTCCGGATGCTCTAAAAAGCAAGCGGATTGTCTCTTTGGATGTTGGATTATTGACTGTCGGGACCAAGTATCGAGGTGACTTTGAAGAGCGGCTGAAAAGAATACTGGACGAGATCGTATTGGCCAAAAACGTTATTGTCTTTGTTGATGAGCTCCAGGCATTGGTAGGAGCTGGTGTAGCCGAGGGCTCCATCGATGCCGGCAACTTGTTGAAACCCATGCTGGCGCGAGGCGAGTTTCAGTGCGTTGGCGCCACCACCCTGGACGACTATCGCAAGTCAGTCGAGAAGGATCCGGCGCTGGAGCGTCGTTTCCAACCTGTGCTGGTACGCGAGATGACCGTAGAAGAAACCATACACACTCTTCATGTGCTACGACCTCGTTACGAGAGCTTCCACCACGTTCACATCACCAACGGCGCGATACAGGCGGCAGCCAAACTTGCCGAACAATACATACAGAGCCGATTCCTGCCCGACAAAGCCATCGATTTGATTGATGAAGCTGCGGCACGATTGCGAGTAGGCAGGTCAGTTCTGCCCTCCGATGTCCGGACTCTACAGTCCCAGCTGCGAGACATCCAGGAGCAGAAAGATGCCGCGGTCAGCGTACGCAGTTATGCCCGGGCTGCGCTACTTCGCGACAAGGAGATAACCTTACATAAAGAGATAGTAGAAAAGGAAGATACGTGGTCACAGTTACGCGGAGCCGAGGACCTACCGGTCTTGACCGAGCACGAGATCGCAGAGGTGGTCGTGATGTGGACGGGCATTCCCGCCACCCAGATGTCTCAGGAAGAATCAGAGCGTCTCTTGCACCTGGAAGACAATCTTCACCAGCGGGTAATCGGTCAACATGAAGCGGTAACGCTGGTGGCGCGAGCCATACGCCGCTCGCACGCCCACTTGCGAGACCGAAAGCGGCCCATCGGCTCCTTTATCTTTGTCGGACCGACCGGTGTCGGTAAGACCGAGCTTGCGCGGGCACTGGCCGCTTCACTGTTTGGTAGCGAAGACGCCCTGATCAAGCTCGACATGTCAGAATTCATGGAACCTCATCATGCCGCCCGGCTGGTTGGTGCCCCGCCTGGATATATAGGCTATGACCAGGCTGGACAGCTGACTGAGGCGGTAAAGCGGCGCCCCTACAGTGTGGTGCTCTTTGACGAAGTAGAAAAGGCTCACCCAAAGGTATTTGATCTTTTGCTACAGGTACTGGAAGAAGGCCGGCTGGCGGATGCCAAGGGCCGTGAAGTAAGTTTCAGGCATGCTCTGATCATCATGACCTCCAACATTGGCGCTGAAGAGCTGAGTCGGCGGATCGGCATAGGATTCCAGCAAGCCAATCAGCCGGAGCAGAACGAACAGATCGAGTTTGAACGGATGCGTGAAATCATTCTTCCCCGTCTCCGCGAGATATTCCGCCCCGAGTTCTTGAACCGGGTAGATGATGTCGTGGTATTTCACGCTCTTAGCCGCGATCAGGTCAGTGCCATACTCGAACTGATGCTTGCCCAGATTCAGGCGCGCCTGGGCGAGCAACTGGTCGAACTACGGATCACTCCACCGGCAAAGGCATTTTTGGCCAATGCCGGGTACGACCAGGAATTCGGTGCCCGGCCACTCCGGCGGGTAGTACAAACTATGCTGGAAGATCGTCTTGCCGAGGGAGTTTTGCGCGGCCTCATCAAACCCGGCGACTCTCTAACCGTTGATCTGCGCGAGCCAGGCCACCTCATCTTCCGCACCAAGACGGCGGTGCTGGTCCAATCTGAGCCGACTATCAAACCAGATGAGCCGTAATACGCTCACTCAGATACACAGATATCGGCCACCTGCGCGTCAGTCAGGTGCACTAGTTGGGACGGCGAGAGAGCGAATACCGAGTTAGGAGTACCGGCCGCAGCCCAAACCATCTGGTACCGAAGAAGCGCGGGATCGCAGAATGCGGGCAATCGGTCGGAGTGGCCAACCGGGGGTACCCCACCGATGGAAAAACCAGTGAGTCTTCGTACCGTCGCGGCATCGGGTCGAGTAATAGTGGCGCCGGTTAATTCTGCCAGCTTCTCGGCGCTGGCACGATTGGGGCCGGAGACCAGCGCTAATATGGGTTGGCTTCCGGCGAGAAACACCAACGACTTCACGATCTGGCCCACCGTTACTCCGATAGCGGCGGCGGCCTCTTCAGCGGTACGCGTGCCCTCGGAAAACTCTTTGATCTCGGCGGTAATCCCAGCCCGGGCCAGAGCGCTTACCACTCGCTCGACCGATGCTTTCATGTTAACCTGCCCGCCAAGCCCAAAGCCTTGGCATCCTCGGACATCGCGGCTATGACGAAGTCAATGTGCTCGTCTAGATCAACGCCCAGCTCCTCGGCGCCCCTGATGACGTCCATACGGTTGACTCCCCGGGCAAACGCCTTGTCCTTCATCTTCTTGCGAACGGCGCTGGCCGGAAGGCCGATTACCGACTTTTCCGGACGAACTAGAGCGGTAGCGGTAATGAGCCCGGTCAGCTCATCGCAGGCAAACAGGGCGTGTGCCAGCTTGTTGTCGCGGGGCAGGCCATGCATATCATTGTGGGCCACGATCGCCTGAATGACATCCTCGGGATAGTTACGTTCGCGAAGCCAGCGCGCTGTGACCAGCGTATGCTCCTCGAGCGTGGGATACTCTTCGTAGTCCAGGTCGTGAAGCAGCCCAGTGACGCTCCACTTGACCTCGTCTTCGCCGTACTTGCGGGCGTAAGCCCGCAGAGCTGCCGCCACCGCCATTCCATGCTTGACTAGATTCTCATTCTTGGTGTGCTCTCGCAAGAGATCCAATGCCCCCTGGTAGCTAAGCTCCACGCGTGCTCACCTCCCCAATTGTCGTCGAACTCTCATCTTTCCCCGGCTCCTCGCGCGGCCTTACCCCAAGTCCTGGCTTGTTTGGCAGGAGAATTCTCCCTTCCTGGAAGCTTACGCCCTCGAAAGGGTCGTTCTGGAGGAGCAATGGTCCATCCAGGTCAGCAAAGTCGACCAATGGGCTCAGGTGGGCCGCAGCGGTAACCGCCAGCGAGCTACTTACCATGCAACCTAGCATAATCTTGAGGTGGTGCGCCCGAGCGACATGAATCATCTTGACGGCATTACGCAATCCACCGCACTTTGCCAGCTTGATGTTGATGCCATCGACGCAGCTCGCTACCTTGGGTATGTCGGCGGCAGTACAGCAACTCTCGTCGGCAATTATGGGCACCTGGCTGTGCTTGCGAACCAGCATGAGACCATCGAGATCCTCCGCTGCTACCGGCTGCTCTACCAGCTCGATGCCATAGGGCATGAGTGCATCAATAATATTGATTGCTTCTTTGGGACTCCAGGCGGCGTTGGCATCTACTCGCAGTATTGCCTGGCTCACCGCTCGAATCTCGGCCACGATCTCAATATCCCGGGCGGTACCGAGCTTTATCTTGAGAATGGGATACCTGGCGGCGGCAGCCTGGCGTGCCATCTCCTTTGGAGAGTCAATTGAGATGGTGAAAGATGAAACTGGTGTGGCAGCCGGGTTCAGGCCAAAAAGACGGTATACCGGTATGCCCAAACTCTTGCCTACCAGGTCGTATAATGCCATATCCACCCCGGACTTTGCCGCCGAGTTGCCGTGATGGAAACGCCGGTCCAGCGCCGCCAACGTGTCCTCGATAAACATGGGATCGTCACCCAGCACGAGAGAAAACTCGTCTAGCGCCGCCTGCATGGTCTCACGAGTTTCTCCATAGTACCCGCTGCTGTCGGGTCCAGCCTCTCCAATTCCCGTCCGGCCATCATGATGTAGCTCGACCTGCAGGTTTCGAGCATAGTGCTGGGTACCACGAGATATCGTAAATGGTCGACGCAGCTCTAGATCCAGCTGAGAGGTACGCATATACATGTCGGCATGCCCTCCCGACAATCTCACGAGCCAGATTGCGCTGCTGCGGCCAGCAACGCGTCAACGATTGGAGCGGCCCCGTAGCGTACCGGGTCGGTGGCAGGCAATCCGGTCTCCCGCTCCGCCTCATGCATGGCATCCTCTGCGGCCTCGTTAGTCATACCATACGTGTTCAATGCTATGGCAGCGGTTGGCGCCGGCTTGAGCCAGCCGGCCGCTTCTTCATAAATGGCACGTACACGGGAAAGCGGCGGTATGGGCACCTCGTACCGGCGAATGTACCTGCGTCCGGCGTGGTGGCAAAGAACCAGCAGGTCTGGTGCCGCTCCATGCACGAGACCCAGCGTGACCGGCGAGTAAGCCGGATGAATGAGTGAGCCCTGCCCTTCGACAAATACCCAGTCAAAGCGCTCGGCAAGGTCCAGAACCATAGCCTCGACTCCGCCAGCAAGGAAATCACTGATGAAGCGATCGGCCGGTATACCGGTACCCTCGATCATGATGCCAGTCTGGCCAGTGGCGGCAAAGGCCGCCGAGAGACCGCGTCGCTGGGCTTCGCGCGTACACTCAAGTGCCACCGTCATCTTGCCTACATTGCAGTCGGTGCCGGCGAAATATACCACATGGCTGCCGGATCGATGAGCTCGCCCCTCGTTGATGCGCATAGCTAGTTCATCAGGCGGACGCCGCACGTCCCAGATGGTGACACCATACTGGTTTGCCGCCGCCACTAATTCGGGATCATCGCCCAAGAATTGATGCAAGCCGCTAATGATATTGAGACCGGCGGCAATAGCCGACAGAAGCTGAGTAGTCCAAGCTAAAGGCAGCCGGCCCCCGATAGGAGCGATACCGATAACCAGTGTATCCGGTTCGTAGACCAGAGCTGCGGAGACGTCAGCCACTACCGGCACGCCCTTACCCGGGCCGTCCGGATCACCAAGCACTTCAGCCGCGTCTCGTCCAGCGTTGTCGGCGTCAATGACCGCGACTACCCGGTCTGGGCTGTAGCGGAGAATACCGACGGCAGTTTTCGCCTCCTGCCAGTTAAAGCTTCCTTCGGCGAGAATCACGATACGGCGCATTACTATGCCTGCTTTCATCAGCGAATGCTTGCTAGGAAAAGAGCCAGCCACATTGTATCACGGCGTAGGCTCCGGCTTTCCTAGTGACCCACAGGGAGGATTTCATCGCTGTAACCACCGCCCGTAGTGATTCATGCGACGTGTGTCACTGAGGCCGGGCAGAGACCCGCCCTACCCGTACAGGAGAAGAAGGACCATGCCCAAACTACGCACATTCACGCTACTTGCACTGGGAGTAACTCTACTCGGAATCATCCTTGCCGGTTGCGGCGCGACCAGTAGTGCAGGTAGTTCACTCGGTTCCGGCGGCGCCAGCACGGCTACCAGCGCGCCTACCGGCACCGCTGCCGTCGGCACCGCAACCGCCACAGTCAATGGCCAGCCAGTCACGATCCTGACCGACTCCGCCGGTAAGACCCTCTACTACTATAAGCCGGATACCGCTACGACCTCCGCCTGCACCGGCATCTGCGCCAGCGCCTGGCCGCCGTTGCTTTCCCCGGGAGGCACACCTTCCAGCACCGCCAGCCTTCCCGGCAAGCTTAGTGTCATCAGCGATGCCAACGGTATGCAGGTCACCTACAACGGTCACCCGCTCTATACCTTCGCTAACGATACCGCACCGGGCATGACCACTGGAGAAGGCGTCAGCAACTTTTTCGTCGCCACCACGAACCTACCTACCTTAGGGAGCGGAGGCAGTAGCTCGAATCCTACGCCGACCACCAGCTCAGGCTATGGGTACTGACACCCGCTGCCTACTGAAAAGCCCTAGTAAGCGGAGCATACGGCAGCATACTACGGCAGAATAAGGTGCAGGTCTCCGAATTCATGCCACAGATAGCGCTCGTACAGTGCTTCGCCGTAGGTGGCTTTCAAGTGATCTCGCCCGGCCAGCGCCCCCAATAGTTCCAGATGAGAGGCGCGCGGCTCGTGTAAGCCTGTCAGAAGCCCATCCACTACCTTGAGGCCGCGTTCGGGAGTGACCACCAGGTTGGTCCACCCTTCGCCCGGATGGACCGTACCGGCATCGTCGGCAACCGTCTCAAGCGCGCGTACCACCGTCGTGCCCACCGCGATAATCCGACGGCCGCGCCTGCGCGCATCGTTGACCAGCTGGGCCGTCTCCCACGGTACACGATACCGCTCTGCATAGGGCGGCTCATGGTCTTCCAGGCTGGCTACGCCAGTATGCAGCACCAGCCGGCCAATCCCCACTCCCTGTGCTTCGAGCGTCTGCAGTATCTTGCAGGTAAAGGCGCGTCCGGCGGACGGCATCTCAGCGCTCCCCAGCTCGCCGGCATACACGGTCTGATAATAGCTGGACGGCCAGGCAGACGGCACATAACCATAGCGAATGGGGAAGCCGCTCTCCGCCAGATAGGGGGACAATGGCTCCGGCAGGCGGAGCGTTGCCAGCCAGAGCCGGGTGGGCAACTCACGATTCATCAGCGGGCGATTGGCGGTATACGGCTGTTCCAACGTAGCGCTGCCATCCTTGGGCAGTCGTAGCACCTCACCGGCCTTGGCCCCGCCAAATGGTGTGGTTCCTTTCTGGCCGGGCAACCTGAGCTCGACGGTCCACTGGCCGCTCGGCAAATGGGTGGAGAGGTGCAACTCGAGCGGCGTACCGTCCGCTCGTGTCGCTGGTAGAGCCGCGTTGAGTGTACCGCTGGTGTTGAGCACCAGCACATCCTTTTCATCGAGATAGTTCACGATTTCACGGAAGCGAGTATGGACGATCTGGCCACTGCTCACGTACGAAACCATGAGTCGCACCTCATCACGAGCCAGGCCACGCGCCTCCGGCGGCTCTCCCGCTTCCAGCTCGGGCGGCAGGACAAAGTCTAGCGGTTTGGATAGAGCTAATTGAGAACTACTCATCATTCCTCACCAGCTTGCGCCAGATGTAGCTCGCGCACGGTGGACTCGCTTGCTCCACCGCCAAGTACGTCACGAGCACGATAACGGCCACTGGGCAGATTGCCGTTCAAGAGGGCCAGAAATCCAGGAACGCTTACCTCAGGCAACGGCCGGTCGCTAATGTCTTCTCCCGGGAAGGCTAGTTGGTGAAGCGTGGTTCGCATGTCGCCTGGATCTACCCAGTAGACGCGCCAGTCCGGATTTTCCGCGGCCAGGATATTGGAGAGCTGTTCAAGCGCCGCCTTGCTGGAGCCATACCCTCCCCATCCTGGGTACTGCTCGATGCCGGCGTCACTAGTCACATTGATAACGCAGGCGCCGGGGCGTAGCACTTCGCGCAGCGCTTGCAACAGCGCCAGCGGTGCAATGGTATTGGTCTGGTAAACCTCTGCGAGAATGTCAAGGGGATAGTCCAGCAACTGCGGTTGGGGGCTCGGCCCAAGTATGCTCGCGTTGTTTATCAGGGCATCGATGCCGCCGGCGTTTCGTGCCGCCTTGGCCAGAGCCTCCCGATGAACCGGATCGGCGACATCGCCGGGAAGAGCTACGACGGCAGTCTTCGCGGCGAGTTCGGCCCGAGCCGCCTCCAGCGCCTCGGCTTCACGCGCGTCGATAATGAGGCTCCAGCCTTCGGCAGCCAGCGCACGAGCCAAGGCAAGACCAAGACCCCGAGAAGCTCCAGTTATGAGAGCGGTTCGTACCGTTTTTTGGTTGCGAGGTTCTGCCATTTTTCCCTACCTGCTCTATCCGCCTCACCGGCGATCGCCAGCAAAGCGTTCCGCCGGCGACGTGCGTGTTCTTTGTTACCGTTGGTGTGGGCCAGCGGTAATCTGGTTATAGCTTAAGCTCTAACAGACATCTTTGCCTTGTACAAGGGGTCATGATCTTGACTGCACCAAAGGACAGGGGTAGTACACTAGACTTATGAAACATGATCGTTCAATCAGGACAATCTCTTGAGGCTTTCTTGACCTTTCTTTGGCATATACTCTACAGAGATGGAAAACCATGGCTTGAAAAGCTTCCCTTCTGGAGGAAACACGCTTATCACATTGCCTTACCAGGAAATTGGTGGTAACGCAACTTGGTATCAAAGAGGAGGTCTTGATTTCAATGAAACCAGTCCTTTACGATGACGGTCTGGTCCAACTTGATTCCAGTGGTCTCACCATTCGGCGCTACTACTTTCCCTTTGGCACAAGCAAGCACATCCCTTATGCCCAGATCAAGGGGGTACACCAATGGCGCATGGGGGGGCCAGGGACTTTTAAGGGACGCTTGTGGGGATCGGGGGATTTTCAAACCTGGGCACCATTGGACCTACGCCGACCATGGAAAGAGAAGGCCCTCATCCTCGACATTGGCACCTCGGTGAGACCAGTGATCACTCCTAATGATCCCGATCGTGTCCTCGCGCTCCTCCAGGAGCAGACAGCGCGCGCGTAGTCTGGGCTAAGAGTCCATTGCTTCTCTCTCTGTGTGTCTTCCTACTGCGTCATTGCGCCGCGGTCCACCATCTGCACGACTGGGCTCGTTCCCCGCTGTGTCAAACGGACCTTCAGCACGCTGCTCGATTTCTTGACCGACGCTCTAGGCTCAGCCGCGGTGTGTTCTTTCCGACTACATCTGCTGCAGTAGTACTAGTCAATTAGAACCGCAATATCACATTTCTGAATATTAATTTCATAATTCACTTCCAAAAATGTGAAATTAATACGGTAACGATTGCCATTGATAGAGCAATGGCAAACTGCACATCGCTTTCAGCAAGTCTTGTCTTATTCGGATGTTTTAATAAGTAATTACCAATAATATTTGCTATCGACCATATTCCCACTAAACTGCAAAAAAGTTCTATGGCCCCTTCAATGCTGCCTAGTTTTGTTGTAACTGTCCATACAAGGTTGTAAATGAAAAGTCCGATACCAGCAACAATAGCTATAAAACCTATGAAAAATCGTACATCATACTTGTAGTTGTTTGGATTCATTTGCCACCTCTACCGTAACTAACAGGTTAAACATCATACCACACTATCGCCAAACTTATTAATCCTAGCCTGCATCACGTCTTCATCCCGACCGGAGCGTGTGCGCTCAACTTACAGGAGGGCAGGTGGCGGCTCTTCCGCCGCGAGGCCTTCGTGGGGCAGAGCTTCGCCAACCCCAAGGAGATCGACCAGGCGCGGCGAGTAGCCACCAAGCAACTCAATCAACGCGCTCACCCCTGGGTCTGGGGACGGCCACCCAAGACTCCGCGCCACCCGAATGGTGTAAAGATCAAACATGCCCCAGGTTGATCGCCTCGAAACGCTGAAAGACTCACCGCATCGTCAAAGGTTGTCTACGAATCACCCAAGTTGAGAAAGCGTCCTACTTACGCTAAACCAAAGGACAGTCTCACCCATTGGATTGTCCCAGTTTGGCAAAAGTTGCGTTATTACTAGCGGCACGCGTGATTGCCTGAATGGATCGCCTGAGCACACGAGCGAAGTGGTAGTGGCGACGACGGGGAGCAGCGAGCAAGAGCTATGGCAAGAAAAATGAAGACTGGAGCCGATGCTCGTGTGGCTGAGTAAGAGCCGGCTGGGCAACATCCCAGAAGATTCTACTGACGAAGTGGAACTGGTAACCGCCGCGCAGTCGGATCCACCAGCCTTCGACGCGCTCTATCGCCGCTACCTGCCGCAGGTTTACCACTACGTGCGGACGCAGGTACCGAATGTGGAGGACGCGGCCGACCTGACTCAGCAGATTTTCCTCCAGGCGCTCGATGCTCTGCCGTCATACCACGCGAGAGGACTGCCTTTCGCTGCCTGGCTCTTTCGGATTGCGCGTCATGTGGTAATCGACAGCTATCGAAGGCATAGGAGCGGCACCGTAGCTCTCGAGGCGCTCCCCGAAGCTCTACATCCAGTCGCCGGCAGCGACCCTCTGGCAGTGTTGCTGCAGCGGGAACGGGGGCAGCGCCTGTATGACATGTTGAACGCACTTGACCGGCAGAAGCGGGAACTATTGATGCTTCGCTTTGCCGGACAACTCAGCTCCAGCGAGATCGCGGCGGTGGTCGGCAAAAGTCCCGCCGCCGTACAGAAACAGCTGACTCGCATCCTAGCGGAGCTCAAGGGACACTACCATGATGCATAATAATGAGCTTGCCGCGAGATATCCCGATCTGCTGCCATCCAATGCCCAAACCCATGGCGAAAATCAACACGATCCTGACCTTTTGTCGCTCATCGCCGATCTGGAAAGCACCTGCATGAGCGAGAGTGTTCCCCCACACCTAGAGGAACGTATCGCCTCCGCGCTGACTCGGCGAGCGGCCCACATGCGGCCGGCACGACCAGTAAGCCGACCTCGGGTACTCCATACCAATGAACTTGACCATGTGAGACCAGGATTTACAACAGGAGGAGCCGCAACCATGAAACCTAAGCGTATCTCAACTATCGCGGCCAGCGTCGCGGCCTTCGTAGTCGTAGCCTTGATCGCCATACTCCTCTACAGTTCGCATGGCTCGGGTACCACTGGGACAGGTGGGGAAACGTTTCAGCAGCGCTTGTCGGAGTTAGGCGGCACGCAGCTGGTACTGGCCGCAGCGGCCGCACCCGGCAGCCAGGCCATTTCGGCTGATATTCTTACTATCGAGCGACGTCTTGCCACCCAGATTAATTCGAGCGATATGTACGTCTTTGCAGACAGCCCCAATAATCACCTCACCAACGTCATAGTCGTCGAAATTGCCGGCCATACTGCCAATGCAGCGTCGATTGCCAGCCTGGTGGGCTCTACCGGGCATCTCGATATCATCGACACCGGAAGCACCCTTCTGACTCTCAGCACCGACGTGACGGGAGAGACCTGCACTAGCACCTGCGCGCCTGGCCAGTACAAAATTGTCTTCACGGGTGATGAGTTCGACCCAAACTCCATTCAAGCGATCTCGGATCCCCCGACTAACCAACCGGCCGTCCAGTTCGAGTTCCGGGGCGCCGCGCAGAGCGCCTTCGCGACCTATACTCAGAACAATATCGGCAACTATCTCACGATCACCCTGGACAATAAAGTCATCGAGTGTGCAACCATCGAGAGCCAGATCAGCGGCTTAGGTCAGATCAGCGGCGGCAACTTCACGACCCTTGCCCAGGCGCAAAACCTGGCCACTCTGCTCAAATACGGAGCCTTGCCGGCTCCCGTAACCGTCATCGTCAACGCGAGCATCCAACCCGGTGCGCCGCTTCCGACGATTTCATGCCAAACAGTGACCCCAGGTGGCGGCAGTGACTGCTTTGAGCATGAGGTTGGCGCCAACGGCACAGTACAACCAACAACCACGTCGCCCACGATTACTCCAGGCCCATAGGAGCCATCGGAGCTAGTAGTACATTGGTGAGACACCGCTGAGCTTGACTTATGTCTCGCTGGTATGCTTCATACGAATGTAGATTAGAGACCAGAGTTTAGCAGAGAAGAGAAGAGAAGAGGCATGGCCATGCGGCTACTGGTAGCGGCGGTTCAACTTAACTCGCAGGACGACAAAGCGGCCAACATCGCGGCGGCCGAGGAAGGCATCTCACGTGCCGCCGAGCTGGGTGCCCGGCTCGTCGTCCTGCCCGAATTATGGACCTACCTGGGCCCGGCAGAGGCCAACCGCCGCAACGCTGAGCCCATTCCCGGCCCGGTTAGTGAGCTGCTAGCTGCGCTGGCGAACCGTTATAGCCTTGTGCTACATGGCGGAAGCATATTCGAGCTACCTCCCGGTGGCGCCGGCGAGCCGCACCCTTACAATACCTCCCTGCTCTTTGGACCGGATGGCCAACTGCTCACCACCTACCGCAAGCTGCACCTCTTCGATGCCGCGCCTGACCAGAGCGCCGCACCCTATCGTGAATCCGCCACTGTGGCTGCCGGCGGCGCGATAGTCTCGGCCGAGGTCGACGGCTTGAAGCTGGGATTGGCTACCTGCTATGATTTGCGGTTCCCCGAGTTATTCCGCGCGCTGGCGCTACAAGGCGCGGAGATCTTGCTGCTTCCGGCGGCCTTTACCCTGGAGACCGGACGAGACCATTGGGAACCCCTGATACGCGCACGCGCCATAGAGAATGGCTGCTACTTTATAGCTGCTGGGCAGGTTGGCCCGTACCCGCCCCAGCGTATGACCTATGGACGCAGCATGATCGTAGACCCATGGGGTACTATCCTGGCGCAGGCTCCCGACGAGCCGACTGTGGTGGTTTCGGAGATCGATCTCGATCGGGTGAAGGACATACGCCGCCGTATTCCTTCACTTGCCAATCGTCGCGGCGACATCTATGGTGATTTGCAAAGTAGCGCGCTAGTTCGCGGCCGGCCACGACAGTGACGGCACCGTAGCCAGGGCACTCGGGGCATACTCTCGAACCATTTCGGGCGTAAGGGCATTGGCATGGGCAACGGCGGCATAGAGCGCGGCGCTCCGTCGGGGCCTGCGCTCCTGGCTCTCGAGGTCCAGCTCGATCAAGCCAAAACGCTGTCGCCAGCCTTCGGCCCACTCGAAGTTGTCCACCAGCGACCAGTGAAAGTACCCTCGCACATCGATCCCTTGTGAGATAGCCTGGTGAACAGACCTGAGAGCCATGGTTAGCTCCCAGGGACGAAGCCGGTCGGCTCGATCCGCCACTCCATTCTCGGTGACGTAGATCGGCTTGCCAAGATCTGTTGCCACTCGCTTGGCGATCCGGGCGATACCGGCAGGATAGATTTCACCCAGCACCCCCTCCACCGGTGGATCGCCCTCCGGCGCGCCGGCAGCGATACTTCGACGCCCAAAGAGCTCAGAGGGATGCCCAGGGTCAAACGTCACCAGATCGCGGTAGTACACATTGATCCCCACATAGTCACAGCTACCCCGCAGAGCTCGCAGATCTCCAGTAAGTAAGCCCAATGGTAGGGCACCGGCACCGGTGCGCACCGCCCGGGGAAAGAAATCATTGAAGCCCCAATCTTGCAGCCTGGCAATCAGGCGATCAAGACTGGAGGATGGTTTCGCCGGGTCAAAAATCATAAAGTGTTGCGCCCAGCCCACGCGCGCCTCCGGAAGGAGACGATGAATGGCCTGGTATGCTTGGGCATGAGCCCGTGCCATGGCTCCCTGCACCCGGATTGCCGCTGCTACATCCCCTCGGTGTCCCGGTGGAAAATCTCCAGTCAGATAGCCGGCGACCGCATAGACATTGGGTTCATTGATGGTGCACCAGAAGTCGCAAAGGTCGCCAAGCTCTTCAGTGACATAGGTAGCATAGGCCGTGAAGCGTGCTACGGCATCCGGTGCCAGGAATCCCCCCCGTTCGGCAAACCAGAGTGGGTCAGTGAAGTGATGCAGCGTTACCAGTGGCAGTATATGCCTGTCTCGTAGCGCTTGCAGCATCTGTCGGTAGCGGATGATAGCCTGGGAATCCCATACATCCATATGTGGCTCGATACGGCTCCATTCCAGCGAGAGGCGCAGCGCATTCAGTCCCATTGCCTCTGCGGCATCAAAGTCACGTTCGGCATGCGCCCACCAGTCGCCAGCCAATCCACAGCTATCGCCCGTCTTGATATGGCCGGACTGCTCCCAGGCATACCATTGATTGTTCGTATTTGCCCCTTCATACTGGTATGAGGACGTAGCCGCGCCCCAGAGAAAGCCCTCCGGGTAGGCAAGCGGCTGGACCTGGTCGGCCGGTTCAGGCAATGGTGAAGGCGACATGGCCGGAACTCCTTCTACAGCGGCTGACGATGTTAGCAACACTCTTCTGTCACATCTTAGCGTACGGTGGCAACACTGGTGGGGCACCGGTTCCGGAACGGCGATACCATGAGGAGCGAAACCAGAGCGCCAGCAGTAATGCGCTGAGCGCATAAAACGGCGCAGCGATCAAAAAGGGCAGGTGGCTGCCAAAGAGGGTGATGAGCCAGCCCCCAGCCGCGGCCCCCAGGGCCCAGGCCACCTGAAACGTCGCATTATAGATGCTGCTCGCCAGCACTCGCTGGTCTTTCTCTACTGCCTCCATGAGGAAAGTCTGCAGCGGCGGGTTATTTATCGCCATCAAGCCGCCGCGTAGAAGGTAGGCGGCCGAGACCAGCCAGAGCCAGGGAGCAATACCTACTATCACCAGGAAAGGTATCGACAGCAACTGAACCACCACGGCGGTCGGCAGCTTGCCGAAGCGAGTTGCCAGGGGCGCCGCCACCAGCGAAGCCAGCGCAACTACCAGCGCCAGCAGCGAACTCAAGATGCCGTAATAAGCAACCGAAGTCCGTAGCGTGTTCACAAAATACAGACTCACGTAGGGGAAAATGATACCGGCTCCAAAGCCCAGCACTGCCTGAGTTGCCGAGAATCGCCCGGTAATTCCGGAAACATTCTGGAGGATGAGGCTCCGCCAAAGCTGCAGCTGCTTCCGAGCGGATTGGAACGATGACCCCAGCGCCGTCGGCAGAGCCAGCGATGATGCGGTTCTCTCTTCGCGAGCAGATACTGATTGATCATCGGGCGCTTGTAGTGATGTGTCTCGCATAAGCAGTACTGGGATAATTGAGGGTAGCGCTATCAGGCCGGAGACCAATAACGCCAGTTCATAGCTACGCGCCAGACCGCCTGGTACCAGCAGCGGACGGAGTACCGCAAGCAACGGCGAGCTCTCAACCGCCGGCTGCAGAAACCAGCCGGGCAGGAGACCGCCCATGAGAGTACCGACGATGACCGCGAGAACATTGGTGGCATTGTTGATGCCAAAGAGCAAGGTTCGTTCCCGTGGAGTACTGTAGGCCGCCAGTAGTGGGGTATTAATGACCAGAACAATAGCGACGGATGCCCCAACGCCAAGCATGGTTACAATGATGACCGGTACGGTCGGCACGACAATTTGCACCGCGATGGCAACCCCGCCGATTATATCCGACCAGATCAACATAGTACGCCAACCTAGACGGCGTACCAGTAGGTTAGCCGGAATTATGCCCAGCCCGCCTCCAATCGTCGCGATCACCAGCGCCGCCCCAATGAAATCCGTTCGGTAGCCGAGCGCCGCCAGATAGAGGGTATAGAGCACACCTACGGCCCCGGCGGTGGCCGCCTGTAAGGTGTTCGAGATCACGTAGAGCCGTGCGTTGCGATGGAACAGGCGCCATTCCCTGCCCAAATATACCAAGCCGCGAACCGGACGAGAGGAGAGAAGAGAAGAGGTCACCGATGGCCTCATGGGGTGGTATCGTCGACATGGGTGTCCGCGCCGCGCCGGTTATTGGCGTTGTGCCGCGCAGCCGGTGCGCTCCGCGCAGCACCATCCTGAGGTGGCTCAATTCGCTGCAGCTCTTCGTCGACATAGACCTGCTGCTCTTCACGGAAGTTTTCGAGATCATTCTTGCCAAAGAGCAACACTCGCAGTCCGGTCCCTACCGCTTGCCGCCGGCCATAGAACTCAGCGATTCCATGTACCAGTGAATCGCTGCCATGCTCAGTAATCGTCATCGCCTGCTCTGCTCTAGGCAGGTACTCTCGTAGCGGCGGAATCGCATGTTCGTGCAGCCAACGGGCGCCAATCGCCAACGCCACCATGAAGGCGCAGGTAATGATGAGGGCTAGGCTCAGCTCTAAGACAAGGATGACGCCGGCGATCTCGCCGAGTGTGTGTAGCCAGGGTGCCTCAGCTAAGACCATTGAGTTCTTCCTTTGCGATCTCGCGCTCGATGGCCATGCGCCGCTTCTGACGGCGCTCGGCCCGTTTCTGCGCCTGCCCGCGACCCAGCACAATGGTAGCAAAGGAACCGGCGCTAGCCAGCAGGCTTGCGGTCCGGACTGCCGGACTCACTCCAAAGGTAGTGGCGGTCTTGGCGCCCTCGCGTACCGCACTGGACGTGGTTTTGAGCGATTCCAGCACCGGCATGAGCTCGCCCCTGATCTCCAGGGCAGTGCGGGTAAACGAAAGCACCGCATAGACCAGCGCGCCAAGCAATCCCATCGAAATTAGCGCCGCCAGCACCAGCACTATATCCAGTACCACCGGCCACCAGCCGAAGATTGTAGCCAGGACGACGAAGGCGACTACAATGATCACTAGGGCGGCGGCAGCGGCAACTGGAAGCGGATACTTCTTCACTAACTCCATACAGGCGTCCTCCACTAGCTTTCTTCTGCCGAGTCTTCCTGACACCGCTAGAAGTTCCGAGGTATTCCGGCGTGTTGTCTGTACAAGTACGTTCGCCCAACTTGCCAAGTTCCATGCCTCGAGCCCATGACCAGCGGAAGCTTAGCAGTTCAGTGGTGAGCACAAAATATGCCATTACGTGTGCCGCAGCGGGTACTCACTTTGCTCAGACCAGTAAATGCTCTAAAATGCGCTCTCACTCTATCTATAAAGCGCTTGAGACATCCAGTTCGTTGCGCTTACCCCCGCGCGGATACCTCATTGGTTCGATGCGGCTGACCCAAGGCACTTTTCGGATTGGGCGGCAAGCAGTCACTTCAACCTGCAAGGTGATCGTGCATGTATGCCAGCACAGCCCGGTCGAGCCGGGCATCCGACCTCTCGTGGAGCAGTCGCTCCTCAAGATTTTCACGCCCGCCGTACCGCTCGAGGGCAGCAAAGGTTTGCTCATCGAAGACGCCGGTGACGGGTCCGGCGAAGTCCCCGGACCGTATCAGCAGCTCCTGCAGCTCGGTGGTGCGCTCGGCATCAAGCGGCAAGAGATCCTCGGGAGCCGGCTTCTGGAAGTAAAGATCATGGAGCGCAAGGAGCCGCGCCAGTTCTGCGATAGGTTCCGGGTGATCGTCTACGCGCAGGTCGATCATTCGATCGTTGAAGCCGGAATAACCGCCGCCGGCACGTACCACGAGCAACGCTGACGATTCCTGCCCACGGCTGTCTCCACCGGCACGCTGTCCTGCTGCCAGCGCCGCCACCAGCCGGCGCCAGAGCGGACCCTTTGCCTGCTGAAAGGTTTCCGCCAGCGCGGTAACGGTAGCGGCCCCAACCAGTATATTGCCCTGTGCGGCAAAGTCGGTTCCGCAGATGCCGCCGGCCCAGCGGTAGCAACCAGGACCGGTGTAGGTGGCTGAACGGCCGAGCGAATCCACAATACCTACCTGGCGCTGTTCTCTCTGCTCATCGGAGCTGGTGAGCATCTCCATAGTCTCGGCCGCGGACTTGCCGTCAGCCAGCATCGCCAGCCCATCCGGCCCGTAACTGGTATTGGCATAGGACTGGGTAGCAATTGCGCCTACACCAGCTCGGGCCCAGGGCACAACGGCACCCACCGCCAGAAACTTGGACTGTACGGCGATACCTAGATCGCCGGTTTCGGGGTCGCGCCCCACGATCGAGAAAGTCATTGGCCAAATCCTCTTTACCCGATACCTATTTTAGAAGTTCCCGACAAACCTGACTTCGCGGATATGTCTCGGCCGCCTTAGCCGCCTCGGCCATGCCATCATATGCTACTATAGCTACAGTTGCTACTAAAGCTACCGCGGGCACTCTAGACCACCGAAATAGCGAAGGTGCAAACTCGTGAACTCAATCGTAGAAGCGGTGTTCGCACACGCTAGAGTGCCGGAGCGGCCGGCGCTCTGGTTTGAGCGGGAGATGTTAACCTATGGCCAACTTGCGTCAGATGTTCAGCGGTTTGCCTCTGCCCTGTCCAGCTGGGGCCTGCGACCTGGTGACCGGGTAGCTCTATTTCTGGAAGCCAGCCCAGCCTTTGTCATAGCGTATCTGGGCACACAGCTCGCTCGAGGGATTGCGGTTCCAGTCAATACCGATTATCGCCAGATCGAATTGACTCACCTGCTCACCGATGCTGGAGTTCGGCTGTGCGTGACCAGTGCCGCCGGCGCCGATACGTTAAGGTCGCTCACCCTGCCAGCCGAGCTGGCAACACTACTGGTGACGGCCGGGGAGTCGAATAACCTGCCGAAGCAGGAGAAGCTGGAGCAGGTGAGCTTTGCTGAGTTCATTGCCGGTACACTCGCCAGGCCGCGGGTTCTGCCGCCGCTCCCAGCGCTGGAAGATCCCGCAGTCATTGCCTACACGTCGGGAACCACTGGTAGAGCTAAAGGGGCGCTTCTCTGCCACCGAAATCTAGTTTCCAACATCGCCACGGTAACTGCCACCTGGCATTGGACTGAAACCGACCGTCTACTGTTAACGCTGCCGCTTTTCCACACTCATGGGCTGATGGTGGGTCTTCACGGCACTCTTTACTCTGGCGGCAGCGCTATCGTACGGCAACGATTCGTTGCTGCCGAGGTGCTGTCAACTCTGCAAGACGACGAGAGCATTACCCTTTTTTTCGGCGTACCCACCATGTACGGTCGCCTGCTAGCACAGGCAGAAGAGCAGAGTGAGCCGGCGCGCCAGCTGAGACTTTACGTCTCAGGCTCAGCGCCGCTCAGTCCCCAGCTCTTCTTGGCATTCCAGCGGCGGTTTGGCCAGCCCATTCTAGAACGATACGGTATGACCGAAACCCTCATGATTATGTCCAATCCCTACGAAGAAAAGCGGCGACGGCCGGGAACAGTAGGTTTGCCGTTTCCCGGGCAGGAGGCGCGTGTCGTGGACCGAGGCACCCGAGCGCCGCTTCCGGCCGGGGAGATTGGCGAGATAGAAGTCAAGGGACCAAATGTATTCTCCGGTTACTGGAAACGGCCCGATGCCAACGCAGAAGCCTTCAGCGCCGATGGCTGGTTCAAAACCGGTGATCTGGGCTCGTGTAGTCCCGACGGATACTACACCATCACCGGTCGGTCGCGCGAATTGATCATTACCGGAGGCTATAACGTCTACCCTCGCGAGGTCGAAGATGTACTTTTGGCTTACCCAGGGGTAGGTGAGGCAGCGGTACTGGGTCTACCCGATCCGGACCTGGGTGAACAGGTGGTCGCAGTGATAGTACCCAGACCAGGTGCCACTCACCCCAGTGCCGAAGATCTCCTGAACTTCTGTCGTGCACAACTAGCCGGCTACAAAAAGCCGCGTAGGGTAATATTTCTGGATGCGCTACCGCGCAACGCCCTGGGCAAAGTACAGAAGCACGTGCTGGCGCAAAGTGTATTGCAGGGAGAATATGGAAGTAGCTCCGGGGAGGTTGGGGAGACTATTCCGAGCATAGAAAGGCGACCCAAGTGACGCTAACTATTCTCGGCCTACTTCTCTTTGGTTACCTGGTTGGCTCCATTCCTTTCTCGGCAGTCATTACGCGCTGGCGTATCGGGCAAGATCTGTATGAGATAGGTGAAGGCAACGTTGGAGCGCGGAATGTCTGGCACGTCGTCGGCCCAGCCTGGGGGGTGTTGGCTGGACTGCTCGATGGATTTAAGGGTTGGGTGACATATACGGTCAGCTCGGCAGTGGTCCATGCTCCGGTGCCGGGTATCTTGCTCGCTGGGTTCGGCGTTGTCCTGGGCCACCAGTTTCCGCTGTACTGGGGAGGGCGCGGCGGGAAAGGTCTCGCCGCCATGGAGGGTTTCCTGCTTGGTCTGGCGCTGTTGCCCGCCCTGGCCGGTCTCGTGGTTCTGGGAGTGATGTATGCCCTCACCCGCGACGCCAACTTCAGTATCATCTTCGGCCCGGCGGCTATCATCGCCTCGGCTATTCTGCTGCATGAGCCAGCCGTAGTGATCGCGGCGGTGGGATTCGGCATACTCGCCGGCGTGAAGAAGCTGATCGACCTGCCGCACGAGCGGGAGGTCTGGCTCCAGCATCCGTGGCAAGGGACCAGCGACAGACCGGCGATTCCGGAGGAGACTGCCAGCGACGACCCGGACCTGGCACAGGCCGCCGACGAAGATTGACCTACTTTGACAATCTCGGCCTGATGCAGCAGTTGGGAGTGTCCGACTCAGCTCGGGTAGCCCGCTGCCTGCCCCGACAAGCCTGACGAGTCTGGTGGGCAGCTCCTGCCAGACTCCGGACACAGCAAGGAGACCGCATCGTATGACTCCCGAAGACCTGAACGACGAAACGCGCCGGATCTGGGATCAGAATGCCAGTTTCTGGGACGAGAGAATGGGCGACGGCAACGACTTCCAGCGTCTGCTCGTCGCTCCCGCCACCGAGCGGCTGCTGGACCTTCGGCCCGGCGAAAACGTGCTGGAGATCGCCTGCGGCAACGGCGTCTTCGCCTGCCGCCTGGCCGAGCTCGGCGTCAAGGTCCTCGCCACCGACTTCAGCGCCGCCATGCTCGAGCGCGCCCGTGCTCGAACCTCCGCTCACAGCGACCGCATCGACTACCGAGAGTTGGACGCCACCCAGCCAGACCAGATGGTCGTCCTGGGGGAGCGACACTTCGACGCCGCCGTCTGCAACATGGCGATCATGGATATGGCGGATATCGATCCTCTGATGGCTGGCATCCGCCGGGTCGTTAAGCCCGGAGGCCGCTTCGTCTTCTCGCTGTGCCACCCCTGCTTCAACAACACCGGCTCCGTACTGGGACTCGAGGAAGCGACGGTCGACGGTCAGTTCGTCGAGGCCCGCTCGGTCAAAGTCACCACGTATCTCCATAGCCGTCCCCAGAAGGGCATCGCCATGCGAGGCCAGCCCGCCGCCCACTATTACTTTGACCGTCCCCTGCACGTGCTCTTCAACGCCGGATTCCGAGTTGGCCTGGTCCTGGACGGTCTGGAAGAGCCCGGCTTCGACCATCCCCACGACGGCTCCTCCGCCGGCGGCTCGGCGGTGAGCTGGACCTATATTCGCGAGATTCCGCCCGTACTGGTAGCCCGGTTCCGCATTCCTGGGTGACGGAGTGCCAGAGCCTACTCCTCTTCCGGCGGCGAGTAGCCAAGCAACTGCCGCGTAATCTGGATCTGCCCCAGGTGGAGCGCGCTGTGCTCGACGGCGTGCAGCAGCGCCTCACGCACGCTGACCTCTTGGGACGGCGAAGGGGAAGAACGATAGCGGCTCAGATCAATACGCTGCTCCATCTTCTCCGGTGCAAGCGCATCCAGCACCTCATGCACGCCGGCTATCCAGCTTTCATATCGCGCGGTGAGATCGGAGAGCGAACCACTGGCCCGAAACTCTGCCGGGCGGTCCCGCGGAATGCTCCGTCCACCCGCCAGCACGAGCACCCAGAATTCGGCTGCACCAACCAAGTGTGTGGCGAGGGCAAACAGCGTGTTGGTTTCTGGCAAGGTGAGGGGACGATTCAGATCCTCGTGTGAAAGACCTTTGAGTTGGGCAAGCACATCGCGTCCAATATTATCTAGGACACTGGCTATCTGCACG
>JBKQTH010000223.1:0-8515 GCA_052143275.1 Ktedonobacterales bacterium | reverse complement strand
GGCGAGCAGATACACGTTGCGCCTACCTTGAATCAAGGAAGTGAGCGATGGCTTTCCGCCATGCGTCAGATCGCTAACGAGGGGCGTATGTGGGTCATTAGCGTGGGCTGCCTCTTGAGAGAATCTGATCTCCCTCCCGACGTGACCGCACTCGGCCTCTTCGAGAAGGGCGCCGTCCTGAACAACGGTGGCAGCGCTATTGTGAATCCGAAATCGGAGATCGTCGCCGGGCCTGCCCTTGGCGTCGAAACCATCCTGTACGCCGAGGCGGACATGGCCGAGACACTCCACGCGAAACGTACGTTCGATGTAGCAGGTCATTACGGACGCGCCGATCTCTTTGGCCTCACGTTGCGCGGCGTCGACATCCCTCTAGCCATCGGTGACTCCTCGCCGATGGTCCAGATGAGCGATCACGTGTGGCGCGTCCCCGAGAGTTCCGTCTCGGCGGAGTCTGCTGGTCAACCAAAGATCTCCTGAAGCCCGCCCTACCACTTTTGCCGATGGAGCGGCGTCCTTGTTCACTGCGTTACGGCACGTGCATCCACGGCGACCACCCCCTCGCCGTCCGGCAGGACCAACAGTGGGTTGATATCCAGCTCGCTCAGGTGCGGGCAGGTGTGGGCCAGCCACCCGACACGCAGCAGAGCGTCAACGAGGGCCCGGCGATCGGCGGGAGGATTACCGCGAAGACCAGCCAGGAGTCGTGCCGAGCGGACCTCGTCGATCATCTCCTCGGCATCCGCGTGAGACAGTGGGGCCAGGCGGAAACTCACATCCGCCAGTGCCTCCGCGTAGATCCCACCCATGCCAAACATCACTAACGGCCCGAGCGCCGGATCGCGCTTGACGCCTATAATCACTTCCTGGCCGCCGCTGACCATCCGCTGAACCTGCACTCCGCGAAGAGATGCCTGAGCCTCACACGCGCGGTACATAATCGTCTGGAAGCCGTCGCGAGCCGCAGCGGCATCCTGGATCGCCAGGAGCACCCCGCCTACCTCTGTCTTATGAGAAATCTCCGGGCTGATCAGCTTGAGCACCACCGGGTAGCCAATGCGCTCAGCGGCAGCGGCGGCTTCCTCCGAGTTGGTCGCCAGCTGACTCGGTGGGACAGTGAGGCCGGCGGCTTGCAGGATGGCCTGCCCCTCTACCGCGTCGAGCGTCTGGCGACTGGCAACCCTGACGGCGTCGAGCAACGACTGGGCACGTTGCGGGTCCATGCCCACGGGCATGATGGGAGCTGGATGCGCTGACGCCAGCCACCGCCCGCGCTGGTACAGGGCCCCCAGCGCCGCGGCCGCTTCCTCTGGGAAGGTGTACGCCGGGATCTGGTGCGCGTGTGCGGCCGCAAAGGCGGCGCTCAGGCTAGCCTCACCCAACAGGCAGGCCACGACTGGCTTGCTGGTTGGGTGGTTCTCAGCGACCTCGCCCAGGGCCCGCACCACGGCTGTAGGATCGACCACCCCCTGCGGCACGAGGATGATCAGGACGCCATCAGCCGCCTCGTCATCTAACACGGCCGCGAGTGCCTGCCGATAGTCGTCCTCGCGAGCGCCACCGAGCATATCGACGGGTCCGGCGACCTGCGCATCCGGTAGCAAGAAGCCGCGCAGAGCAGCTTGGGTGGCTGTGCCGGTTTGGGCCAGCGTGAGCCCGAGAGGCTCCAGGGCGTCGGCCGCCAGCGCTGCCGGTCCGCCGGCATTGGTGAGGATGGCGATCTGCCGGCCCGAGAGCGGCGGTTGATACGCCAGCGCCATGGCGCCGTGAATCATCTCCTTGATGGTGGCGCACTCGATGGCACCGGTCTGGCGGCAGACGGCGCGAAACGCCGCGTGGGCGCCGGCCAGCGCTCCGGTATGCGATGCCGTGGCGGTCTGTCCACTGGTGGTCCGCCCTGCCTTGAGCGCCAGGACGGGCTTGTGCGCGGCAGCATCTCGGAGCGCCGCTACGAACCCAGGCCCACCTTTGATATCTTCCAGATAGAGCGTGATGACCTCAGTCTGCTCATCCATGGCCAGCTCTGGCAGCATGTCCGTCTCGTTGACGTCGGCTTCGTTGCCCATGCTGAGCAAACGGCTAAAGCCGATGCCACGACCGATGATCCAATCGATGATACCGCCACAGAGCGCTCCCGATTGCGAAAGGAAGGCGATGTGCCCCTGGGGCGGCATGATGCCCACGAACGTCGTGTTGAGCGGCGTGTGGGTATCCATGACGCCGATGCAGTTTGGTCCCATCACGCGCAGCCCGGAGCGCCGCGCGATCGCGACCACCTGGCGCTCGAGAGCGGCGCCCGCTGCACCCACTTCGCGAAAGCCGCCCGAAATGATCACGGCCGCTTTGACGCCGCGTTGGCTACAGGCGTGCAGCGCCGCGGGCACGCTGGCGGCGGGGACGACGAGGATGGCCAGCTCGACCGGATCGGGCACGGCCATGACATCGGGGTAGCAGCGGCAGCCAAGGATTGCGTCCTCTTTGGGATTGACCGGATAAATGGGTCCCGGATAGCCAGTGGCGGGATCGAGCAGATTCCGTAAGACTGCATAACTCAGCTTGACGGGATCGTGGCTGGCGCCGATGAGGGCCACTCCTCGCGGATGGAAAAAGGGGTCCAGCGAGGACGTATCGGCGTCGCGAGAGGTACGAAGAGAACTCACAAGCATACTATCGCTCCATCTGTTCCGGCGTGGCCCCACAGGTGCTCATCAGGCGAGAGCCGCAGAGAGGGCTTTACGCCGGCACCAGGACACTGTCGCGCCCCGCGAAGAACGCCAGACGATTGAGATCCACCGAAGGTGGCGGTACCCGCCCAGCAAGGACCTCCAGCCAGATCGACTGCGTTAGCTCGGGAGAAGGAGGCGCCTGCTCTTCGAGCAGCCTAGACAACGCACCGATCAGGGCGGTGTTCGCGACTTTCGGCTCGCCAAATACCGTAGCGATGGCCGGCCCATCCACGTAGACGGCGTGCGAGGTGACGCTGGCGAAGGCCGCCCTCAGCACGTTGTCGTCCGGATAGTGCAGCCCCAGCGACGAGACGGTAATCGGGATGATCGTCTCGAGGTTGATGAGAGCCAGCGCATCTTGGCGCAGGTGAGCCAGGTAACGTAAAGCTTCCAGCTTCTCGAAGGCCAGCAGCACATCTACCTCGCCTTCGCCGACCAGCGGCGAGTAGACGACCTCGTCCCAGCGCACATAGCTTGTCACACTCCCGCCGCGCTGAGACATGCCATGGACCTCGGCCTGCTTGACCTGATAGCCGGCGGCGAGCCCCACGCGCACCAGAATGTCGCTGGCGAGGATGGTCCCCTGCCCGCCGACACCCACCAACAGGAAATTGAGGGGCCGTTTCATTGGACTGCTCCTTTCGTCTTGCCCCTGACAGTCGTCGAGCCAGGACGGAACGTAATCGCGTCACGTGGACAGATCTCGGCGCAGACTTCGCAGCCCGTGCATAGCACTGGGTCGATCAGCGCTTTGGACCGCTGGGTATGCTCGTCCAGCTCGGTGCTCTTCAGAATGGCCGGGCACCCAAGACGGAAGCACAGGGTACAGCCGTTGCAGGCGTCGGCCAGCACGGCGAGCGGCATCCAGCGCTTGCGGCCTTCAGGCAGCAGAGCACAGGCCTGGCGCGCGATCACAACGGATGGTTCGTCGAGAGTGAGGTACTCCTTGAGTGTCTTCTCGATGTCGTCCATCGCGAACGCGTCGAGCGTGCGCACGTGCCGCACCCCCAGCGCGCGCACCAGCGGCTCAAGTTCGATCATCGGGGCGGGCGCTCCCTGCAGGGTCTGCCCCGTGCCGGGATTGTCCTGGTGGCCGGTCATGGCGGTGGTGCGGTTATCCAGAATGATAGTCACGACCGGGCTGTGGTTGTATACGACGTTCAGGAGGGCAGGCATGCCGGTATGGAAGAAGGTCGAGTCGCCGATCACCGCGACATGATGCTCGGGGCTGCCGCCTTTGACCGCGCCATGAGCGACCGAGATTCCGGCTCCCATGCAGCCCAGCGTATGCTGCGCGCTCAGCGGCGGTGCGAATCCTAGGCTGTAGCAGCCAATATCGCCGTTGACGGGGACCTTCAACTTATGCAGCTCATAGAAGATGCCGCGATGCGCGCATCCGGGGCACAGGACAGGCGGGCGAGCCGGCAGGTCGCCCACATCGACCGCCGCCACCGGCACGCGCGCCGATTCTGGCAAGAGACCGGCGCGGACGGCGCTCTCGCGCACGACGCGCGGATTGAACTCACTTGTGATGGGAAAGATGCGCTTGCCTTCGACCGCGATCCCCAGCAAGCGCACTTCTTCCTCGATGAACGGGTCCAGCTCTTCAACGACGATCAGGCGCTTCACGGAGGCGGCGAACGCATTGATCAGGCGACGAGGCAGTGGCCAGGTCATGCCGAGGTGTAGGACCGACGCGTCTGGGAAGACCTCTTTGACGTACTGGTACGCGATGCCGGCGGTGATGACGCCCAGCTCAGAGTCTCCGGCTTCGATCACATTGCCGGCGAAGGTCTCGGCAAACTCAGCGATCTCCTGCAGGCGCTGCTCGACCAGCGGATGGCGCTTGATGGCGTTACCCGGCACCATGACGTACTTCGCTAGGTTGCGCGGAAACGTAGGGTGCCGCGCCGAGCCATTCATCGAGGAGTCATTCGCCGACAAGCCTTGCTCGTCGTAAGCCGTCCCCGGGCGTTCGCCTAGCTCCACCAGGCTAGTCGAGTGGCAGGTGCGGGTGGTCATGCGCAGCAGCACCGGCGTGTCGAAGCGTTCAGCAAGCGCGAATGCCGCGCTCATGAGGTCTTTCGCCTGCTGGCTGTCGGAGGGCTCCAGGCACGGGATGCGCGCGAACTTCGCGAAGGTGCGATTGTCCTGCTCGTTCTGGCTGGAATGCATCCCGGGATCATCGGCGGACACGATAACCAATCCAGCTTCAGTCCCCGTCATCGCGACATACATCAGGGAGTCGGCCGCAACATTGAGACCCACATGCTTCATGGTGGCAAATGCCCGGCTCCCGGCGTAGGCGGCGCCAATGGCTACGTCAACGGCGATCTTTTCGTTGGGCGCCCATTCAGCATACACGCCGGGAAAGCGCGCAAACGTTTCCAGGATTTCGGTGCTGGGGGTACCGGGATAGCCCGAAGCGACCGCCGCGCCGGCCTCCCAGGCTCCGCGCGCCGCCGCCTCGTTCCCAGAGAGCAGCTTCTTCATCGGTCTTCTCCCCCATCGGCGCCATCGACAAACCGCTCCCAGCCAGGAACCGGCTCGATGCCGACCGAAAAGCGGACGTGGTCGGCGCCGTAGCCGAAGGCCGTGCCGGCGACGCCCGCGATACCCGTGCGCGCGAAGACACTGAAGACATCCTGCCCCTCGCTGAACTGGCTCCAGTTGTAAATCGTGCCGCCATCGTCCAAGTTGATGCGCTGGAAGAGCTGATGCTCGTCGTTTAGCGTTCGCAATTGGTGAATCAGCGCTCTGCGGCGCAGCGCATAGAGCGCGGTGACTTGGTCGCGCAGCTCGGGATGGCGCTGAATATGCTCGAAGAAGGCCATGAAGCGGAGCTGCCATTCGGCTGGCAGGGTCGCGTTCCCGTTCATCCAACTCACGCGCAGCAAGGGCGCCAGCTCAGGATCGCCCACGCTGACCCACCCGAAGCGGTCCCCCGTCATGGTGTAGACTTTGGAGAGACTCCAGCAGAACACCGTCCGTGGCAGCATCGCCGTCTCAGCAAACGCGCGCACGCGTGCCCGCTCATCGTCCATCGGACCGGTACCGGTATACGCCATGTCGGCCAGTACGAGCACGTCAGCA
Source organism: Ktedonobacterales bacterium (assembly GCA_052143275.1). Classification (GTDB taxonomy): domain Bacteria; phylum Chloroflexota; class Ktedonobacteria; order Ktedonobacterales; family JADMIN01; genus JAJPKE01. The sequence goes on along the minus strand of JBKQTH010000223.1, from coordinate 2,696 downwards.
TGCGCGTCAATCACAGCCAGGAGCGAGCGTAATTCCTGGGGCGAGTAGGAATAGGCGCTGGGATTATTGCTGAGGATAAGGTAGATACCGCGCGTTTCGGGATGCTGCCGCAGCACTGCCAGCAGCTCATCTGGCGTCAGCTTGTAATGGTGCTCGGGCTGCGTCGGCACGCGCACGACGGAGATGCCCCACGTTCTGGCCTGCCACTCCGGCACGTTGAAGCTCGGAGTGGGGAAGAGCAGCGTGATCGCGTTGGCGGGTCCGGCCCAGCGCGTGACACGGAGACCACGCAGGCTCTTGTCCAGCGCATCGAGCGAACCGGTCGACAGGAAGATCTGCTCTGGGCTGTAGGACAAGCCCCACGTACGCTCCTGATCCCGCGCGATCCACTCTCTCAACAGAGGGTTGCCGACTCCGGCCAGATCGTACATGTGCAGGTCCCACCCCCGCGCGAACAGGGCCTCTTCAAGCAGCATCATGCGCTGGCGCAGGGCGAGATAGGTCTTGCCAGAAGCGACGTACCCATTGATGTTCTCATAAGGGAAGGCGACTCCCAGGTCGTCCGCGAGCGAGCGGTAGTCCCAGGTGGCATCGTGTTCCTCGATCTTCCTGACGTTGACGTCGCCTATCGTGCGGTTCACGACCTCTTGGCGAACAATTTGGGGATCATATCCGCGTGCGGCGCACTCGGCTTCAGTCGCCCCAACCATGCGCGCCATGGCACGTATCGGTGCGAGTTCAGCCTGCGGATCGAGTCCTTCCCTTGTCGCGTATTCCTGACGTAACGCGCGAATGGCGGCGCGCGTCTCCGCGCCGGTTGAGGGCATGGCACGTCGCATCGTCGTCGCATTCACCATGTTGGCGCTCACTCTCTCGCAGGCAGTGTTATGCGTGGCAGGAGGTCGCTGGTGTGCCTGCGCTCTGATTGAACCATGGTGTCATCACAGGCGAATCACAAGCAACCAGCGCAAACCTCACAATCGCGTAACTGTACAATGGCCTGGTGCGAGCCAGGCAGGGGGTTCTCCACAACGGACCGAGCAAGGTATCCGTCCCGATCATTCTGCTTGCGGAAAGAGAAACAGGGAAAGTCATCTATCCTGGAAGATATCCACTGGGCGGATGTGGCAACGCTCGACCTGGTCAAGTTCCTGGCACGACTGGTACACCATGCCGCCCAGGCACCTCTACACACAGGCCAAGATGACCCATTACCGGGCACGCCATGTCGCTCGACCAATGAGCTAGCGAGTATAGTGTGTTGTGTATTCGACGTGACCGGAGGATTGAAACGCATGCCACACATCCCAGGCACCCCGCGTATCCGCGCCAGCCAGAAATACCATTGCAGCTTGCTGGGCATCAGTTTAGCGCTGCTCTTGCTGCTCCTACTGCTCACCGCCTGTGACGCCGGCAGCACGCTGACTTCCACCGTGCCGTCTACCGAAGTTGGGACGAACACTCCTCAGGCTGGCTCGCCGGCGGAGACCGCTCCCTGTATCCAGACCAGCTGCGCAGCCTCCTCCGTACAGGTTTTTGTCGAACCTGACGCTGGAGACGCGCCGATTGTCCACGCCATTGAGAATGCACAGAGCTCGGTCTGGGTTGAGGTCTATCTGATGACCGATCATGCGGTGATCCAGGCACTCGAGGATGCCGCCGGACGCGGCGTACAAGTTCGCGTGCTCCTGGAGACGCACCCCGCCGGCGGCGGCTCTCCGGACCCGACCCAGCTCATAGAGGAGCTCAGTCAGGCGGGTGTGCAGGCCAAAGCCTCCGACCCGGCCTTTACCTATACCCACGAGAAGGCGATGGTTATCGATGGCCGGACCGCTTTCATCATGAGCTGCAATCTGACGCTCTCCGGTCTGGGCGGCTCATCCAGCGAGGTGGATCGTGACTACGGGTTAATCGACAGCAATCCTGCCGATGTCGGTGAAGTCATGGCCATCTTCAACGCGGACTGGAATCGCCAGCCGGCTCACGTCACCGTCTCCCGGCTGGTCGTCAGCCCGGAGAACTCCCGCGCCGATCTACAGGCCTTGATCGCAAGCGCCCATACCAGCCTCTTGCTCGAAGACGAAGAGATGTCCGATACGCAATCGGAGAATGCCCTGATCGCTGCCGCCCACCAGGGAGTGCGCGTCGAGCTGATACTGCCGATGCCCTCATCATCCTCCGGCACCAGCCCGGACGTCTCCCGCCTGGAGAGTGGCGGCGTTCAGGTTCGCTACAGCACCACCCTGTATATGCATGCCAAGCTGATCATTGTCGATTCCACGCTCGGGTTCATCGGCTCGGAGAACTTCAGCGCCAACTCGCTGAATAACAATCGCGAGTTGGGGATCGTCATCGGCGACCTGCAGGCGGTCGGCATGCTTACCTCGGTGTTTGCGAAGGATTGGTCCCAGGCGCAGCCCGCCTAAACGCTCCGCTCCGCAGGGTCAATGTTGGGAAGGTGACTTAGACGGGTGGTAGAGCAACTCGTCCTTAACCACCCGCGACCGTGAAGCCGAGCCGGATCGCTGTCGCGGGGCACGGCGTGACCCGCCTCGGCAAACACCAGCGGTGATCGAATAATCGTCCTCTACCGTTCTCCAAAACTTACCCAAGGATGGACACGCCACCTTTGGCGTTTGGTTCCTGCTTCTTCGCCGCCAGTTTCACGCGAGGCTTGTGCGTCGCGCCAGAGCCGG
>JBKQTH010000222.1:0-26594 GCA_052143275.1 Ktedonobacterales bacterium | reverse complement strand
GGCAGCGCCGCGCTGACGTTCGGCCCGCAGCGCCGCCAGCACTAGGGAAGCTTCCCCGCCAAAAGTCTCACGCTTACCCCAGCTCAGCAAAGCATCCAGTTGCTCGGCGCCGAGCCGCTCAACCGGCACACGCCACAGGCTCGTCACCAAAGTCTTAGCCGTTTGCTCGCCCAGTTCCTGCAGGATGATGTTTCGATAGGCGATACGTTGCTGGGACGACGGAACACCACCTTTAGAAGTTGCACGCAGTTGGCCGATGATCTGCAGCGCCTGCGATCTTCCCGCATCCATGGTTGTTTCTTTGGGCAGGCTCGCGACCAAGCTATCTTCAGCTGCTGCACGGAAAGCTGATGGCTTTGGCGCAGCAGGACGCTTGGTAGCCGGCGCCGCTACCTGAGACGGCGGCACTATGTCGAAATCGGGCACATCTTCGAGATCGAATTCGTCTTTTTCGTCAGTGGTCTTGGGGAAGAGTGGATCGGCGAGATCAGCGATCTCTTCAGGCAGATCTCCATCCAGGCTAAATGTCACTTCAAACTCATTGTCTTCCTCCTCAAAGTAGCGTGGCAGAGGTGGCGGCAGGGGTGGAGATGGAGCCGCAGCCAAAGCGGAGGATGGCCCGCCGCCGAATGAGTTCGTACTGTTCGCTACATTGCCTGCCGAGGGCAGCGATTGGCTACGCAGCTTGGCCAGCGCTTCGCGAAGATCTAGGCTGGTAAGTGACTTGACGTTCAACCTCTCCATAGCCTGTTTGGGGGACAAATCGAGTTCGGCGCGTGCCGCGGCCACAAAGTCTCTCACCGAAAGCGCTTGGGCAGGTTCGGCCGGTTCGGCGGGTTCAGTTGGCGAAACTGCCGACGGCGCCGGCTTGGGCGCCGCCACTGGTCGAGCGGGTACGGCTACTGGGCGCTCGCCCCGTGAAGAGGCTCTAACCGGTTCGGAGCTACTTGGGTACAGGGCGACGGTAGGTAGCTCCGGACTCATACCGGAACTTGGGGGGGTCGGACTGGCGCTTTCTCCGAAGTAGCTATCAAGATGACGTGAAATAACCGGCATGCAGACATCAGCTTCGCGCAGAAGCGCTTCTATCTGGTCGGCAGCCATGCCTGGACGCACCGGTATGGCGATCTCCATGGTGCGGATCCGGCCGTCAATGGTTCCAGTAACGGACTGGCGCAGCCAGACATGTCCGCCATCATTCCCCGCTGGATCTCCCACGATCCACCTCACTTTCCTCTCCGGCCCGCTCAGCAGCGTTGTGACTGCTGACACTCTGCTCGTGTGACCTTATGACGATGTCTGTGGTATCAAATGTATGTATTGTATTATATGCGGTGTTCCCCCCACTTGACGGGCAAAATACCACCTCATCACACATCCCATAACGAGTGGAGAGGGCAGTAACGCCACCGCCGGTACCAGGGCAGGTGAAGGGAATCACGGGGGAGCCCAGAAGCCCACCGATGGTCGCACCCCTCGGCGGCTTTCCTGGCCTAGATTATCTAGAACGGCAAATCCCAGACCGGGTACCAGCGCTCGAGATCCTTCTCCATGGGCAGCTCTTTATCCATCGCCGCCGCCAGGCGAAGTTCCTCTGGATTGTTGCGCTGGCGCAGCCTATCATGACTGTCAGTCTTGGGCACGAACGGGAAAAAGGTGCCGCGCTTGTAGTTGTAGATCCAATACATCGTCGTTCCCGGTGAAGTCTTGAAGGGGAAAATGGCGAAGAGTAGCTGGCTGCCGTAGCCCTCATCCAGGAGGGTACGGCTGGCGACGTGTATTGTAGTCACCAACTCCTGAAAGTCCGAGCTTTGGAATATCAGCCAGGAGTAGCCAAAGTCGTCCTTGAAGGTCCGGTAGGTAACTGTGCTGTCATTCTTGGCGGCCACTTTGAGCATCTGGTCAAGTTCGCTTTGAATCTGCGCGAACGGTCCCGAGGCCACGCCCTTGAAGCACATCGCCGCCGTGCCGCTAGGGGTCAGGCTCTGGCTGGTCTCGAGGGTTATCTGGGCAGTGCTCATCGCGAAGAGACGCTCCGGGCCAACCGGCACCGGCTTTTGGCGGCCAAAGAGGGTGTCGAGAATTCCCATAATGTGTCTAATACTCCTCACCCTGAGGGTGACGAACGGTCAACCGCCAGCCAGCCCCGGAAGTCTCACTAGTGGATCTGATTCTGACTCTCCATGTAGCGCTGCATGGCCGTCAGGCGCTCGACTCGCTCCTCGGTGGAGGGATGTGTCGAGAAAATGGTAGCCATCGAGCCACCACTACCACGGCGCAGTGCCGGTACTATAAAAAGCGCATTTACCGTCTGAGCCTGGCGGAAGTCCTGGTCCGGAATCCTCGCGTGTTGGATGGTGCCGTCGATACGCATCAGCGCTGAAGCCAAATTCTGCGGCGCTCCGGTGATCAGAGCCGAGCCGCGATCGGCGGCCAGCTCGCGGTAGCGCGAGAGCAGACGGATGAGCAGGAAGCTGAGGAAGTACGTGACCGCGGTCACCATCACGATGAGCATGATGATGGCCCCACCGCTGTTGCCGCGCCCCCGTCCTCCTCGGCCCATTCCTCCCATTCCCATTCCGCCGAACATACTCATCCAAAGCAGGTTGTTCATGAGTAGTGACAGCACCATGGCAAAGAAGGTGGCAATGGTCATCACCAGCATGTCGCGGTTGATAATATGGGTCAGCTCGTGGGCCACTACCGCTTCCAGCTCCGGCTCAGGCAACTGACTGAGGAGGCCCGAAGTGACGGCAAGCACCGCGTTATTCTTGTTGCGCCCAGTGGCGAAAGCGTTGGGAACACTGGAGTCGACTAGGTATATTTTAGGTTTGGGCAGGTTGGCCTGTGCCGCCAATCTTCCGACCATATCGTGTAATTGGGGCTGCTGGGCTTCGGTAACCTCATGCGCCCGCATCGACTTCAGCGCGATTTTGTCGGCGAAGAAGAGCTGTATCACCGCTATGATGATGGCCAGAGGGATAAACAAGATACCATAGCCGATTTGCCACATGATAAAGCCGAAGACTATGTACACCGCTCCGAGCAGGAACATGGTAACGAGCATGCGGAAGCCCAGGCCGCGGTCCGGTTTATACCAGGCGGGACGTGCAGTAGTTGTCATGAGAAGGCTTCTCCTGAGTTAAGCAAGCAATCCGGCAACGACGGCGCCGGCCCTGTAGGCAACCGGCTTACGAGACTCTTCCGTAGTTGCCCACTATGTATACGTTACAGCATGCGTAAAGTGGTAATTTGATCATGCCACAGATAGATTAGAAGCTGATGAGAAAACGGCACAGGCCCGAGCGAAGCCGAGGATCGTCGTTGCGGTGCCCGACTATTTCTTCTTTTCCTCTTTGGCCTTCTCTTTCTGACTGCGATAATAGCTGTGGGGACGTGGATGGCGCTCAGTATCTTCATAGGCAGGTCGCACATCATCATCGCTCTGCCGGCGAGCATCATGGACGGTCATAAGTTCTTGAAGATCATTATAGATGGCGTAATTGTCGAGAGCTTCTCGCTGCTTCAAAAGATGCCGGATCATCATGATTTGTGGTACTGATGTCTGGCTCATTCGCTCTGACTCAGCCCGCACCACAAACTTCTCCACCAACGCAATGGTATCTTCATGCGCTCCATTGAGTTCGAGCTGGTCCCGAATCAAGCTCAATTGCTCATATGCGTTCATCCGTTGCTCCTTTCACAGCGCCAACCATCTCTCCAGTAGCATCCGGATCTCATGCGGCTCGCGCCGGCGCTACGCACCGGGATAACATGTTGTACCCAGCTACTGATTATACGGCGAACGTTATGCCACTGTCACGCTTGACTTCACATGGCTCAGATTACAAAGGACCTCCTGATCAGAACTTAGGCGGTCGGAGAGCAAGGAGAGAGAGAAAGTAAGTGTCTGCGAGTCGCCAGGACCAGAAACCGCTCACCTCTTGGTCCGTGTAAAGACGCAGATATACTGCTGATCATTGAGTTCACGTTGCTCATCCAGGTAGAGGCCGGCCGCGCTCGCATCGGCTAGCAGTTCCTCCGGTGAGATTCGATCGATGAGTGGTGGACCATCGGGCTGCTGCTCCTTTACCCATTCCAGCACCACTAGCCGGCCCAACGGTTTCAGCAGTCGCGCCGCGCGATGTAAGAAGGATGATCGTTTCTCAACTTCGTTCAGGACAAAGGCCATAAGGACCATGTCGCAGCTGGCATCTGGAATGGGGATCTCTTTGTCGCTGGTTTTCACCACATGCACACTGGTCAAACCATGCTCGGCGGCGCGACTCCTAACCGCGCTCAGCATCTCGCCCTGAATGTCGGCCGCCAGTATGAGTCCATCGTCGCCGACGATCTCTGCCGCGGGTATCGTGAAGAATCCCGGTCCGCAGCCTATGTCGGCCATAGTCTGTCCACTACGCAGGCCTAGGCGACGAAGTAGCGCTTCGGGGTGCAGAGCCGCTTCCCGCTGCTCGCTCAGTAATTCCTGCCTAAGACGTATATCGAATTTTTGTGGCATATTAGGCTCCTGATCAGTTGGCCTCGCGTGAGTCTGCAACATAAAAGTAAGGCATGCCGGCTAAGAACACACAAAGTACCTACTTCGATGGTAGCACAGCCTGCGTGGTGTCGCCATGCCGATAGTGACGGTTAGTGATGGATAACGGCGCAAAAGTGGTGGATATGATGGATTAGTGTGGTCTGTTAAGGTATAATGGTGGAAGGTTTCACTGTGCAACATATGTTCTCGCAAACTCTAGCGAGTTTAAGAAGTGGAGCGAGCGTCATGCGTCCAGAACTTTTGATTCCCCTTATCCTACTTTTCGGTGTCTTGATAATGGGCCCGAAGAAGTTGCCGGAGATGGGATCGGCCATCGGCAAGACAATCAAAGAATTCCAGAAATCCATGCGAGAAGTTAAAGAAGATCAAGCCGCTGCCGAGCAGCAAAAGCAAATCTCAGCGAGCACCAGCGCAGCCTCCACCGCAGCCACGAGCGCAGCCACGAGCGCAGCAACAACTGATGCCAAAGCTGAATGAATCTTCTATTGCGTTAAGGAAGGCAACTTTGTTGTCTTGAATCTAGAGATTGCGGCGCAGAGGAGACGGGTATGGCGACAAGCGACGTTACCCACAATGCCGATTCGGGCCAAGAGCCCCTGACGGCCACGGACACCGGGCTGGGGGGTAGCGAAGGGCCTGAGGAGGAAGAGGAAGGCGCCGTCATGACCCTGTTGGAGCATCTCGAAGAGCTGCGCCACCGCCTTTTCATCTGTTGCCTGGCCATACTCGTCGCCTCGATTATCGGTTTTATCTTCTGGGAGCGAGTCGTTCACCTGCTCACTCTGCCCCTGCCTCAAATCGCCAATGGGCTGACACATAACGGCACCAGCGGACTGGTTATCACCGGCATCGGCGAATCCTTCCTTATCGCATTAAAGATTGCGCTGGCCGTGGGGATCGTGTTGGCCTCACCGGTGGTACTCTACCAGATCGGCGCTTTCATAACCCCAGCGCTGACGCGTAACGAGCGCAAATACGCGCTACCCTTTTCCTTTCTGGGAGTAGGGCTCTTTGCGATCGGCATCGTCGTCGGCTTCGTCGTGCTCCGCTTTCCGGTGGCTTGGTTGATCCAGTTTGGCAATTCACAGTTTGACCTTCTGCTAACTGCTGACAGCTACTTCACTTTTGTCGCCTATTTCTTGTTGGCTTTTGGTCTGGCCTTTGAGCTGCCGCTGGTGGTAACCTTCATGGGTGTGCTTGGCATCGTGAGCAGCCAATTCCTGCGCGAGAAGCGTCTGTATATCCTCTTTGGACTCTGGATATTCGCCTGTGTCGTCACGCCCGGCGCCGATCCGTACAGCCCAGTAATCCTCGGCATCGCCTTGACCTTGCTCTTCGAGCTCTCCATCATCCTCATGCGCATCATCAGGCGCTGAATGCGGAAGACTGCTGAGCGCTCAACCTGCTGAGCGCTCAACCAATTCTTAGAGCTGGATAGGCTGGCTGGATAAACTAGCGAGTGCCGGCGCGAGCGGACCGCTTACTTTTGGGTGCTGGCACGTACTTTTGCTTTATCCGATAGGCTCGATAGCTGTCACGCTGGTCTTTGAATCTGAAGGCAAAGTAGTATAACCAGTACCCAGTAAGGATCACCAGCCAGAGCAGCCAGCCGTAACGCCAGATGCGCCAGGAGAGAAAAGAGCTGTCCATGGCGATACGGGCAAACCAGATAAATGGCCCGACAAACGCAAGCAACGCATACTGGTTCAGAAGTCGGTCGAATATGCCCTTGAGTAGCCAATTGCCGCCAAAGAATTGTCTGCGGCCTTCTACCTGATAGTAGAACCAGATCAGGAGAATGACGCCGCAAAAGATGAGCCATTGCCAGGTGTAGTGGAATTGCTCAGGATGATTTGGATCTCCAGTGGCTGACTGCGGATCCGTCAAGAAGTGTTGTACAAGAAAGTTCATACGCCGCCGTTTCCTCCCGCCGCTGTCGGGGCCGATTGCCGCCAGCGCCAACGCTCGCTAACGCCGTAGCAGCACCGCAATCTATTGTATCAAAGCCTCCCCATAGGGTCAAACATGGAGTGAAACTGACGACACCGCCTGCAGCGCCTGTTCAAGATCGGCGGTGAGATCCTCCGCCTCTTCGATCCCAACCGAAAGACGTAACAATGTCGGTATGACACCACGCTTCTCGCGGTCCTCCGCCGGCATCGAGCCATGGGTCATGCTGGATGGATGGCAACACAGGGATTCCACACCGCCAAGGCTCTCCGCCAGCGAAAAAATCTTCAGGCTACGTGCAAACGTATCCACGTTGGTCTCAGTACCCGCGAGGACAAAGGATACCATACCACCGAATCGCGACATCTGCCGGCACGCCAGCTCATGGTCCGGATGGGAGGCCAAGCCGGGATAGTAGACCGAGCGGACCAGCGGCTGCTTCTCCAGGAACTCAGCCACCGCCAGTGCGTTTTCACAGTGCTGGCGCATTCTTATCGCCAGTGTCTTTACCCCACGCAGCACCAGCCAGGAGTCAAAAGGTGAGGGTACCCCTCCAGCGGTGTTCTGGTAGAACTTCATCTCGTCATACGCCGGGTCATCTGAAGTCAGCACCGCGCCTCCGATGACATCGCTATGCCCATTGATGTACTTGGTCGTGCTATGCACGACTATGTGAGCTCCCAGGTCAAGCGGACGCTGAAGATAGGGGGTAGCAAACGTGTTGTCCACGACTAGTCTGGTCTGCTGCTGCCGGGCAATTTCCGCAACCGCCGCTATATCCACCAGAGCCAGGAGTGGATTGGTGGGGGTCTCCACCCAGATGAGCTTGGTTTCGGGACGAAGCGCTGCTCGGTAGGCTGAGGTTTCGCGTGCCGGTACATAGTCGATTTCGATGCCCATGGGCCGTATTACTCGCTCGAAGATCCGATACGTCCCCCCGTAAAGATCATCTCCTGAAATCACGTGATCACCCGGACGAAGCATACTTAGGACGGCGCTGATTGCCGCCATTCCACTGCTGAAAGCCAGGCCATAGCGCGCATTTTCCAGAGAAGCAAGGCAGACTTCGAGCGCCTCACGGGTTGGATTTCCGGTGCGAGAGTACTCAAACCCTTTATGGGTGCGTAACCCTTCATGAGTATACGTGGAAGTCTGATATATGGGAGTTATTGTTGCTCCAGTTGCCGTATCGGCCGCCTGGCCCGCATGAATGGCGCGCGTTGCAAAATGCATAAGACCGCCTCTCTCCTCACGACTAATCGAATCACTGTTAGGCTGGTTCAAGTATGACCGTGCCGTAGGGCGCCGCCAGCCAGCGCTGCTCATAAGAGGGTGGTCGGCAACGCCAGCGGCTTACCCTGCTCTCCCGGCCCTCTTCAGCAAGCATATCCAGAGTATCACCCAGATGTAGACGTGTGCTTCCCTGGATCAGCCAGGATGCCAGACTCATGAGAAGCGATTCGGCACTCTCTTCGTTGCCTAAATGCTGTCCGTCGACGGCAATTTCGGGCTGGAAGAAGTGAAACAGCCCCCGTGTCACCAGCCACAGGCCCCCTTGCTCTCCACCGACCTCAACAACGCGAACCCAGAGACCGATCGGTGGAGGGTCGGCATCGAGCCATTTCAGCAGGTCGAGCAAATCGGCTCTAGCGAACGCCTGTAGAGCCGGTACATCCAGCAGTCCCAGGGCCTCCGCTGGAGCGCATGAGTCGGTAAGCGCCGCAACAACCCGATAAAGAGCTCGCAACTGTTCCAACGGCTCTGTACTTCCCCCAGCGTAGAGACAATGGATATAGGCCTGGTGCCCCTGCAGAGTCTGTCGATCCTCCGGAGAGAGAAGCGACTCCAACAGCGCAAGCCTCGATGCCTGGTCGTCAGCCGCCGCGGCCACCGAGATCAAGTCAATACTGTGCTGACCTAGATCGATCCGTCCACGGACGACCAGACTACCTTCGGCATGACCTCCGGCAAAACGCGCCTGGCAGCTAAGAGTCCCCTGTGGATTGAGCGCCTGCACTAGACGCGCAGCATTTGGGTAGGGTACGCTGTCGTAGAGAACCGCACAGCCCTGAGTATACTTTGGCTGCTTGACATTCATAGGTGATTCTCCCTCGCGGACAAAGATCGCATGTGAGCAACCGATACCTTTAGAGCGTATACATATTTGTATATATTAGGGCACTATTTATGGATGTTGAGGAGTGGCGGCCATGCCAAGCCGAGACCCGGAACGAAACCGCGCAGGATTGCTTTTCGGAATTTTGGCCGTGGTGGTCGTGGTCGCCTGCGTCATTGGGACACTGGCGGCTACCAGGCGCTTTACATCTCATGTGGCTGCTGGATCGAAAGCGGGCGTGCTGACGGCTCCGCGTCATATCGATACCGTGCGTACGGCAGATCTCTACTGTCCATCCTCTCCTAGTTTTTCCTCCGATGGCTCCCGCTTCGCGGTGCTAGGCACAGGAATACCGTGCACCGATCCGGCTGCGGTACTTCCCGGCAAGTACGAGCACAAATTGGCCATTTACGACGCTAGTAACGGAGCATTACAGCGCGTCGTCGAATTGGACCCATTTTTTCAACTGAACACCATACAAGGTTGTGCCGGTGTGCAGGTGCAGGCTCTGCAATACACCAGCCTTGGTTGGTCCCCCGATGGCGAGCATTTTGCCGTATTGTACGCCGCATTTGACTATGCGGCATACAATACCGCTAATGCGCTGTCGCCCGACGATCTGGTGTGCTCGGGACTGTTGCTGCTCGAGGTAGATTCAGATACGGCCGTCTCCATTCCTGGAGATTCCGGCTTTTTTGATGGAGCCACGGGCACCTATGCCGGCTATCCCACCTGGGATCTGACCGGGTTGACCAGTTCTCCGCCCACCGCGATTTCGTCTTCTCTAGTATATGGGTGGTCGGAAGTTGGCCAGCCACAGAGCGTCTCGCCCCTTTCTGGAGGGACGGTCAACCACCTCCCGGCGCGCGCCGGACCCGGTTACCCGGTAGGCGACCCCAACAGCGATTCGACCTATACCATCTGGCAGCCGGGGATCGTCGCCGGTCCCCTGGTATTCAGTGATGGGGCAGCCTCGGTTACCGAGGATGATATATTCGTGACGGAGTTTCCCACCTGGATTCCCAGTGGCCAATACGTGACCATGCTGGCTGCCGGCGTAGAACTTCCTCCCCAGGACAGCCAGTACCAGTTGACTTCAGTAATGAGCCCTAGCGCCGTACCGCTACTTCCACTTCCGCCGGAATTTACCCAGGTACCGGCACGAGATCCCGCGCTGGTGGCGCTACAGCGCCAGATTGGACCCACTAGCTGGGCCATGACTGCTTGGAATGACCAAGGGACAACTCTGGCCAGTATAAATTGCAGTAGCGCCGCCAGCTCGAGCATCGAATTGCGAGAGACCAGCGGCGGGACACTGATTGGGACCCAGTCGCTGGGACTGGGTCCCAATGATCCCGGCTGCTCGATATTCAATTTCAGCCAGGCTCTTGGTGATTACCCCAATCCCAACCTCAGCTTGCAGTGGTCGCCAGATGGATCGGACCTGTTGCTCTCCGACCAAACCGCCAGCACCTTGACACTCTGGTCGGTTGCCTCCTCCCCACAGTAGATACTTCAGGAAATGGCAGGCGGTGAGCAGCTGGTCAGCCGGCTGCAGGTTGGTGATGCTCCGCTTCCTTGGAGGCTTTTTCAATCTGCGGCAGGGTAAACATGGCGGTCCCTATCCCAAAGATGGATCCGGTAAGCAGGCGAAGCCAGACATTGCTCTCACGCAGGCCAAACAGCTGAGTTCCGCCATCTAGCGCCATGGGTATCATAGCTATCACCCACATCCACCAGGTAATACTCGGCAAGCTACGCCTTTTCCGCACCAGAGCCAGCGTCAATCCCGAGATCAGCATGCTCGTATAAATGGCCAGACAGCGCTCACACAGACAGACCTGATAGCCGAAGATGAAGAAAGAGTGAGTTGGCAGCTGGTCACAGAAGAAGCGATAGATGTGAAAGATGTCAGCGGCAGGTCCATTGAAGCCAAGCGCAAAGGCTACAGGAGTAACGAGGGCCAGACCAATGTAGGTTAACAGCGCTCCGTTAACCACCGCCAGCCAATGCCTCTGCAACCAGCCACCTACGAACTCAGCCCCGTGGGTGACTGCATCGCTGAATGCCTTCCTACGCGGTCCAATACCAGCCAGGACGTAATCCATCTCTTCACGGGTAAGTGAAGCCGGATGGCCCTGACCATCAGACGACGGCTGATCGTGGTCCATTCTGTGTTGCCTCCTGCCTGCCAGATCTTGCCTAGCAGCAGCATATCACGCCGACCTGTGAGATGTACATCCCGCCGGCTGAATAGGGCTGAATACGCGCTACATGTTATAATACTGCGGTAGTAGCGTACTTTCTTTGTCGTCGGTTGGATCGAACCAGCTATTGAACTAGATGTTGATATCCCATGTCTACACATTTACCGACACGGAAGCTGAGGTAGTGGCATTATGTCAAAAAAGCTCCAGAGTACGATAATGCTCTTCCTCATTTGTGCTGGATTCGGCATCTACAGTGTGGTCAGCCTAGCCAATGTCCACACCTTGAAACCATCCGACCAGCGAGATGCGGTTATTCAAGCGTTACTCTATATGATACCGGCGGTAGCGGCTCTCGTGGCACTGTTGATGCTGCCTTTTCGTCAGACCGAGTGACAAAGAAAATCAAAAAGGCGGCGTCAGCAGTGACATTCCGACGACTGGCTCTTCATCATCGTTCATCGTACCGGATGACAGACATAACGGTATCTCAGCGGTATCTGCAGGAAGTTGCTAGATGGCATGTACCCCAAGAGCGTCAATGCGTCGCTTGCTGACCCTCCCCCAGGGAGATACTGCGGCACGCTTGACGCTGCTTGGTCTGGTGATTGCCCTCCAAAATCTTCTGGAATTACCAAGACCGGCATTTCGCACTGCTCCAGTGGAGCAACTCCTCGGCATCGGCGTCTTTATAGCACTTGGTGGGTCGCTAGTGCTCTTGGTAGTGGCATTGCAAGCCAAAGTTCCTACCTGGCGGTGGTTGCACTTGCGTTGGGTGCAGGCGCTGGTCCTGCTCATCGTTCTCGCTGCCTGCCCAACCGGGTTGCTGCAGGTCGGCAAGATGGCAACTTCGCCCTTTGCACCGCCATTTTACCCTAACGACGGTACCACCCTGGACCACTATGCCGCTCAGCAGTTGCTAGAGGGTCACAACCCTTACGTCACAACTGACATTGTCTCAGCTATTAGGCTCTATCACCAGGATCCGGAGCATACCACCCCGCTGGGAGAGGGCGCGTTTGCTGCCTTATTCCCGCTCAATTATCCTGACGGACAACTGCTGCGGAAAGTTTTTGCCGCTGAGCCAAGTGGCCACCCCAATCAGGTAGTCGAGTTTGAGTCACACCTCAGCTATCCAGCGCTGGCGTTTCTGCCGTTGGTACCTTTGGTCTGGTCAGGACTTCCGACGGTAACGCCATTCTTTGTACTATGCCTGCTGGCTCTGGTCCTGCTACTGGTGCTGTCGGTGCCGGTCGAGTTGCGGCTCTGGGTGGTAATCCTGGCGCTCGCCGACGCGCCGTTACTCGATTCCGCGGTCGGTGGCGTGCTTGATCTGTTTTATATTCTACTGCTCATCATTGCCTGGCGCTGGTGGCGACAACCGTTGATCTCAGTGGCTTGCCTCGGTCTGGCGATAGCAGCAAAGCAGATCGCCTGGTTCTTCCTTCCGTTCTACGCTATTCTCATATGGCGAGAGCGAGGATGGCGGGAGGCTGTGGCACGCCTCTGCGGTGCTGGCGCCATCTTCCTGGCGATAAATGGCTTGTTCATCCTTAACAATCCCCACGCCTGGCTGGCCGGCATTCTGGCGCCGGAGAACCCCTTGATGTTTCCTTCCGGCAGTGGACTGGTGCACCTCTCCACTGCAGGGATGATACCCCTGCTGCCCGAGGGTGTCTACTCCATTCTGCAGGGATTGGCCCTAGCGGCCGCCGTCATCTGGTATTGGCGCTATGGCAAGGACCAGCCCGAGGAGATAGGTCTGGTGCTCGCAGTTCTTCCGCTGTTCCTAGCCTGGCGCAGCCTGACTACCTATTTCTATTTTGTGGCACTGCCGGCAGTTATCCTGTTGGTTAGTCGCCAGTACCGGCAGAACCCAAAGTTTCGGTTCTCTGGGCCGGTATCGCTCCCAGCTGCGACGGGAGCATTGGCGACAGATCTGAAACAAAGTTCACGCTCGCCGCATGGAGGCGTAGCCTCTCCGACGTCGCAGAGGAGGCGCTAGATGCAGCGAGTCATGACATGGTCGCCAGATAACCCGTCTTTGCGGGGGCGGCTCCTTCATGCCTGGCACCGAATTGAAGTGCAGCCGACGCTCACGTCTCGCCTCTTACTAGTAGCCTGGGCGCTCTCGCGGGGCGCCCTGCTTATCGGCCTGTTGATCAGCCACAGCTATTGCGACCCCGCGTTTTACAACTACGCCGGCAAGTTCGCAAATGGAGAATGGCCCTACACTTCCGCCGTCCCAGTTGAGTATCCTCCGGTGGCAATGGTCCTGATCTTATTGCCGGCGATACCGCTACTTCCCTTTGCCGGGATTGCGCCGCGTCCTGATGCGGTCTTTGCACATATTACCACCCATCTTCCAACGCCGAATCCAGTGCGGTATGGAGCCTACGGCATCAGTTTCGCCATCGAGATGCTCATCTTCGACGCCATTACACTTTGGTTGATTCAGTGGGCAGCGCGCAAATATGTGCCGGGCGATTCTACTGGGGTGCGTTCAGGAATGCTGTATATTCTATTAATTTTCCTGAACGGAGCGCTTCTGCAGAAGTTTGACCTGGTAGCTGGTATGTTCTGCCTGGTTGCGCTGTTGGCACTGATTTCAGGGCGAAATCGGCTATCCTGGAGTGTGCTGGCACTCGCCACGCTCATCAAAGGATTTCCATTGCTGGCGCTTCCAGTGCTCATTGGCTACCAACTCTGCCAATCCAGCGAGACCGATCTCCGGAAGGTACTAACCGACCGCGCACGACCAATTCTGGTTGGTATACTCTGGTTCGGTGCTACCATAGCTGCCTGCACGCTTCCGGTGATTCTTTTTACCGGCTTGCAGGGAATCACTCATAGCCTTCTCTATCAGGGAGACCGTGGAATTGAGATAGAGAGTCTCTATGCCAATGGCGTACTACTGGTTGGCTGGCTTCCAGGGATTCATGTCTATACGATATTCAATCCGTCAGATCTTTCACGTATTGTAAAATCTTCCCTTGATGGTGCCATTGATATTGTTTCTCTTATGGCACTAGCACTATTCTTATTGCTGGCGTATGGCGCGTTCTGGAGAGCTCTTCGAAGGCATTGGATCGGCAAAATTGCTGGCAGCAAGGCGGTAGATGACCTCTTGCAACTGGCAGGAGCAGGTATCGTGGCGATCTTTCTGGCCTTCCTACTGTCGTTTCGTGCGCTGCCCGCCCATTATTTGCTAGCAATCATTCCGATTGCAGCCCTAGTTCGTCTACCCAAAGCGAGGTTGCAACGTCTCTGGCTGGCAGCACTTATAACTGTTGCTGTAGCCGGCCAGCTACTGACCATGGTCTGGCATGAGTTGGTGTTGCTCGAACCAGGTGGAGTTCTGCTGCTGACGCTGCGGAATGGCGCCTGGATACTGGTCTTTGGCTCGCTGCTGCTGGCACTATGGCAGCTCATGGGCGGCCCAAGGATCAAACCAGACTAGGAGAGTGAGGTCATGAGAACAGGCATGCGCACTATGCCGGAGAGCGAAGCGCAAAGCACAAGCACGCCAAGCTCGCAACGCAGCGCCGACGTTCCACCAATACCTGGTTTCACTCCCCGTGCCGAGGATCGGTTCGCTCACCTGTTCCGCCGCATTCCAGTGTCCTGGCTGATACTGGGCGCTGGGGTGATCACTGCGGCAATCTACCTCCTTTTTGTATTGGCCTTTCCTATTACCACCTGGTGGAACCATCCCCACACGGCGGACAATCCGGACGCCATAAATGACCTGGGCAGGATTACCGGCTATAGTCCGGTTGCCGCGGCGGCGTTTGTCGCCGCGCTCCTGATACTCTTTGCCTGCCAGTTCGCGGTGCTGCAAGGCGCTTCACGTATTCCTCAATCGGGCAAGTCTACTGCCCTGAATGTCTGGCTGCGACGCTCGGTCTTCCTTTTTCCGATATTGTTCGGCGCCATCATGATCTGGATGCAGCCGGTAACCACAACCGACTTGTATGGATATGTGGCGCGCGGTTTTCTGTGGGCGCAATTGCATCAGAACCCAATGATCACTGGGGCCACCCTGCTTCCTGGTGGCCTCAGCGTCGATCGGCCGCCGTCGCCCTATGGGCCGGCCTGGATCATTGTAACCGGGCTGGTATCGGAAATCGCCGGCAATAACTTGCTGTGGAATATGCTGCTCTTCAAATTGATCGGCTTTGCCGGCGTGGCTGTCTCAATATGGCTGGTAGATTACTTGGCCCGTAAGCTCTATCCCGAGCGACGGCTCCGTACGGTTGCGCTGTTCAGCTGGTGCCCGCTGGTGATTTTCGATGCCATAGGCAATGGCCACAATGACATCATCATGATGGTCTGTGTCTTAGCCGCATTTGCCTTGATGCTGAATCGGCACGCTCGTACCGCGTTGGCCTTCCTGGTGATTGGGGCACTCATCAAGTACGTTGCGGCGATTGTGATCCCTCTATGGCTGGTGTATGAGTTGCGCAGCCGGTCACGAGCGAAAGACGGTCTATCAGCGAGCCTCGTGGCGGCAGGCAATACTGGTGGCTCGGCTATCGTGGGGCCGCTAGCGGCCCCAGCCGAAGGCGGGCCGGAGAATGCTCTCGAGCCGGGCCTTGGGGAACGAAGCCGTGACCTGGTAATCGAATGGGTACGTGAGGCCGCCAGCACGGTGCGGGAAATCGATCCACGTGCCGCGCTCTCTCTCATAGCCAGCTCATTAGTCATCGGGCTCGGGCTCACCGTGGCCTGCTACGCCCCATTCTGGGTTGGACTCAATACCTTTACCGGGTTAGGGCAGCAGTTGCGCCCACTCTATTACAACAGTTCTATTGTAGGATTTATCTCCGCGCCCCTGCAGTTGCTGGTACCTCAGAGCCAGGATGCGGCGCTAGACAAGACCTTGCGGCTCATCTTTTACACGCTTTTTTTTGTCTATGCCTATCTCCAAACCCAGCGGCTGTGGATGTTGGGCAGGCAGGCGACACTGCGAGACGTCATCACGGCATCGGCCAAAGTCACGTTTGCCGCTCTACTGCTCATCACCTTCTGGTTTCAGCCATGGTACGTAGTCTGGATACTTCCGCTGGCGCCGCTGGCCCATGACCCCTTCGTGCGCCGGCAGGGCCTCATCCTGGCCGCCGGCGCCATTATGACCTACGCGGTGGCTTACTTCCTCTTCGTTGGCGATACCAATCTGGTCCAGGGATTCTTCGTGCAGTTCTTCGAGATCATCATTGCCTTTGGACCTCTGCTGCTCCTGCGCACCACTGCACCTGACCAGGGTTGGAGCGGCATTCTGCGGCGCTACCTGGGATTGATTAGGCGGGGATTCGAGCAGCGCCCGGTGTTCTGGGAACGTTTAATGCTGGTGCTGGTCCTGGTCGTTGCCATATTACTTCGACTGGTAAGGTTGGGGAATCTCTTTACCTCGCCGCTTAGCGGCGAAGAAGCCAATGTACTGCTCCAGTACAGCAGCGATCTCAGGCTCTACGTATCAGATCCGGAGGGGCTGCAGGGCCCCTTCGTCGCAGTCCAAGGTGTGCTCGTGCACATCTTTGGTGAGAATGCATTTGCAATCTTGCTGCCCTCTGCTGTCATCGGCTCTCTCACGGTTCTGGTAATCTATCTCATGACCAATGAGATCATGCGCCACGCTGGAATATCCGGTTACCGAACCATCGCCATTCTGGCCGCTCTATTGGCAGCTACCTCTCAGTGGCACGTCTCGCTGAGCCGATCGGGCGTCGAGGTAGTCATACTTCCGCTGTTGATGTGCACAGCCATGTATTGGCTCTTGGTAGCTCTTCGCAAGTCAGCGCACAACCCTAATCCCGCCGCCGCAGAGCCCGTCACACCTGGCGGACGGAGCTCCCTGAGAGCGCGCCGGAGGAAGCGGCCCGTACAGCGAGAATCCGCTGAAGCCAGCGGGCAGAATGAGCCGGTGATAACTCGTGCCCGGTCGATGCTGTTTGGCTCGCTCATTTACTACATTGGCTGCGGAATCTGTACTGGATTGGCCTGCGACCTCGAGCCCGGCTTGTGGGTGGTACCGTTGATCATCGCCGGGTTGCTCCTGGTCTGGCATTGGCGTATGCCCAAGGAATCACCGGTATCGCCTGCCGGCCTTATCTGGTTAGTCGGGTCGGCAGTGCTAGCAGGCAGTCCGGTCATCTGGCATTACCTCAGCAATACGGTGGGATTCCCGAAGGGCAGCAGTTTACTTGCCCGTTCAAGCGTTGCCGCTGATCTGCATCCGGTTCTCTCCGAGCCCTTCTGGGTGGAGGCGGCACATAACTTCGGCGGAGCGCTGAATCTGCTGGTTTCGCAAGATTATACCGCTGGCTACCCTACCAACAGTGGTGCCTCGATAATTCCCGTGCTGCTCGGACCATTTTTCTTCCTGGGACTACTTGCCATCCTGATTCGCTGGCGAAGTTTTGCGTCACAGGCGCTCATGCTTCTGATTGCGCTGCCCTTTATAGCCAGCGTCGCGGTAGGCACACCTACCAGCATAATTTTGGCTGCAAGCGTGCTGCCGGCTATGTGTATCGTGCCTGCGCTGGGTTTATACGAGATCGTGTCCCGCCTGGGGCATCTACCTATAGTGTTGGATCGCATCAACGGCGCAAGGATCTTTTCGACTCCCGAGCAGATAGGTCGGATACTGCTGCTGGGTTTCCTACTCTTCAGCACCGTGCGGACGTTTTTCTGGTACTTCGAAGCAACACTACCCCCGCACCAGGATCAATACAACGCCAGCTGGATAGGGGAGCCGGTGGCCAGCCGGGAGCAGCAGGAGGGTCTACTGAGAATCTATGTGCCCGTCCGACCGGCATCGCCGCAAACCCCAGAATGACGCCTATAACGTTGCCACGATAGGTCAAGAATGGAGACGACATGCCCTCTACCGAAGAGCAGAAGCGTATCGCTCGGATTACCGTGAAGCTTCGCGCCGCTTACCCTGATGCCAAGACTACTCTGGATTTCAAGACTCCATTCCAATTATTGGTCGCCACTATACTGGCAGCGCAATGTACCGACGAGCGAGTCAATATGGTAACGCCCAGACTCTTTGCCAGCTATCCGACTCCAGAAGCGTTTGCCGAAGCCGATCCTCTCGAACTAGAGCAAGCGCTCAAGCAGATCAACTTTTACCGGAACAAGGCTAAAAATATTCGCGAAATGGCTCGTCTGCTGGATGAGCGCTACCATGGAGAGGTTCCGCAGACCATGTCTGAGCTTACCGCGCTTCCTGGTGTTGCTCGCAAAACAGCTAACGTGGTATTGAGCAACGCCTTTGGTCGTATAGAAGGATATATCGTAGATACCCATAATATCCGGCTGCGCGACGGCTCGGTCTGACCAGCAACACAGACCCTGCCAAGATCGAACAGGATCTCATGGCCGTGGTGCCGCAAGGCGACTGGTTGGAATTTTCTCATCTGCTCATCTATCACGGCCGAGCCGTCTGTCACGCGCGCAAGCCCCTCTGCGCGGAATGTACCATCGCCTCCGACTGCCCAACCGGCCAGTTAATCCTGGCCGGCATAGTGCCCGAAGGTCTGTGACACAAACCAACCCATAGACCGGCAGTAGGAGAAACGCATTTTCTCGCTAGCGCAAGCTTGCCACACATGTTAGACTAACAAAACGCGATCATGTGCGTTGCTACAGATGTGAGGGCCAGATGTCTAGGCCACAGTCAAGGCAAATTCGGAGCATTGCCAACCTGCTCACTTTTTGGGGAATTTTGTTGTTGCTAGTGGGCGCCGCGATTGGCTGGCTAGTGCCAGCACTGGATGCGCCTAATTTCGCGAACCCTATCTTCAGCGCAGCGCAGACGACGATTACCCAAGCTCATCTGGACACCAGCAGCTACCTAGGAGCCGATATCACGGCGCTGGCAGTGATCATTGCTGTCGTCATTGGGTTCAACGCCACCACACTGCAGATCGCCGGGCAGGTCCATTCGCTGTCTTTAGTGCGAGTTATTCTGCTATCCCTTACACCTTTTCTGCTCTGCTGGAGTCTCACCACAGGAGTGGCGCTCATCTATTTCCTGTTGCCACCACTTTACGTGGCTCAGCTTTGGCAGATGCTTTGCTGGTTTGCCGCGGTAGTCATCCTGATGGTCGCCTATCTGTGGGATCTACCGTGGCGGCTCTCCGGCGATTATGTCGCTAGGTGGGCGCTTCGTAGTCTAGCGCGTGCCCCAATCGATACCTGGGAGTCGCTGGATAGCTATTCCTCGCTGCAGACCGCTATTACCTCGGCCAGTGGCCGAGGCGACCTCGGCACCGTGCGTGTCATGACATCCGCAGTCGGCTATTTCCTGACAGCATTTCGCGATAGCCGTGCCGAGGCTGAGAACGCTTACAACCGGAGTCGCTACCGGGCTCTAAAGAATCTACTATCGGCTAGTGCACAAAATGTCGCGGTAGCGCCCAACGCGGTGGCGTACCAATTGGGATATATCACGGCGGGTACTCTCCTGCAATGCGCAGCCGTGGGTGTGCCACTTGACGATCCCGACCACAATGTCTTCTCCGGTCTTTTACGGGAGGTTCATGCTCGACCAGAGCGAATCAATCCACTCTGGACGGGGCTGCGTCATGCACTCTGTCGTGCCGATGGGGGCCACCCGCCATACTTGCTTCGCTATTGGGTGGAACACCGGCGCTGGACGTCCGATGATCCCCGCTGGGTGCTGGCAATTGGAGATGGAATCGCGGCGTTCTACTCGCTCTGCTCGCAGGAGTTGGCATCTTCGCTGGGCCAGGATGCAGGTGCCAGCGAGGCCACTGACATGCTGGTAGATCTGTACCGGTACATTGCCTCGCATCTGGGCAAACAGATTGCGCACGAACACCGGCAATTCAAGGGAAAGCGCACGCTTGATTTACCGCTCGGGCTGTTGGATCGTATCCACCTGTCGGTGATGCGAGCCTGGCCGGCAAGCGCAGCGGAGCAGCACCGGGTAACCGCCGTAAATGCCTATGAAACTTACCGCAACCAGCTTACGACCGCATGACTGGTGCCAGCCTCACCTAGGCGACGGCGCCATCGAGGCCGGCCCGTACCAAGTCGAGCGCTTCATTAGCGTTGGTGGACTCGTTGAGAATCACGATAGTGCCAAAGGCGTCTCCTGCTTGAGTGCTGTGCGCAATCTTTAGCGAAGTGGACGGCCATTCATGTCCGGAGCTAGGGAGTAGCATACGGGCGATTCCCTCGCGGCGGGGCGGCACTAGAAGCAGAACTGGGCTCTCATTTCCAGTGGCGGTCTGCCTCGCAGAATAATAGGTAATTGAGGCATGGGTAAACTCGTGCCGCAATCCCAGGGCCGACAGCCCACTGTGGATAGCCCGCAGCACACCGGAATTGGTGACCCAATCGGGTAGATCGCCGACAGGATAGCCGGAGCTGGTTATAGGCCAGGCCGACGGAACTAAAAGTTCCGGTAGCTCCTGATTATGTTCCAGGAAGCGACAAAGTTCATGCATGAGGCGAATTGCCTCGCCATAGAGGACAGCTGCCACTTCCTTTTCGGAATGGAACACGATACGGGCGAAGAGTGCCGCCGACGAGGCCAGCCAGAGGCGCGGCCGCCACGATTTATCCTGTATCTGGTCGGCGAACTGCTCAATGCGGGCGAGCATCGCCTGCTGAAACGCCAGCGTTGCCGGGCGTCCAAGCGCCGGGTAGCGTACCGTGTTCTCGGCGGTGCCGACCTCGGCTTTGGTGATAAACTGGATCTGCGAGCGAGGCAAGCCAAAGTCGCGCTCAGGCTGAGCTACCCGCCGGTAGACACAAACATCGGTGAGCAGGTTACCCAGATCGCCAACGTAGTCACCGTTCCAGGAGAGCTTATCCAGGTCAATTAGTTTGAGCTCGGTGCAATCCAGGTCGAGCATGATATTGCGAGCGTGCAGATCGCCATGGGTGAGCCCCAGAGAGTGCGGCTGCAAAACATGGCTATATTTGCCTACCACTGCCAGATAGTAATCCAAGCCTCTGAAGCGCTGCTCGCCAACGTAATACCCCTGCAGTGGATTCTTCAGCCACGGGACACCGGTGGTGGCACGAGCCAGTTTCCCTTCGATCCCCGATAGATAGAGCCGAGCGATCTGCGTACCAGGAAAGCCCGATCCGCTGCGATAGGTCTCTCGAAAGAGCGCAAAAACGGCGTCACTGGCCAGGTTAACGGCACCGTGTAACGAGCGCAGATGATTGGGCGACATGGCGCGCTGGTCGCACTCATTTACCACATATTCCAGAGTATACAGATTCGCCAGGTCTTCCATAGTCAAGTAATAGGCCGGAGATAATCCTGACTTATAGACCTGTGATTCGGCGGGGTAGCGCACAAAGTAGCGACGCACCGCTGGCGGAAGCTGCCGGTAATTCTCGGTCGCGGTATGGAAGGCATCACTGGTACTACGCTTGATGATAACCGAGGGTTCGTGAAGGCCGCCACCCATCACAGGGGAATGTTCGCCATCGTAGCCCGGCGCTGGATACCAGTAGGAAAAGGGTACCCGGAAGATGTGGTCGGTGGTGAATCCACCGGAGAGCTCGCTAATGGTACCGATCTCGATCTTGATTCGCTCGCGTATGACCGAAGCCAGTTCAGTTTCCAGGGTGTTCCTGGGCGCTGCCCGGCGACGTTCCTCACCGCGTAGCAATCTCGCGACTATCGCACGAGTCAATGGACCCTCGCCATGATAGGTAAGCAGAAGGCGCAGTACCTGAGTGTGGTGAGAAAGGTCCAGGCGGCGTGAGACATCGGGCATGCTGTAGACGTTGCGTACTTCGCGCAGCAGTTCCGCTATCGCATGCTGCACCATCTCGTCATCGCGGTAGTGCTCAGCCAATTGCAGAGCGGAGTAGAGTGCCGGGCTAAGGTCGTCGGTACGCTTCTGGTCACGGTTCTCAATGGCATCGGCCAGGTCCGCGGTAACCGCGGCGGTCTGGCGGGTGGAGAGGCTTTCCTGGTCCACGGAGAGCAGCAGACCCAGGACGTAACTCAGATCGCGCGGGTTGTTGATCTCTGAGAGGCTGGTAGTACGCCGTGATCCGGTCAGGCCTCCTTCGGAGGCGAGCGGACCGCTTCGGCGACCCCTCTGCACGGCGTTGGCGCTCCGCCAGTGCTTGAGCTGCCCACGCAGAGCGGCAATGATGGCGAAGTAGCGCTCGTCCGAACAGACTTCCTGCCGCAGTGGGACTGCGGACCGCTCGAGAGTAATCAAGGTATCAAGAACGATACAGGTAGTCAGGACGTCGGACTCGGTGACGCCTCGAATGACGCCGGCAACCTCTTGAGCGAGCAGGTCGTCAAAGTCACGTCTCACTTCTTCGTCATCGAATCGCTGCACATAAGCCAGGGTTTTGAACCGGCTGGGATATAAGCGCGCTCGTTCCCGTTCGGTGTGGAGCAAGCGGTCGCGTATCGGCAGATTGATGAGCCAGTTTCCGGCCTCGCGCGCCATGGCGACGGCATCGGTCTCAAAATCGAGTCGGTATAGCACTTCTACTGCGTGGCAGGTGCGCCGGAGCGTATCATGCTCGTCCCGACCTGGCCAACAGCTGGCGCCATGATCAAAGGCACTTCGCAGATAGAGGTGGATTAGTGCCCCCAGTGCCGCGTCCACTTCCTCTTCGGTATTCCCATCCAGTTCCAGTGGCGTCTGCGCGAATACATCCTCCGCGTGTGCCATCCCTCGACTCCTCCACCAGGCCAGAAACCAGTGTGTCCTGCCAAAACAGCATAATAATCCAGATTATTATATCACTGCCTCTTGGCTGAGCCAATGGCATTCGGCCCGTCCGACTCGCGTAGGCAGGCCATTAAATGCCGCCGCGGAGAAGCGGAAGGCAATGAGGCGCTGGACACGTGATACAGTATAGATACCGTGTTAATACAGTCACGTGCAACGCACCCTAGAAGCAACGCTCACAGGAGAGTATGATGGTAAGTACACAATCCGCCCCCTCGGCTCTGGTTAGTCCCTTCGTAAATACCGCGGTTATCGATTTTTCGGAGGCTTCCGCTAGAGCCGCCCAGGAAGCGGCTTTATGCCAACTGGAGACCGAGTTCGGGAAAACCTACCCCTTGATTCTCGGCGGCGAGGAGCGTATGACTGCCAATACCTTCGCGTCCATCGATCCTTCGCAGCCGGATCGGGTGCTGGCCAGATTTGCGGAGGCTACAGCTAAGGAGGCGGCCGAGGCGGTCGAAGCTGCCTGGGAGCGCTTCCAGACCTGGCGGTTCACTCCGGCTGACGAGCGCGCCGGTTACCTCCTAAAAGCGGCTGATCTGTTACGGGAGCGCCGCTTCCATTTCAACGCCATCATGGTATACGAGGAAGGCAAGAGTTGGACTGAGGCGGATGCGGATACTGCTGAGGCCATAGACTTTCTGGAGTTCTACGCTCGTGAAGCCCTGCGGCTCGGAGCCCCGCAGCCGGTAACTCAGATTCCCGATGAAGCGAGTACTCTGCAGTACATTCCATTGGGAGTCGGCGTAGTGATTCCACCCTGGAACTTTCCGTGCGCGATCATGGCTGGTCTAACTACCTCGGCTCTGGTCTCAGGCAATACCGTTATCCTCAAGCCGGCAAGCACGGCGGCATGGGTCGCAGCCCGTTTCATGGACCTGCTCCGCGATGCCGGTGTGCCTCGCGGCGTGGTTTCCTTTCTACCCGGACCCGGTGGAGTGGTTGGGAACGCGCTGGTTGAGCATCCGTTGACACGCTTCATCTCCTTTACCGGCTCTCGTGAAGTCGGCCTGCGTATAAATGAGCTGGCGGCCAGACCACGTCCCGGCCAGAAGTGGATTAAGCGCACGGTTCTGGAGATGGGGGGCAAGGATGCTATCGTAGTTGATGAGACCGCTGATCTGGATGCCGCCGCGAGCGCTATAGTGGCCTCAGCTTTCGGCTTCCAAGGTCAGAAGTGTTCAGCCTGCTCGAGAGCTATTCTGGTTGATGAGATCTACGATACCGTGCTGCAAAAGATCGTTGAGCGCACCCGGTCCCTATCGGTTGGAGCCACCAGGGATCCCGATCACTATATGGGACCGGTTATCGATGAGCATGCCTATCATAAGATCGGCGAGTATATAGAGATGGGCACACGAGAAGGCAGGTTGGTCTGCGGTGGCGAGGAGACGCCAGGCGAGGGTTACTTTGTATCGCCAACTGTAATCGCCGACGTGGCGCCGGATGCGCGGATTGCCCAGGAGGAAATCTTTGGCCCAGTGCTGGCAGTAATTCGAGCTCGCGACTTCGACGATGCGCTCGAGATTGCCAATAACACTGAATATGGGTTGACTGGCTCGCTATTCTCGAGCGATCTTGAGCGCATAGCGCGAGCCGACCGCGAGTTCTTTGTGGGCAATCTCTATATCAACCGGAAATGCACTGGCGCGATGGTAGGAGTTCACCCATTTGGCGGCTTCAATATGTCAGGTACAGATTCCAAGGCGGGTGGCCGAGACTATCTCCTGCTGTTTACCCAGGCGAAGTCCATCTCGGAGAAGGTGCGCTAAGTTTTGCCCACTCGGTTGGCAGTGACCACCAATAGTACCGGCGCTACTGGTGTGGTTCTCGCCGGTGGCCGGAGCCGGCGCATGGGATCCCCCAAGGCCGCGCTCCAGATCGGGGGCGAGTCGCTACTGCGTCGAGTAGCTGCGCGCTTGCGTCTAGCGGTGCCGAAGGT
The DNA here is from genome assembly GCA_052143275.1 of Ktedonobacterales bacterium. Lineage (GTDB taxonomy): Bacteria > Chloroflexota > Ktedonobacteria > Ktedonobacterales > JADMIN01 > JAJPKE01. The sequence goes on along the minus strand of JBKQTH010000222.1, from coordinate 2,062 downwards.
GCTGGTCGTCGGACCGCCGGAATTGAGTCTGTTGGTGCCTGATCTGACCATACTGCCTGACCTTCACCCAGGCATTGGTCCTCTGGCCGGTATTGAGACGGCGCTACGAGCGGCAACATCGGAGCTTCTCGCTGTCGTCGCCTGTGACATGCCATTCGTCAGCCCCGAGCTCGTCAAAGGTATACTGCAGTACGCCCTGGACCACCCTGATGCCGACGTCGTGGCGCTCTCAGGCGACCGATCGTCGGCGGAGCAGCTCCAGCCGCTGCACGCGGTTTATCGAAGGTCATGTCTGCCGGCCGTAACTCGCCACGTCGCTTCCGGAAACTACGCGCTTTTCCAGCTCTTTCGTGATCTGCGCGTCCAGAGATTTCCCCCGAATATGGCCACAGAACTCGATCCTAGCGGCCTTTCCGCTCTGAATGCCAATTCGCCTCAAGAATGGGCAGACGCGCTGGCGCTGGCATCGTCCGCACTTCCCCCCTCTTGACCAAACATATTAGGTCATGCTAATATCCGACGAAGACACTTGGGATTTATGGTGAAGCATAGGCGTTGAAGACGGCAGAGTAGCCGGTCAGAAAGCAGCTTTCATGTTGTCAGCTTTTGTCTCCGGATTCGTTCTGTTCCTGCGGGAAGGTCTTGAAGCATGCCTGATCGTCAGCATTCTCCTAGCGGCGCTGCGGCAGCTTGGTGAGACTCGCCACATACGCGCGGTATGGATAGGAGTGAGTGCCGCTTTAGTCTGCTCGCTTGCTGGAGCGGCGCTCATTTTTCGAGCGGTGACCCAGTATGACGGCAGCCACTTTCAGGAAGTCTTTGAGACCATCACGTATCTGGTCGCGGTTGTGCTCCTGACTTCTATGACTTTCTGGATGCAGTTGCACAGCCGGAGTCTCAAGAACGAGATCATAGCCAGAGCCAGTACTGCGGGCTCAGGACTGGCATTTGGCCTGCTGGCATTCTCGACGGTCGGGCGTGAGGGTTTGGAGACTGCCGTATTCGCTCTGGCATTCGCCTTTAAGGACGGGGAGATGCTGCTGCTGGGAGGTGCTCTCGGTATCGTGGCGGCAATTGTGCTCTGCTTCATGATCTATCGCCTTGGTTATAAGCTGGATTTCCGTGTATTCTTCCGAATCATGGGCATCATTCTGTTGTTCTTTGCCGCGGGGTTGCTGGGAGATGCGATTCAAAATCTGCAACAGCTGGGTTGGATTACCTTTGGGTCTTCTCGGCTATGGAACACGACCAGCATCCTATCAGAAGACAGCATGATCGGCGATATTCTGCACACTTTCCTTGGCTATGCCGAGTCACCTACCGCCCTGCAAGTGGTCGTTTATCTGGCATTCCTGCTAGCAACGGCGACAATTTTTTGGAATCTAACTCGACGAGGCCGAGCAGTTCCGCCAACCGCAGCTACGCCATCGAGGGCGATATCCCCATACCAGCAGCCGTCCTAGCCGCCGCCATGACAGGGTCCTCGCTGCAAAGCTACCATGGTTGATACAGCGACCGATAGCAGGTAATCCGCGCCTCTTCCCGTTCCGGCAAACGCCGCCTTACCAGAGAGGCGTCGACAGCAAGAGAGCCAATATAGCACCGGTAGACATAAAGATGCCATAGGGTATATAGGTGCTGCGGGATGCCACTCCTAATCCCAAAAGTAGTATGCTAACCGCAGCCCCGAAGAGACCGCCGAGCACTAAAGCCTGGAGCACGTTAGGCCAACCTACTAGGAGACCAATCAGTAGCGCGAGTTTGACATCTCCAAGCCCAAGAGCTTCGGTATGGTACAGCAGATACCCGAGTCCGTACAGGAAAAGGAAGAGGCCGCCGTAGACTGCGAGACCGATGAACATGGCAGCGAACGCCCGGTGATCGAAGAAAGTGGCGACCAGGATGAGGGCAGCGATAGCCGGGTACACTGCCACATCAAGGATGAGCTTATGCTCCAGGTCTACGACAAAAATGAAGGAGAGTAGCGCAGCGGCCAGAGCCTCGACAAGAAACACCGCCAGCACCGAAAGCCGAAGTGAGCCTGCGGAGGCTATGATGTGGC
>JBKQTH010000221.1:0-13495 GCA_052143275.1 Ktedonobacterales bacterium | reverse complement strand
CCCTGCGAGATTGTCAGCGAGGTCTTCTTGAGCGCCGGTAGCCGGAGAGTGGAGCTCCATACATCGGTTGACAACCATGCCAGCGATCACCGGCTGCGAGTGCTGTTCCCGGTACCATTTGATACGAAGATGGTCCACGCCGAAGGAGCCTTTGAAGTTACCCGCCGGCCGGTGGCGGGTGCCGAATCCCCGGCCGGCGGCGATGACCCACTCGAGGCCAGCTGGGCGGAGCTGCCGGTGAACACTCAGCCTCAGAGACGGTTCGCCGACTTGAGCGACGGCGAGCGCGGACTGGCGGTGCTGAATCGTGGGCTACCGGAGTATGAGGTCGTGCCAACACAGAGCGGCAGCGGCTTTGCCCTTACCCTCCTGCGCTCCACCGGCTGGCTATCCCGGAGTGATCTGCATACTCGCCGCGGCCACGCCGGGCCGCAGCTCTCGACGCCGGAGGCTCAGGGACTGGGTAGCCACACATTCGAGTATGCACTGCTGCCTCATGCCGGTACCTGGGAGGCTCACGACGGTTTGGTCTTGCAAGAGGCACAGGCATACGAGGCTCCCATGCGTGCCTACGTCACCGAACAGCATGCCGGCGGAGGAACGCTGCCCGGGGAGGGAGACTGGAGTTTTGTGCACGTTGTGCCGGAGGGCCTGCCGGTGACCGCTATCAAGCGTTCGGTCACTGGTGATGCCCTGATTCTACGGCTGTGCAATCCTTTCGCACGCGAAGTGACCGCGGAGATTACCCTCACCACTCCCTTCGAGGACGTTGATATGGTGGATCTTGGTGAGCGGCCTGCTCCGGATTCCGTCTCCAGACCGTTGGCGCGCATTGTGAGTGCAGGAGTACGTACCACCCTGCGCGGCGGCGAAATACAGACCCTGCGATTCAGGATGGCATCTTTGGCGCCGGAGGTGGAAGACATAAGAGTAAGACAATAGCCAGGTAGGCATGCCCAGTTTACAGAGATGAGATATTCCTGTTATGCTGTGGCAGCACGCCTCGTTCTTGCAGGTGTAGGATTACATTCGTAGCATGCATGTGGAATGGCCGCCACTGCTAACTCGCGGCATGTAGCTGCGGCAAAGCAAATATACTTAGTGCGGCTGAGAGAGGTGGAACTGCGTGAGTATTCTGCTGCAGCCAGCCATTCAGCAAGTAACCCATGTTCTTATTGTGACGGCGTCGACGGCGACGCCGGCCGCAACCGCGACGCCGGCGGTTTCTTCGAGTGTGCCCGCGACGACTTCGAGCACCGGCGGGTCGCTTTTGGACAGCCTCAAGCCACTCATTACCCTGGTGGTCTTCTTTGCGGTGGCGTTTGCGATCATCTTCTGGCTTGCTCTGATCTATTGGACGTGGCGCGATGTAAGGGCGCGCACCCAGGACTCCATACTGCAGATTACCGCCACCATACTGGTCGCGGTCTTCAACCTGGGTGGACTATTTATCTATCTGATCGTTCGCCCGCGCCAGACTCTGGCGGAGCTCTATGAGCGGCAGCTCGAGGAAGAGTCTCTGCTGGCCGAGATGACCGAGCGGCAAACGTGTCCCACCTGCCATTATCGAGTGGAGCACGATTTTCAGGCTTGCCCGTCCTGCGGCACCAAGCTGCGTCGCCCATGCCCGCGCTGCGAGCACCTGCTGGAATTGAAGTGGAATGTCTGCCCATTCTGCGGTTACGGTGGTGGTGCCATGGATAGCAGCCGGTCGCCTTCACGCCAGGGGGCACGCGCTGAACGATAGGCTGACTAGAGCAGACGCACGCAAGCCACATTTGGCGGTCTACGGATGCAGTTCTTTTTCAAGGCCCTGGTAGCTCTCTTTACCGTCGTGGATCCCATCGGGTTAGTGCCGATGGTCCTCAGCCTTACCTCCGGTCTGCCGGAGGAGGAGCGCGGACGTGTCGTCTCTCGGGCGGTGATAATCGCCGCTATAGTGCTGGCTGGCTTTGGCGTCGCCGGGCATCTCATCTTCTCATCACTGGGAGTGACCTCTGAGGCATTCAGCATTGCCGGCGGCGTGCTGTTGTTTCTTATCGCAATCGACATGCTCTTCGGTCGGCAATCCGGCACCCGGGAGACTCCTCGCGAGGCTCGAGATGCCAGGGCACGCGACGATGTCTCCGTGTTCCCTCTGGCAATACCGCTGATTGCTGGTCCCGGCGCTTTGGTGACCATTACCTTGCTGCTTGACGACGCACAGGGCCACGCGGGAGAGCTGGCCGCCGTGGCCGTTGCCGCCGGCATAACCCTGGCTGCCGCCTGGCTCTCCATGAGCATCAGCCTGCCGATTCAGAAGCGCATGGGTACTACCGGCATACTGGTGCTCTCACGAGTACTGGGAATGCTGCTGGCCGCGGTTGCGGCACAATTTATCCTGAACGGTATCGGCAGCTTCCTCCAGCAGATCAAATAATGGAGCCGGCGTCACGCCGGCGTAGTCACCGCTTCACCGTGGTGCTCAGACGGCAGTGGCCGGCTCGCGGCACGGCCGTTCCACTTGGCTCGGCACATGACGGCGTACAGAGCCAGCCAGGGAGCAAAGGCAAAGTAGCTGGGAATCGACCGGAAAGCGAAAAAGAGCGGTACCAGAGCCAGCACCAGTACCCCCGCTCCCACTTGCACGCGCCAGCGGATCGCGACGAAGAGCATGACGCCCATGGCCGCCACTTCCAAAAGGGCGTAGAGGGCCGGCGGACCGTACGGCAGCAGGTGTCCCAGCGATAAGGCGATCACCCCCATACCCTGGGGGAACAGTGGTTCGCTAACGGGCAACCACAGGCTCGTAAACCAGGCCAGCGGGCTCTCGACCAGGAACGGTGCGTTCGGGAGGAGAAACGCTCCGAGAGTAATCACGCCCCGCCAGATCGCCTCAAGCCACCCCTCAGCCAGCACCGTGTCGACGGCGAAGAACGGTACGAAGCCCCAGGCGTACTGCTTGTAAGCACAGGCCAGTCCCAACAGGACGGCACCCAGCCAGCGGCGGCGACGGTACTCCCAGGCCAGCACCAGCAGCGCGACGCACATGAGTTCGTTGCTCTCGATCAGCGACGCCAGCACGACAGGCGCGGCCGCCAGGGCCGTGAGCGCCCCCCACCAGCGGATGCTAGGGGGCATCTTCCAGACGAGCCAGGCGAAGAGTAGCAGGTACACGAAGAGCTGCAGCGGAAGGATGTTGGGCAGACCCGCCCACAGCACCGGCACATACACCAGAAAGGACAGCGCGGGATAGCTGTGTAGGGTGCGCGGGTCGAATGCCCCACTCACCGACTCGGGACTCCGCACGTACTGCTGTTGTACATCGGCGATGCGGGTGGGGCTGGGGGGGTCGAATCCAGTACCGAACACCGGCCCGCGCAGTGGAGTCGCTAGGAACGACGGAAAGCGAACGAGGGCTTCTTGGAAGCCCGCATTGGTGGTGTAGGGATTCTGCCCCGAAAGCATCAGCTCCGCGTTGACGTGCGTCAGCGCGAGCATGTCGGAGTCATAGGCATACCCGGAAGGCGCCACGAAGGCCAGATAGCTGAAGTAAGCCAACCCCAGCAAGGTTACTACGCAGAACACGAACGTAAGCGCCATTACACCCGAGCGGAGTCGGCCGACCACCCGCTGCCAGGCAGGCGGCAGGGGCCAGGAGAGGAAGGAGGCGATGAGAAGAAGCAGACCCGCCGAAGCCAAGCCCACCGTCAGGATCCCCCGCAACGGTGTGCCGATCCCCGGTCCGAACGGCAGGTAACCGAGACTTGCCAGGCCCAGCGCCCCACTGCCGCAGACGATGGCCCCTAGCCGCGGCGGCACGCCAGGGTCTGGCGCTTCGCAGGACGGTGCACTCGGCGCCAGGACAGGCGTCAGGACAGGCGTCAGGACAGGCGCCAGGCGATTCAATGGGCCCTCGGCGGGACGGTCCTGAACAGCCGTACGCCGATGGGTGGTAAACAGGAGCCTCTGCATGAACATGCCACCTAGTGCGCATGAGCGGGAGGGCCTGGGTACGGAGCGGCGGTGCCCTTCCGGGGTCCCCGTCGGCTGCGATCAGGCGATCCAGCGCCATGCCCAGAGCGGTCTCGGGATGCCTGGACAGCCGGGACGGACTGGGCGACCTACCGATAGTATAGGGATCAGAGCGGCAGTGTGTCAAACAGGCGAGCGGATAAGTCTTCCGCGAAACCATGGAGGCGCCCGGATCAGGGTAGATTGCAGCAGTAGTCCCGGACTGGTCGCGGAGCGGAGGCCGGGACCCTGGATGGTTGGCTTCGAGGCAGCCATAAGCCGAATTCTGTTCTCCGCCGGCCGGCAGCCGGTGGAGTGGCAATCATCTATCTACGACGCCGGTTGCCCGGCGCCTCTAGCGGCCTACCCGGAGGTGAACAGACGAGCCGCCTGCGGGTAGCCGGGCGAACCCGGCTACCACTCCTCCTGTCTGGCCTTGCTCCGGATGGGGTTTACCGCGGCCAGCCGGTCGCCCGGCTGCCGGTGAGCTCTTACCTCGCCATTTCGCCCTTACCGGTATCCGGCCAAACGGCCAGACACCGGCGGTATGTTTCTGTGGCACTTTCCTTGGGGTCACCCCCACTGGCCGTTAGCCAGCATCCCGCTCTCTGGAGTTCGGACTTTCCTCGGCCGCCCTCTGTTGCCAGCGCAACGGCCGCGATTGCCTGTCTACCTCGAAACCGATAGCCAGTATACCATCTCTCGCGCACCCTTGCCGCGAGCGTATCTCCTTATTCCAATAAATACACATGTGCACATCTAGCTTATGCTATAATCACAAATGGTTTGCGTTGTCCGGTGCAATTCCGGAGCTGGTGTTTTGCGTTCCAAGCGAGAGGTTAATCGGTCGTCTATCCCAAGTTGAGGCGCTGGGCGTACCTGGAGGAACAATGCCGTACGACGTTACGTTGATTCCCGGCGACGGTACCGGACCGGAGATCACCGAAGCAACTCGCCGTGTGCTTGAGGCCACGGGAGTACAATTCAGATGGCACGTACATCAGGCAGGTCTGAGCGTGCTTGAGAAGACCGGCACCGTGTTGCCCGATGAGGTAATCGAGTCTATACGCACGACCAAGGTCGGTCTCAAAGGACCGATCACCACCCCAGTAGGCAAGGGCTTTCGCAGCGCGAATGTGGCGTTGCGTAAGAGTCTTGATCTCTACGCTAATTTGCGGCCGGCTAAATCTTTTGCTGGACTGCGTTCGCGCTACGATAACATCGACCTGATCATCTGCCGTGAAAATACCGAAGACCTGTATGCCGGTATCGAGTATCAACGGGGCACGCCCGAGCTGAACGAGCTGATTGATTTCATTGGCCGCACGACCAAACAAAATCTCAGCCGCGATGCCGCCATCAGTATCAAATATATCTCGGTTCCCGCCAGCCGCCGCATCGTCCGGTTCGCCTTTGACTATGCCCGCGACAACGGCCGCCATCGAGTGACCGCGGTCCATAAGGCCAACATCATGAAGTTCTCGGACGGCCTTTTCCTGCAGGTGGCACAGGAGGTCTCCAAGGAGTACCCCGATATTCAGTTCGAGGATCGCATCGTAGACAACATGTGCATGCAATTGGTTCAGAAGCCTGAGCTCTATGACGTTCTGGTGCTTCCAAACCTCTACGGCGACATACTCTCCGATCTCTCCGCCGGACTGATCGGCGGCCTCGGCGTGGCTCCCGGCGCCAATATCGGCAGCGAGTATGCCGTCTTTGAACCGGTACATGGCAGCGCTCCTAAATATGCCGGCCAGAACAAGGTCAATCCCATGGCGATGATGTTCTCGGGAGTTCTGATGCTTCGCTACCTGAAAGAACGAGAAGCCGCGGCCCGTCTGGAGAATGCGCTGGCCTCGGTCATTGCTGAGGGCAAGAACGTCACCTATGACCTCAAGCCACGACCGGATGATCCAACCGCGGTGGGCACTTCTCAGGTCGCCGACGCCATCATTGAGAAGATGAAGGTTTCCGTCATCTAGCCGGACTGTGCAGCGAACTTTCGGCGACGTTTTTTGAGGCCAGTATGCCCTGCCCAAGAGTCCTGGGCAGGGCATACGCGCGCTTTTGGCACCGAAATTGAAACGACCGGATCTATGAGCCTTGAGCTCCGCATTTTCCTCACGCCGGCTCTGATCGGCCTGGCTAGCCTGGCGGGAAGACGCTGGGGACCCACTGTGAGCGGCTGGTTGGTAGGGCTACCCTTCACGTCTGGGCCGGTAATCTTCTTCCTGGCGCTGGATCATGGCGCAACCTTCGCCGCCGCCGCCGCTATCGGCACGCTGGCCGGAGCGATCTCAGAGGTGTGTTTTTGCCTGACGTACGGCTGGCTGGCTTTTCGCCTAAAATGGTGGCTTACCACTACCGTTGCCATCTTCTCCTTTGGGGTTGCTACGTATCTCCTCCACTTTCTCACGCCACCGCCGCCGCTGCCGCTCTTCCTGGTAGTGGTCATAGCGCTTCTGGTGGGGTTAAGCTTGATGCACCCGCTGGTGGAGACTCGCCGCAACACCGGGTGGTTTGCGGAAGCGGAGCAGCCGGGCGCACCCCACCAACCGGAGAAAGTCGCGGCGGCACCGGTCTGGGACCTGCCGCTACGCATGATCGTCGCTACCGTGCTGGTTCTGCTGCTTACCGGCCTGGCTCCCGTTTTGGGTCCGGAACTGGCGGGTCTGCTCGCGCCGTTCCCGGTCTATGTCTCCATACTGGCCATTTTCGCCCACCAGCAGCAAGGTCCTCGCGCCGCCGCCGGAGTTCTGCGCGGCCTCCTCATGGGGATGTTTGCTTTTGCCGGATTCTTCTTGGTAGTGGCGCTGCTGCTCCCGCGAGCGGGAATCGCTACGTCCTTTATCAGCGCCATAGTAGTGGCTCTACTCGTGGAAGCCAGCACACTCTGGATTATTCAGCGCACCCGGTAGCTGTTCGCCACATTCCGCAGTAAGTGGTGGTGGGTTTTTTAGGATTATACCGGGAATGGCGCTACGTGAGCGGACGCGCGAGTGTGCGCTTGATGGTGCGGTAGCCGCGTGCCTCGTAGAACGGCAGTGGACCGGCGGCGAACTCCCAGCAGTTCAGCCGCAACTCGGTCGCGCCGCGATCGCGCGACCAACGCTCGGCGGCCGCGAGCAGCCGCTCGCCCAGCCCCTGCCTCCGCGCGGACGCTGTCACCATCAGGCTCTGCAGATAACCATATTGATGTGCCACGACTGCCGGATCAACGGTGTCGCGTTGCATGTAGACCTCGGCGAGGCCGACCAGGTGGCTACGTTCGAGGGCCACGAAGAGCGCAGCCTGGGGGGCCGCGCAAAAGGCTCGTAAGCTGCGCGCGAGCCGCGGTGTCGTCGTAGTGGTCGAGCACCTGCAGCCGATTCGGCACACCGCTCGCATGAAACGCGTGGAACTCGTAGTATAGCGCGAGCGCGCTATCCAGGTCGGATTCGGTGGTCTGTCGGATGGACTTGGTGGGCATAGCGCGCTCCTCGCACGCGGTGTACTCCCTCTAGCAAGGATAACATCCTAGGCATTAGAGAGGCGTTGGTGGAATGTTAACGGTTCATTGGAGCGAGCATCCTGGATGATGCCGGTGCTTGGGAGATCTCCGACTGTGATTTCCAACTCACGCAACGTGAGAAAAACGGCCATAGCGGCGTAGGCAGAGAGCATAACGCCCGCACAAGAGGGCAATTTGTGCCAAAGAGGTCTATTATCCTGCCCACACGCCAGAGCAGATTGCCGCATATCGCGAGTACGCTCAGACCCACCATCTTTTGATGAGTTCAGGCTCCGACTCACATGGGCCAGAGAAGAAACCCGTCAAATACCGAGCAGAGTGGAGCCGGGCTCTGCTGGAGCGCCTTGGGTTCCAGATCCAGTAGCGTCCTCCACAGCTCAGACTACTAAGTGATACGACCGTTGTCGCGGTGATTGTAGTTTGGCCTGCATTCTCCTCACCCTCTACGGCCTGCTCTCAATTCGGTTTGTACTGCATGCGAGCAGGACTCCTCCCGCTCAGGAGGTACTACTTAGCCGTACTGCTGGAGATGCGCTGGCGCCGTCTGGAGAAAAAGAGCGTCGCTACGAGCACACACATCCAGAGGGCGTGACTCCCGGCTGACAGGCGCTCAGTCAGCCCAGTAACCGGTGTCAGCCAGGCAACGTTTCCGGACGCACCTTGTACGAACGCCCCCCAAAAGATCAGGATCAGCACGCCAGTAATCTCCGTGTACACGGCCCACCCGCGCCACTGAAAAAACCGCCAAAAGTATGCAGCCAAGGCGAAGCAGCCCACGGCCAGGGAGATAATGATCGCCCACGCGAAGATCGTATGCAGCGTCCCATGCACCGTCGAGGGTCCTGGGGTAGCGCCTGGTGGGTAGCCGGGCAAGGGGTCCAGGGAAAATACCCCCGCGCCAATCAGACACAAGCCACTGATGCCCTGGAGCAGAGGAAACCAGAGCGCATAGTGCTTTGGCGTCAGAAGCTGAGACAGGAGCCGATACCAGCCCACCGCCGAGAGCAGCAGCAGGAGGCCGAAGACGACGAAATTGACCTGCTGCACCCAGCCGCCCGGACCCACGCTCAGGGAGCTAATGGGTTGTAGCCGGGCATCGTAGCCTGGTCGTGTAAACCCGAGAGTAAGATAGACGGCGGTAAAGAGGAGTGCCCCAATGCCCCCACAACTCACCAGCCCAAACGTGAGCGGAGACTGGAGGCCCTTCCACAACTCAGACGACGACGACGGGTCCGATCGGTCGGCCGTCGAGATGGGTTCAGAGGTGTGCGCCATTCGTGTTCCTCTCATCGGGTCCGGTGGTGTTCGGTGTCTGGCGGACCCGGTAGGGATACTGTAGCATGCAAGATCGTCCTCGTGAGGCCAAAACAGGCTGAGTGCTGCAAAATCGCCGAACTGAGCGCGTGAGGCTGCGAGGTGTCGCATTCTCAAACACTTCATCAGAGACTGAGGACCGGTGCCATGCGCTGGCCGTCGTCGTCCTCCTGCGCCTTAAGAAACAGCGCAGCCATATGGGCCTGGGGAGCTTGACGCGGTCTCGTGCCTAGCAGTGGGCTTCGCCTTTGAACGCAGTCGGCTATGTAGCTGCCATGCTATACTGGCGGAGATGGTAGTAGCAGCAGAGGGGAATAACCGAGATGCCGGAAGCGTGGCGCGTATTCATCGTCGAATCCCCTGCGGTGGAGGCAACTGGCCAGACACCCCGGCTACACCGCCGCCAGTAGGGCAGGTGCCTGAGTTGGCCGCGACGACGCGCGCCGGCACCGTGCTGGACGCTGTCGTTCAAGCAGAGGAGGGCAGTCGATGAGGATCGCGATTCGCCTGTGTGGTGCCAGCGCTGTGGTGGCTTACGGCGTCTATGTGGCCATCATGCTCGGTGTTCCGTCACCGGCGCCAGCCACCGCTTGCTTCGGCACTCTGGACTGCGGCGTTACCACCGCGTATCTGATTGCACTGCTGTTCCTCTTTTTGGGGGGCTCGTTCGCCGCGCTGGCTGGACTGCTGGTCGTGATCGCCGCCCTCCGCACGCGTGAGCGAGTACTGGGTGTGGGACTGGCGCTGGTGATCTTCACCATTTTGGTGCCCGCGACCCTGTTTGTCGCCACCGATGCGTTTCTAGAAGTGCTCTACTACGAGCCCGGCGCGTATTTCCCGGGAAACACCGACCAACTCCTGTGGTATGTCGAGGCGGCTCCCTTCACCTACTTCGTCATGATCGTGCTGGCTCCGCTCCCCGCGCTCTTCTTGACGCCAGGCCGACCAGGGCCACGCGCGCGCCCCTCGGCCTCTCTCGGTGAGCCTGGACCTCGGCCCCCGATCTCGCCGCGTCTCGCGTTGAGCAGTGTCCTGCTCGCTGGTGTATCGCTCGTCGTCTTGGATCGGGTGATCGAGCATTACGCGGTGGCGGGTGTAGGTCCCGCGTGGCCCGCGCTTGCCTCTGTCGTCAGCTTCTGCGTATTTTGGTGGGTAGCCTGGCTCCTTCTTATGGGGTCGTGGCTTCTCGGGCGCTCCGCGTCCGTATCCTGAGGACCACTGGAGCCCCTCCTCAACTGGGAGGGTCAGCCGCCATCCAAAATCCTCAAAACTAAGCAAGCAAGGGATGAAGCGACTGGCCGCCTTAGAAACCCTCTTTGCCGGACAGCCACTCTACCCTAACTTTGTCTGAATGGTTCGCCTCACAGAATTAGGAGCTCCCTATGTCACTGCGTCTCCGCCAGGCCGAACTGAGTGACTCCGCCAGCATTGCGCTGATCTATAATCAAGGCATCGAGGATCGAATCGCCACTTTTGAAACCCACTTGCGTGCTCCCGAGGACGTGCAGACCTGGTTTGATGGAATACACCCCATCATGGTCGTAGAAGAGGGTCCAGGAGAAATCGTTGCTTTCGCCTCAACCTCAAGCTACAGACCGCGCTCCTGCTATGCCGGCATTGCGGAGGCCTCCGTCTATGTGCGCCGAGACGCGCGCCGACAGGGCACCGGGCGCGTCGCCCTTATGGGCCTCCTGGACGCCGCCAGAGAGGCTGGCTTTTGGAAGCTCGTCTCGCGCGTCTTCGTCGAGAATACTGCCAGCCGCGCGCTGATCCGAAGCGTTGGGTTTCGCGAGGTCGGGACGTATCTGAAACATGGTAAACTCGATGGCATCTGGCGTGATGTGGTGATTGTCGAGTACCTCATTGCGGAGAATCTCACGTGATATCCACGACCTGCTCCCCTGTTCCAGTGTCCGGAATCTGGAGACTCAAGATGGGCAAAGAAGGCACCTTGACCAAACCTAAAACAGGGTAAATAAGTGGGGAGTCACTGGACTACTTATCTCTACTGTACCTCTGCCTGAATGGTTACCGGAAGGCTTTTGTGAGACTATGTCCTGGAGGAGGGTGGCGCCCAGGGGCTCAGCCTCCCGTGCTCACTACTCCAGCGCTGACGGTGATCTGCCAGCTCCCACCTGGCCACGAGGCGGCTAACGTGTAGCAGCCTGCCCCCGGTAGAAAGGCATAGCCATACCAGAAGTCCTCCAAGCCGGTTTCGCCGCCTACTGGGATGGCTGGGTGAGCTGGATCCAGCCGGAAGGTGGGCGTCACCTGCTGCGGAGCCCCCCAGACTCCAGCCACCACGAAGCCAAAGTACAGTGGATAGCCGGTACGCACATCCCGCCCTGAGAGGGCCACCGGACCGGTGACGCCCGTGTGCAGGATCAGATCGATGGAGGCAGGCCAGCCGTACAGCGTACTGGCCGCGGTCCACCCACCGACGGCGTGGGCGCTCGCGGCCAGGCCGATTGGCAGGGTCGCATACGGTCCGCTAAACCCACCCACCAGGACCGGAGCCTTGCCGATAGCCAGGCCCAGGTTCGGGTTGCCGTCCGCCGTGAGCACCGGAGATTGCTGGCTGCACTGAGCCGGCGCGGGACCGACAGCAGGTCCTAAGAAGCTATTCGGCACAATGGTGGGGGCCAGCTGGGGGGAGGCCGGGGTTGGGAGGAGAGAGAGTGCTGCCGCCTGGGTAGGCACCGCCTGAGTAGGGCCGGCCATCTGCATGGCAGTAGGCGATGCGACTGTGCGAGACAGTCCGCGCAACGCTGCACCCCCTGACAGCGGGTTGGCCAGGAGGACGGCGACCAGCAGCAGGAGACTCAGGCCAAGGATCACTCGCTGCCAGGCCCGTGTGCAGAGGCTGGGAAGGCGTGCGTGGCTGCCAGCCCGCGCACGAGGTGGGCGGAGGTCAGTGACTTCCAGCTCATCTTCACCGTGATGGGTATCGGGCTGGTCCTCGCTCATGATCATCCCCTGGCAGTGTGCTCAGCGATTCGGACGGTCCCTATCCATTTTATCACTGTCCCTCCACGTTCGAGTGGATCGTGGCACCTAGCCGTCTCGTACAGTTTCTTAGTCACGCCGGCGATACTCGCCGATCGGAAGCACGCTATAGCCGCTGGAGTTATAGAGCGCGTCTACCACGGCGCGTGCGGTGTCCAGCGACGTGAGGCAGGTGACGCCGCTCTCCACCGCGGTGCGGCGAATCTCGAATCCATCCCGTATCTCGCTGCCCTCTCGAAGCCGGCCGCCTCCGCCGGTAATAGTGTTGAGCACCAGCTGAACTCTATGTGCGCGTATAAGCTGTAGGATGGTATCGTCTCCGCTACGAATGCGGCTAACGGGAGCGGCATCGACGCTGCGGGCCTGTAGATACTCCGCGGTGCCCGGCGTAGCGTAGAATGAGTAGCCGGCGGCGCGTAACCGCCGCAGAATCGGCAGCGCCTCCTCTTTATCTCGGTCCGCCAGCGACACAAATGCCACTCCATTCTGCGCCGGCACATCGATGTGGGCCGCAAGGAGAGCTTTGGTGAGCGCGGCCGGATAGGTCTTGTCGACTCCCAGTACTTCACCGGTGCTCTTCATCTCCGGGCTGAGAGCCATTTCACCACCGGTGATCTTGGCCATTGAGAAGACCGGACCCTTTACCGCCACCAGCGGCGGAGCCGGCCAGAGGCCATCCGGTAGCCCGCCGTAACCCAACCGCTGCAGCGATTCGCCCAAGCTGATTCGAGTTGCCAGCGTGACCATCGGCACACCGGTAACCTTACTAAGGAAAGGCACAGTTCGCGAGGCACGCGGGTTTACCTCCAGAACGTAGACGTTGCTCTCCTGGGGCGTGGCAACGTTCCCATCCAGCGGGAGGCTCCCACTCGGCGCGGTAAGGACAAACTGGACGTTGACCAGCCCGCGTACATCCAGAGCCAGGGCGATCATTCTGGTATAGGCGGCAATCCGGCCAATCTCTTCTGGGGAGAGGCTGCGAGGCGGATATACCGCGAAGCTGTCGCCGGAGTGGACGCCGGCCCGCTCGATATGCTCCATAATTCCCGGTATCAGGACATCGGAGCCGTCACAGAGCGCGTCGACCTCGACTTCACGCCCGCTCAGATAGCGGTCGATCAGGATGGGATGCTCGCCAAACTCAGCTACCACCTGGGTCATGTAACGCTGCAGCTCCGGTTCGGTGCGTACGATCTCCATGGCACGACCGCCCAGCACATAGGAGGGTCTGACCAGCACAGGATAACCGATGCGGTAAGCCGTACGCAGCGCGTCGGCAACTGTTCGAACCGCCGCTCCCTGAGGACGCGGAACCTGCAATCGCTCCATCAGGGCGTCAAAGCGCAAGCGATCTTCCGCCAGATCGATGCTCTCGACGCCGGTGCCGAGCAGCGTCGCCCCATACTCCGCGATACCGGCGGCCAGCCCAATGGCCGTCTGGCCGCCGAACTGGGTAACCACCGGCGGTAACTCGCCTTGCTGCGCCTCATTCTCCAGGACATTGAGCACGCTCTCGAGGTCGAGAGGCTCGAAGTAGAGCCGGCTGGAGACGTCGAAGTCGGTGCTCACCGTCTCTGGATTGGAGTTGACCAGTATGCTCTTGACCCCGGCGCTCTGCAGCTCAAGCGCGGCGCGTACTGAGCAGTAGTCGAATTCGATGCCCTGCCCGAT
>JBKQTH010000220.1:0-4263 GCA_052143275.1 Ktedonobacterales bacterium | reverse complement strand
CCACAAGCTCTCTGGTCTCCGGGCTGCATGGCGCGCATTGACAGAATCTTAGAGATATCATAGTATTGCATGGTAAACCATGATATATATCGCCAACGCCGAAGGTTTTTCGAAAATGAAGAACAGTTGGGCGTGAGGAATGATAGTGTGCTGTAGCCAGGGTAGGTCCCCAGTGCCGTGCCCCTGGTTTCACTGTCATTGGTCGCTTGTAGTTGAGGTGTGGGGCAAAGGGGAGGCCTTATGGCAAGCAGCAAAACCGGACGTTCGCTGGCAAAGAGTGTCTATATGGTTGTGCGGTGCATCTCGCCTGAAACATTAGCTAGACCCGGATCTTCTCCTGATGAGGCCGGTGTCCAGAGTACATCCAGCATCAGCGCCGAAGCTGCTGAGATTGCTCGCCTGGATGGCAAGCGGCGCGAGCTCGGATGTTCCCAGGCAGAGCTTGCCGGGATGATTGGCGTGAGCCAGTCTTCACTCTCTCGTCTGTTTCGTCTATATTGTGGGGGCCAACGACGAGGATCCTCGCTGGCGACACGCGACGGATTGTCGCGTGTCGCACTAGCGCTTGAAATGTTTGCTGCATCTGCCTCACCGAAGCCACCGTCCAGGCACACTTCACAGCGGACGTCACCGCACCTGGGCGACAATTTGCGCACCTGGACGGATACCGCGGTCGCGCCGTCCATCCAGGTGCGACCCAAGTCCCCTTCCCCTTTGGTGACTGTGCCCGGTATTTCGGCAATATCTGGAGCCGCACCACCGGCGACCTACCGGGTGCTGATCGCTGAGGATGACCCGGAAACCGTTGCACTCTACGCCACACTCTTCACTGAGGAGGAAAAGCGTCTGCACTACGAGGTTACGTTAGCCACAACCGCAGCTGAATGTCTGCAGCGACTACGTGCCACCTGGAAGAAGCAGCCGTACCATCTATTGTTAATGGATCTTGGCCTGGGCGATCGCCATGGCATCTCGAGCAAGAGCCTGCTGAGCCAGCTGCAGCAGCGGCCGCTTTGGGTTCCACCTCATCTGCTGGTCGTAAGTGGGGTGTCTCCCTACCATCTCCGCTCCAAAGTCTCCGATCTTGCCAAACTCTGCGCGGCATTTCTGGCCAAACCCTTTGACATCGATGAGCTCCTGGACTCGGCCTATGGACTGGTCACAGGAAATAAGCAGACTTCTCGCTCTCTGCAATATTTCTAACTGAGCAGACCGATCAGCTTTCTACGGTTTGAGCACAGTATTTACCAAAATACTCTCGTCGAACTTATGATTCTGGCAAGCGTATTGCTGTCTAGTCAAATTGACCAAGCGAATCAGTTATGTTGTCCGGATCATTCTCACGGATGGGCGCCGGGCATGTCTTCGAGAGGAGCAGAACCGGTGGGGGTTCCAGCTGGCTGGAAAGACGACGGCACATACTTAACGGCACCCAATGGTAAGAGCGTGGTACTGAGATTTCGCTGGCACATTCTAACTCATACCTGGGCACCGGATGACTGGCCAATAGAGAGCGAACACTATGAGCCGTTCCTGGATATCACCAATCCTCAGCAAGGCGGCGGCATTGTTCAACACTTTCGCAAGCGCATCCTGGCCTGGCAGGAGCACTCGGATCCGGTTTTGGAACTATGGAGCGGCGCCATTGCCCTTGAATGGCAGCGGCGGGCGCAGTCAAGTACCAAACCGGCCAATGCATTGAACCCACTGCCGGTCGCGGTGCCGCTTCGCCCTATCGGCCGGCAACTGCTGAACTTGCCGTCCGATAGCGCCGGGCCAAGCGCTGAGCGCCTCGCTAGCCTGGAGAAGCAGGTACAGATGCTGCTCAGCGGACTGGGAGCCGGCGCTAAACCCAACGAGGTTGCCAGAACCATTCAAGACCGGCTGGATATGATCGCAGTCGACAGCCAGACATCGAAGCAACAGTACCACCCATTCTCCAACCCTAGGATCCTGCTTAGGTGGTTGCTCATACTCATCGCTCTACTCTTGGGAGACACAATCGCCTGGGCAATCCCGGCTCTGCTCCACCGGCCAACGACACTGCCCTTACCGCTGCTCGCTCTGGCTACAGTTGCGCTCTCTGCTTGTTTCTTCTTCCTTCTTACCCTCAGGCCACTGCCCCAGACATAGCCGGTGCTAACGCGAAAAGCTCACGCGCAACGCGCGGCCGCTCAGAGATGCAGTTTCCAAAAGGCGGCATTCCAGCGGGGATCCGGTATCCCCGAGAGTCTACTGCCGAAGCCGGCCTGGGCAAGGGCCGGCTCCAGCGGCCCGGAATCGACCCGCTGGTCTATTTGCCTGCTGTTACGCATGGCAATCGTGCGTTGCATTTGCAGACGCGGAATATCGCGCATAACGGCTTCGGTAAACTCCAGATATTCTTCGAGCGAATCGATCGGCGGGTTGCCGTCCAGTGATCTCTGGATAAGGGCGGCGGGACAATTATTCTGGTCTGCCAGGAATCTCAGAACTAGGTCAACATTCTGGTCGCTGCCCACCCGTCGCGAACCCACCCGCAAGTCACTGGCGGAGATCGGAACTGCTGCCTGCAATTGCCTCCGGACCCGGGCCCTTGGCGCAAACAGATTGGTCACATCACAGATAACATCCGACCAGAGCCGCACAGATCGCTTGGCGTAATCGGGCATGGTCGGACTGAAATACAAAAGGTGTGTCCAGTCAGGTAGTCGCCTATGGACGACTCCCTGGAACCGGGCGGTCCGATAGAGGCTTATGCTCCACCCCAGAAGGAAACGTATCGCCTGAGAGGCATCTATGACGCGCCACCAGACATCACGGGTGGCCAGCTCGCGACCGCGCGGCACATCACTAAAGAGTCTAGCATTAAACCAGATGCGTCCGGAGCGGGGCAGGAGCATGCCCAGCTCGTGATCGGCCATGGGCACTGCGCTAAGCGATATCTGATACTGATACTGCGCTATGAAATAGATATTGGTCGGGCAATCAGCGCCGGCAGCAGCTGGGTCGACACCGTCACTGCCGAGGCTTTCCTTGCGTGGAAATATCGGTTGGCTACGGACCGATTGATATAACGCCTCCTGGATGTCAGGCGTTGGTACTTCAGGCGCGCCGTCCTCGGCACCAGGCCTGGGCTCCGGCGTCCGGAAGTGTGATTGCGGCGACGTTCCCACATGCTTGATGGGCCTGATCGGCTCGATATCCGAAGGCATCCTGGCGGCGCCTGAAGTCGAGGGGGGCCCATCCACATAATCATCTCTGTGTTCACCCATCCTATCTTCGGCACTCTCACCCAGCCAATGCACCTGGGGAGGCGCCGCGCCTCCTTTCTACCCTACCATACCCGGCACCGAAGAGCGGTTCATTCAGCGGATGAGCCTCTGACCTACTATTGACCGTCACTACGTGCGTTGCGCCGGCTACCGTCTCTATCGGTAGACCCGATGGGCTCGGGACGACGCTTTAGAATCTCGTCTTCACTTTGCCACGAGAAGCTTGGGTCCAACGGCATGGGAGCAGGGCTCTCCCATAGGTCAATCATCTGCTCGATCAACTGTTCACGCTCATCGGGTTCGACATGCCAATCAGCTTGCACACCCTCACCGTTCAGCAAGCGCAGTATACGAGCGGTGTTCTGTAAGTCATGCAGAATGCGGCTCTTAGCCTCAGTAGACAGTGGCACATGTTCGAGCTCGCCGATGTCACTCTCAGTGGCACCAAGCGACGTCTGAGGAGATGGATAATCGGGCAGGTCCTCCGGCCCCAGATAACCCGCGGCAAAGAGCAACACGCTGCGAGGCAGCTCAAGCGCATCGGCGATGAGCCGCACTTTGCGCGGAGAGGGAAACATTTCGCCCAGCAAATACGCCCGTAAGGTATTGACATTGATCCCAAGACCACCCACCGCCTGCAGCCTCTCATAAAACTCCGGCAGAAGGTACATGGCCGTCATCGGAGCATAGTAGTTCCGGCGCTGTAGGAGGGTTCGAAGTATCTGGCTAAAGGCGACAGCTCGCTTGTGCTCTACGGTCTCTGGTGCGGGGATGCCAGCAGCCCGTCCTGCTCCTTCCGCATCCATCTCAAGCCCGTATCTATCCTGAGTGCCATGCATAGATCCACCAGCCCCTCTACTCGCGTACCCAGCCACGATCTGTCGGTCGAGAGTGGTTGATGATACCGCTCCACCAGCTCATGCAGCGCGCGAAAAGCCAGGCATAGAGAAATGCCAGCATCGGCAACTGCTGGCGTTTCTCTATGCCTGGATCCGTGCTTACACAAGCC
>JBKQTH010000219.1:0-12603 GCA_052143275.1 Ktedonobacterales bacterium | reverse complement strand
GCGATAATAGGTTGGGAAGCTCCACAATATCTTGTGCTGCTTTTCCGTTAAGTGCGCAAGGTGATGGGACGCTGGGATCTGCGTCTGGTGACAGCGCACCGCCTTCCAAACGGTACGCCAATGGTCTGAGGCGTCTATCCGCGTCGTTATCTGCCAATCGGGCCACGCCGCGGTACGTCGGTCGTGTCCGTCGATATCCATAGCCAGGTTACCAAAGACCAGTTGGTACGCCTCCAGTAAATCCTTGCTTGGCGCCATATAATACAGCTTGGCCACACGATGGGGCGCCAGGTGCTGAGCGTAGGGCGAGAGAGGGCTGGCCGCTTCAACGGTGGCAGCGGTTGCAAACTGGGATATGGCGATGTGATCCGGGTGTCCATAGATCCCGTCAGGACCGAATGTGACGACCACATGGGGCTGGACACGTCGCAGGTGTTCGACGATCTTTGCCACGACTGCGGACGGGTGTGCCTGGTCCAGTTCGCCATCGAGGTACCCCAACAGTTCGACCTTCCGGATGCCTAGAACCTGAGCTGCCGCTCGCAATTCTCCTTCGCGTACCTGTCCCAGCGCCTCAATGCCTGGATATTCCCGCTCTTCACCAGTCCAGCCGCGCTCACCCCGCGTTGCAGTAACGAGATACGTTTCGATATCCTCAGCAGCAGATTTCGCGAGAATGCCTCCAAAACCCAGTGACTCATCATCAGGATGAGCCAGGATGGCCATCAATTTTAGGGAAGTAACCATGGATGTTCCTTAATTGGCAGGCCGTAGGTTCTTCCCTCGCAGGAGACCTACTCTGCCACGGCTGAGGCTCGTTTGCGTATCTGTGCCACGCCAGCGAGGACCAGCACGAGAGGCGACAGTTGACGAGCCCAAAACAGAAGCAGTCATCAGCATAGGATGGAAGGCGTCCCTAACGTAGCGAAACCGCTCTTAGCGCCTGATCGCTACAGCCTCCAGGTACTCAGAGGGCACAACCAGAGTTCCGTCCTTCGCCCGATTGATGCTCTCCAGTAGGCTGATCACCTCACGCAAAAACTGCTCTAGCGTTGCTGCATCCAGCGCCTTGACTGTGTTCTGGAACGGGCCATAGTACATTGCAAAATGGTCCACCCAGTGCGCGGCGGAGCGATAGCGGAGGACGAAGTTCCGTTTCGTCGTTTGGAGCGAGGTGATACTATCGCCAAAGAGGTCACGCAGCCGCTCCTCGGTCCCCCACAGCGCGGCCGGCTTCAAACCGGCTGGCGGGGGGGCATATTTGCCGATGAGTCGGAATACTTGTCCGATGTACCCCGTTGGGGTCCAATTCGCCAGGCCAATCTTCCCGCCGGAGCGACAGACCCGCAGCAGTTCACTGGCCGCTTTTTCCTGATTCGGAGTAAACATCACACCCAGCGTGGAGAGGACTACATCAAAGGAAGCATCCGCAAAGGGAATGTTCTCCGTGTCACCTTCCTGGAAGGTGACGGGCAGGTGTTCCGCAGCCGCCCGCTGGCGCGCGTCGTCCAGAAGTGAGGGAACATAGTCAATACCGGTGACCTCACCAAAGCGCCGTGCAGCAGCCAGGGCCGTGATGCCGGTGCCCGTCGCCACGTCGAGCACATGGTCACCAGCATGCATGTCAGCAGACTCGCACAACTGCTCACTGATGATGACGAGGGTATTGCCGATGAGCGAGTAATCGCCACTAGCCCAGATTTTCTGCTGGCGTGCTTTGATGGCACTATAATCAACGGTCGGAGTTTGAGGGGATTCCACAGGTGTTTTCCTTTCGTGTCTTGGGCGTTGCGGAGCGGTTGGACTCATTGTCTGTCTCACCTCCGGCTGCTCTTGGGCAGGTCGTGCGCCAACCTCGCCAGGAGAGTGGCTTGGGTACGTTGGACGCGGCCCCTATTGCCTGGATGAGAGTCTAGTCGGAAAGCGGCGCAGCTTCATCGTGGCAGACATGGAGGTTGTATCGGTGCGCACACGGAGAACGAGGAGCTGGCGCATGGAGAAAAACGGAAAGCTCACGACAGAGTGGAGCGCTAGACTGTACCTGTACGGTGCGTGCTTGCCACACAGAGCCCGATGAACCAAACGAACCGGATTAGTTGGGCAGCAAACCGTGCTCGATAGCCCACACCGCAACCTGTGCGCGCGAGGTCAGCGCGAGCTTGTGCATGATATTGTTGATATGCGTCTCGATAGTTCGTTTCGTCACCACCAGCGTGTCGGCAATCTCTTGGTTCGTTTTGCCCTGGGCTACCAGCCGCACCACTGCACGCTCGCGCTCCGTCAGCCCGCCAAAGACTTCTTTGGCGGCGCGGCTAGGAGATGCTGCTTTTTCCCTGGGCAGTGTGCCCAGGGCGGCCTGGAGGAAGTGTTCACGCAGAGCCTCATCGCCGACTGTATTCGCCAGGGACACGATGCCTTCTCGTGCCAAGGCGAAGTGTCGTCGGGACAGGTCATCTTGCTTGTCTCGTCGATATTGTCGCCCAAGCGATCGATCGATCTGCCAGAGGAGAGGGTGCTCCTGGCGAATGAGAGCACCACTTCTCGCTTCCTCTAACAGCTGTATGGCTTCTTCTCGGCGGAGGAGCACACCGAGTGCTTCGGCCTTGAGCTTGAGGAGCCAGGGAATGGGTTGCTTCTTTGATTCCCCCGGTGCTGACGCAAGCAGCTGCTCAGCAATGCCTAGCGCTACCTCCGCCTCGCCATTTGCCAGTGCGAGTTCCCCCCAGGCCCAACCTACCCTTCGCTCCGGTGAGTTTGCAGGTTGCTTCCCGCGTGCCATCACGGCCTGCAGAACAGCTTCAGCCCGCTGCGACCTATTTTGCAGTAGGCATGCGTGCGCCAGGTAGGCCGAAATGTTGCCGATCCACCACGCCGAACCGATATTCTTCGCGAGCGCGAGACCTGCTTCGAATGCTTGTACTGCCAGATAAGATTCCAGGAGCGAGAGGTAGACACGGCCCAGAGTGAAGTAGGCGGCTGCCAGCCACTGCGTGTGCTGGATAAGCGTGGCGATGCGTAAGGACTCCCGCGTATGGGCTAGAGCCTGTCCGAACTGCCCAAAGGAAGCACATGTGAGGCCCGCAAGCCACTCGCAATATACCTGACCAGTCGTGGAGTCAACCTGTCGAGCCAGACTCAGCGCTTCCGTGAGGTCTCGCGAACAATGCTCAAGTGGCTCGCGGGTACTCGGCGTGGTTTCGGCCCAGCCTGGGCTTGCGTATGTCGCGCGCGAGGCCAGGCTGGAAATAAGTCCTTGTCGGTCATTCAGCATGCGTAAAGTGTGGATCGAGCGGTCATACTGCTCCACAGCCTGGATGTTGTCACCAAAGATACCATTGGCCATCCCCAATAGATCGAGGGTTTCGGCCAGCCCTGCGCTATCCTGGAGTATTTCAAAGATTGCGAGCGCATCCTGGTGTGCCTGCAATCCATCGGCGACCTGCCCCGTATTCACCAGCCAGTTGCCGACGCGATTGAGACTGCGGGCCCGAGATTGCGCGTCGCCCAACCCCTGTGCGCGTTCAAGAGAAGCACGAAACCACTGCCCCGCCTCAGTGTAATCGCGACCAGCCCACAGGAAGCCGAGGTCGAGCAAGCACTGCCATTCCAATAGGCTATCCCCTTGATCCCTGGCAAGCGAGAGGGCGTGCTCGTAATCGTTGCGCGCCTGCTCAAACTCACCGATCGTGCCATAGGCTTGGCCACGTTTATGTAGCAGTGACGCAGGTGGGTTGCTGCCCAGGCGCGCGAGCGCGTCAAGTGTGCGTGTTAGGTGCTCAATTGCCGCACGAGGCGCCAAGAGGAGATGCGCTCGTTCTCCGGCGAGTTGTCCGTACTCAACTGCCTTGGACCAGACCTCTCCTTCGTAATAGTGATAGGCTAGGTCTTCGACCTTTGAATCCAGAACAGAGGAAGAAGAGGCATCCTGTTCTATGGTTTCGGCCAGTGTACGATGGAACACCCTCCGTTCGGCCGAAAGCAATGCCGAGTATACTGCTTGTCGTGTGAGCGCGTGCCGAAACGAGAATCGCTCGGCGGTCTCTTCCTTCACCAATTGGACTTCAACCAGTTCTTTCATACAGGTCAGCAGGCTCGCGTCATCGACCTGAAGTACACGTTGGAGGATGGGAAGATCAAAGTGCCGCCCCGCGACAGCTGCCAGCGTTAAGATCTGCCTGGCTGTACCGCTCACCCGCTTTATACGTTGATAGACGGCATCCTGTACACTGCGAGGGATAGGAGGGCGATGCGCATGCGTGCCAAAGAGCGTTGTGCGTTCCCAGATACCCTCCTGGTTGGTGATCTCACCGGTGATGAGCAGCGATTTCAACATCTCCTCGATGAAGAAGGGATTGCCTTCCGTCAGCGCATAGATGCTCTCCAGCAGACCAGTAGAGATGACCTGTTGACCGGCAAAGATAGCCTGAAGCATCGCATCAACCTCGGCAGGGGTGAGTCGCCGCAAGAAGACGTCCTGGGCCAGATGTTCCCGGTCCAGTACGGCCAGGCAATGCCTCAACTCTGGAGATACCTCGTCACTGCGATGCGTGAGCGCAAACAGGATGGGCAGGTGCGTACATTTGCGGGCGAGGTATACCAGAAGGTCCAGACTTGGTTCGTCGCTCCAATGCAGATCTTCGATGATACACAGCAGTGGCTGCTGTATGGCCTGCTCAGTAAGAAACTGAAGCATCTCAACAAACAGGCTATGTTGCTTCTGTTGAGGATCTAGGAAGGTTGGGCGTGTAACAGCCTGATGCTCAGTGTCGGGGGGGAATGTATCAGGCTGCGCCTGTAAAAGCTCTTGCGTATAGTGCAGCAGATTGCGGTATTCCGTGCCACGAGATGAATCTGAAAAGGACGAACGCAGCATATCAAGGATAGGGGCGTAGGGAGATATACGATCTGCTTGAAAGCAGCTGCCTTGCAGTAGCAAGAACCCCACACTGGCTACCGAGTTTTTCACTGCTGCGATGAGACGTGACTTGCCTACACCTGCTTCTCCGCTGAGCAGCACAACTTGCCCTTTACCACTTTTCGCTTGTTCAAGCAGAAGGTCAAGGGTGGCAAGTTCGCTTGAGCGCCCGATCAATACCGGACAAACAACTGACGTGTTGAGTGGGGTTGTCAAGAATGCCTCTTCCTTTGTGGGACAGAGGACGTAAACCTCGAATTGGGGAGTTACCATCCCCAGATTCAGAGGGCACTTTATTCAGAGGACACTTTTACCTTTTCGTGCTCAACGCCCTTTCTGCGGTATGGCCAGGTTTCGTGCAACAACACATTGTTACGATTTTTTTATCATTTTGCGTGCGTGAAAGCTGCCCGCCTGAACGAAACTTATCTATCAATCGTTTATTTGGAGGGCTGGGAAGCATCTGCTGTCTACAACTAAGCCATGATCTGCGGTGTTTGCAATATCTACGTTGACTACTTCTCGTCTGTGCCTGTGGAAAAGATTATACCAAAACACTTGCACTGCCCCTGAATTTCAGGACCACAGGCTGTTGGGAGCCAGTGGAGGGATTCGAACCCATGACCCACTGTTTAGGAGGCAGTGGATCTGCTTGGGTCACCTGTCCGCCACGATGTGCTGGCGTCCATAAACGCCGATGTTCCCTCGTTTTCGTACCTTCTGTGGTCCCTAGAATTGTCTCCCGTCATCCACGGGGTTCGCCTCTCTTGGCTGTCAACATCGAAAAAAGGCCGCTCCTCATCTGAAGAGTGGCCTTTACCAATGCCCTTGAATTCAGTCTTTTCTTTGGTGAGCCCCGAGGGACTCGAACCCTCAACCCGCTGATTAAGAGTCTCTTGGTTGATAGTTTATCAGCCTCTGCTAATATCCACAAATGTCGAATATTTCATGGTTTTGGCTCTTTATCATTCCGCCACTATGCGCTGAAATGTGCCGCTGTTTATCCTGTTGGCTGTCAGTTTGGCTGTCACGACTAAGCGGCGATGCGGCGCGAACTGGGATGCCACACCATGTAATCAACAATGTATCACAGGTGAGGACGGACGGGCAGCCCGTGAGAAGAGAACTGCGCACGAATTCGATTCCGACTCGGCATTATCCTCCTACCATCTGTCTAACGAGACCAACGGAGCACTGGCAACTTAAAAGAACGCAGATTGCGCTGGCGTCCCTGGGCACGGGCAACGGCCTGCTCCAAGTCCACGATGTTCAATGGCTTGGCAACGACCTCAATAGCCAACGCCTGCAGCATCCGTTGCAAGCGCAAGCGACGCGAGAGGTGGGGGGCGCCAGACAACAGAATGTACGTGTGGCGACGACGCAGCTGCCGATCCGCTAGGATGGCGCGCAGTACGTCCTCGCCGCTTAGCTCAGGCATGCGGTCATCGAGAAGAACCACATAGGGCTCAGAACTCTCTCGTAGCAGGACGAGCGCCTCTTTGCCGGTGCTGGCCTCACTAACTGTATAGCCCGCACCTTCCAATAATACCCGTATGGTGTCTCGAATGGCTTCATTGTCATCCACGATTAGTAGGGGAGCGAGCTCTGGGTGCTCTTGTGAGTGCACTGTTCACCTGCCCATCCCAATGGACCGGCCAAGAAAAGCGACCATGAGGTGGTCATCCGAGGAAAGTATAGAGCACAGTACGGACATTGTCTAGACACTTGTCGAGGCACCTGATTGCTTCGATCCTCTCGCAAGGGGGTCGGTGCTGTGTAAGCGCTTAGAGGATAGTGATGTAGCGTGTGCTGGGCCACACTGAGACACAAGACGTGCTAAAATATCGCAGATGTGCTGCTCATGACACAAGCGGTATCTGGCGCTGCTGTTGTTTCGAGGCCTATGAAATAAGTTAGGCAGTTCTGCCGCTACGGACATCTACGGACGCATCTCTGCACAATTGCGTAGGTACCCGGATGGTATGTTTCTGGGGACGAGCCTATACTGGAAGACAAAGTAAAGTGCCAACCTCGCGCGTGCAGTCCTTGAACTGACCCTCAGGCCGTGGCACCCGTTCAGCCTCTACACAGCGAGGTCGTGTGCAGAGAGGTGTCTTGCCGGCAAGGAGGCGGCATTACGCCTGTTTGAGAGTCGAACGGCGGCGCGGTGGCATACCGAGGGAGAGGATATGGCTCACGTATTGGTCGCCAATGCCGACGCGGACATGCGCGAACTGCTGGTAGAGCTCCTAGCTGAAGCTGGACATAAGGTTACTGCTGTGTCCGATGGAGAGGTCGCCTGGCGCCTGCTCCACGCGCTCCCCTCCAGTATGGTAGCGGTATTGGACATCGTGATGCCACGCCGGGGTGGCCTTCACGTGCTGGAAAAGATTCTTACCGACCCGCAAATAGTCAGGCGGCACGGCCTCATTGTGCTGACGGCGCTACCATTATCCCGCCTTGGGTTAGGCGCCTTAGATCTGCTCTCTCATCTTCCGGATAATGTCGTCGTGCTCAATAAGCCGTTCAACCTGGAGGACCTCGAGCAGGCAGTGGAGAGCGTTGCCCAGACGTGTATGGTTGGAGTGATACGATGACTGAAAGGTTGCAGTATACTCGAGTACTCGGCACATACCAGGGAGATGGATCGCTCCCGCATGCTTCAGCATCGTGAGGAGCCGGGCACATGAGCAAAATGAGACGAGAACCTGACACGCCGGATACTCGCAGCGCCTGGCCCGCAGGTGGCGGCGAAGTGGGCAGTCTGATCCGCACCCGCAATTGGGAACATACCTTGCTCGGTCCTCCTTCTGTTTGGCCGCCCAGTCTACGGTGGGCGACTGAGTTGGTGCTTGACAGCACCATCCCCAGGGCCATCCTCTGGGGAGACGATCTCGTTCAGATCTACAATGATAGTTTTTGCGTCGCTTTCCTGGAAGGCCTCCATCCCACGGCTCTCGGCCAGCCGACCCGGGATTGCTGGCCCGAGGTCTTCCCCCGCCTCGAGCCATATTATGCTCGCGTGCTCGACGGCGAAAGCCTGGTGGTCGAGGATGTCCTTACCCCGATGCAACGCGACGGCCACCCTGAGGACGTCTGGGTAACGATGACCTGCACCCCGATGCGAGGCGACAGCGACACCATCGCGGGGATATTCATCAGCGCATTCGAGACGACGCAGAGTCACCTTTCCGGGGTCGCACTGCGCGCCAGCGATGAGCGTCAAGCATTTTTGTTGCGGCTGAGTGATGCCTTGCGTCCGCTACAGAACGCGGAAGACATCAAGTCGGTCGCCGCTCGGATCCTGGGCGAGCATCTGCGGGTCGACCATGTCTATTACTCAGAGGTCGAGTTCGATGAAGAATACATCGTCACCTCGCAGAACTACTACTCCGGTGGCGTTGGCCCAGACATCGTCGGCCGTGTCCGCTTCGCCGACTACAGCCGCTGGGTCTTCGACGAGTTGCAGGCCGCTCGCCACGTTGCCGTCAGCGATGTGCAAGAGGAGACACGATTTTCCGAGGCTGAACTTGCGGGCTACGCGGCGGTTCAGCTGCAGGCGTATGTTGCCTGTCCGCTGGTGAAGTCAAGCAAGCTGGCTGCGATATTGGGTGTCACTCAGGCCACACCGCGTGCCTGGACCCGCGAGAACCTCGCCCTTATCGAGGAGACTGCCGAGCGCACCTGGGCAGCAGTTGAGCGCGCCATCGCCGAAGCGCAGCTGCGCGAAAGTGAGGAGCGCTTCCGTACCTTTGTCGATCTGGTGCCCGATCTGCTCTGGCGTCGCGATATGCTTGGCGCCGTCACCTGGTACAACCAGCGGTGGATCGACTACACTGGCCAAGATGTTGCCGTGACGCATAACCACGGCGGGTTGAAATTTGTACATCCGGACGACCAAGCGGAGGTGTTGGCTACCTTTGAAGCGGCGATGCAGATGGGCCAGCCGTTTCTCTGCGAGTATCGCATTCGACGCGCCGACGGAGAATATCGCTGGTTTCAGGCCCAGGCAGTACCAGTACACGATGCTGCTGGGCAGATCGTGCAGTGGTTTGGCGCGGCGACCGATGTGCACGAGCGGCGCACCGAGCGTGAAGTATTAGCCGAGCGAGTAGCGGAGAGTACCGCGCAGCTGCGGGCGCTGTCGCGCCAGTTGTTACAGATACAGGAAGAGGAGCGGCGCCACCTGGCACGAGAGCTGCATGATGAGATCGGGCAGGGACTGACTGGCTTGCAATTCCAGTTAGCCTCCGCCCTGCGGCATGGTGCACTGGATAGCCGAGGCTTAGCGGAGGCGGAAACCATCGTGCGCGATCTGACGAGTCAAGTCAGCACGCTCTCCAAGGATTTGCGGCCGGCGGTACTCGATGCGCTCGGTTTGCTACCTGCGCTGCTCTGGCATATCGAACGCTACCAAGCCCGTACTGGCGTTACGGTGCACCTGCGCCACCAGGGAATCGAGCGCCGCTTCGCCCCCACCGTCGAAATCACCGCCTACCGCGTGATCCAGGAATCGCTCACCAACATTGCTCGCCACGCCAAGGCGCGTACCGCAACCATTCATTTGTTAGCAGACGGTGGCGTGCTGACAGTAGCGATCCATGACGACGGTGTCGGCTTTATGCCCGAGCAGGTCACGGCGGCCGGTGGACTTGGCGGCTTGCGAGAACGTGTCGCCTTGCTGGGCGGAAGTGTGGTCATTGAGTCGGAACTAGGGGAAGGAGCCTCGATCACATGCGAATTGCCGCTGGAGGAGCCGGAGCAGAGTCAATCGGAGATATCCTCATGATCACTGTCTTCTTGGCCGATGATCACCCCATCGTGCGCCAGGGTTTGCGTGCTCTCCTGGAAGCTGATGGCCGCTGTCAGGTGGTTGGCGAAGCCAGTGACGGTCTGACCGCCATCGAGGAGCTCACCCGCCTGCAGCCGCAAGTGGCTATACTGGACGTGCAGCTTCCCGACCTGAACGGGCTGGAAGTGGCGCGACGGGTGCAGTCGCAGGCTCCCGGCACTCGAGTCATCATGCTGTCGATGTACGCCGACGAACCATATGTGTTGGATGCGCTGCGGCACGGTGCTGCGGGATACGTGCTCAAGGGCACCTCTACCGATGACCTGCTCGCCGCAGTCGATGCGGTGATGGCCGGGCGCCGGTACCTGAGTGCACCGCTCAACGATCGCGCTATCGATGCCTACAGCCTGCGCGCCGCCGCTACCGAACAACCCCTCGATCGGTACGATTTGCTGACCGCACGCGAACGCGAGGTGTTGCAGCTAGCTGCTCAGGGCCTCGGCAACGCCGAGATTGGCGAGCGGCTTACTATCAGCCCCCGCACTGCCGAGACCCATCGTGCCAATCTCTTGCGTAAGCTGGGCTTGCAGACACAGACCGACCTTGTGCGGTTCGCGATATCTCGCGGCCTCGTATCGTCCGGCTCCTCCGTCGGCGAGTAGCGGCATCTCCGCTCGGCTACGGAGCCCTACGGGTTGAGAGCACGGAAACTACGGCGAATGAGCGCGGAAAGCGCGTAGTGGCCCGGACGGCATAGACGCCCCGCACAGACTACAGTAGTCTCTATGGGAGGCTGACCAAGAGATAGCACCCATTGGTCACCCGCACATCAGGTCCTTTGGGTGCTACTAGCGGGCGGACTGTGATAGTAGCGTAGTGGCCTGGCTGGGCCCGGTGCATGTCACGTGATGAAGCGGAGTCATCTCCAGTAAGATGAACAGGCGGTGATAACCCTTGGATACTATGGAGACTGTAGGCATAGCATTCCAGCCTACTCCCCGTGAGATTGTGGTGCTGGTCGGGGACAACGGTGAGGAGATCCACAGCACTCTCGCTATGCGTCTGGAGGATGAAGGCTACGTCGTC
Organism: Ktedonobacterales bacterium; assembly: GCA_052143275.1. GTDB lineage: Bacteria > Chloroflexota > Ktedonobacteria > Ktedonobacterales > JADMIN01 > JAJPKE01. Next base: position 1,810 of record JBKQTH010000219.1, on the reverse strand, counting down.
ATCGAGGCGGACAATCTTGCTGAGGCTCGGGCCTTTATCGGCGCAGCGGCTACGCCAATGGTGACCGTCGTCGGCTGCAACTCTGGATGGGAGACCGCGAGCGCGTAGCATGGTGCACAGCGATAACTGCGGATTCCGCACCGTGCGGCGCCTCTGTCTATCTCACCAGCACGCCGGAGTACCGACGGATGCCTGCGCTGGTGTATAGCCTATCTCAGTCGTTAGTCCCGACGCTGCGCACATCCTTTGAGCTGGTCTGATTACTCGCTGTGGCGGCCGAAGTCGCCGCACGAGTGCGTGCAATGAGGTGAAAGAGCGGTCTAGCTCCAATGGCTCTGCCTCAGCAGAGCCCAATTGACACGGCCTGTGCTACAGAGTAAGTATGCTATCGGCAACGGCGCCGGTGACGTCCCAGGTAGAGGAACTCCTTCTGCCTTGGCCACGTGAGGACAGGACGTCTACGTGCCGTACAGGGAGAAAACAGGAGGAGAAAAGATCTATGGCTACCGCGCAGGTATCTCATTTGTACGCAGCTATGCTGCTCACACAAGAGTGCGAGTCTCCTGGCTGCAACGTCGCGGGCGACCAATTCACGATGGTTCGCTGCCGTGACTGCGGCGGGTGGTTCTGTCCCCAGCATGTCGACGCCAAAGAAGGTGTGACCTTGATTCACGTCGCCCCACGAGTGCTGCGGGGCCTGGGCTACTACCAGGGCATCTGCACGGCCTGCCGGCGGGGACGTTAGCGGTTTCTTTCCTAACACTGCGCTCCAGTCGCGACCTGCGACGGCAGGAAGGAGACCATACTCTTGGGCCGAACAGGGACACACAAGAGCCGCGGCTGACAGGGTTACTCGCTCTCGTTGCAGGTGTCATCGTGGGTATGTAGGGAGGAATGCTGGGCGCATTCCTCGTCTGCACGGGAAGCTGGCAGGTGTTGTACCGCTTCCTGAATCGTTCGGACAACAAGAAGCACATCTTCGTTTAGGACGAAAGGACCTGAAGGCATGGAGGCTCCCTATAGCAAGCCGATGAGCAATAAGAGCAAGCCGGCGAGCAAGGGGTCGCTGTTCCCCAGGCGAGCGCTCATCACCACCACCGCAGTAGCCGGCATTGGGGGTGTCGTGGTCGCTGCCCCCGTGTTGCTCCTGTCGTTGAGCAGCACATAGAGCAGGCCGCGATCGGCTTGGTCACAGCTTGCATTGCCGGTTCTCACCTATACGCATAAGTAGACGCGCATTTTGCTTACTTGTTGCATTGCTAGTAGGCAATGATGGTCCAGACATGGAAAAGACATGGAGGACCAGCAACAGGAATTCTGGAAGGAGATACGCTCATGTTCTTTGTGCTACGCCGCCTGGTTCCCGCAGCATTTCGCGCTCTGTTTCGCATGATATTTCTGGGCCTACTCTCCGCACTTGTTGCCGGAGGAATCACGCTTGTCGTCTCCTATGTCAACACTCCCCACTGGCACTGGCCGCCCGCTACGCTTACCCTTATCGCCGCGGTGGCGATTGCGCTGCTGGCTGGATATGCCGTCGCCCTGACGACTCTGGTGCAAGAGGTGATCCGGGGAGTCAAAGATCTGGAGCACGATGTCGTGAATGACGTCGAGGGTACGGTAGCTCGCGAACGCGTCCATGCGTCATGACCGGCGGCATGCGAGGAGCCGTCTACGGTGACGCGCCCTGATGACCTGCCCATCCTAGGTGTAGCGGGGAACGTGCCAGTCCCCTACACCCTGGAGCCGCTCACTCGTTGTAATGGCTATGGTACGCCGTGCGAGCGATGGCTCGCGATGCTCAGAAAGG
>JBKQTH010000218.1:0-18169 GCA_052143275.1 Ktedonobacterales bacterium | reverse complement strand
GCTGCTTGTCCACAGTCGCCTTGCGCACCAGACCGGCACTAACTCCCAGGGTGAGGCTGGCCGTGCTTCTTCACGACGTGAACGGAGGAGCATTACCTGGGCCCCGCCGCTGGCACCAACTTATGGACAGGATGCATCTGACATTTCAGACCATACCGACCGATCTGGTTCGCGGCCGGCCGCCGTAGGCCCGCCAACTGCGCCAGAACGAGCACCGGCACCTGAAGCAACGACACTAGATTCCGACGAACTGCTACCGGGAAGTCGTGTGATACACCGGCTCTTCGGCGAAGGAACCGTCCTCAAAGTAACTAAAGAACGCGGGGGCACATCGGTCGAGGTGCTCTTCAAATCGGCGGGTAAGAAGACGCTTGATCCCAATTTCGCGAAGCTCGAAAAGCTGTGACCTGGGCATCCGGGTGAGCGTATGACTGCCAACGAGAGAGGCTGGGCATGGTAATGGATGAGGTGATGGCGCATGGTGGACTACTGGTCGCAGAGATGCTCAGCCGCCAGGGGGTTGAGATTGTCTTTACGCTTAGCGCCGGTCATCTGGCATCAGTTTACGACGGCTGCGTACGGCGCAATATCCAGGTAATGGACTTCCGCCACGAACAATCAGCTGCACATGCGGCCGAAGGGTGGGCCAAGGTAACACGGCGCCCAGGAGTGGCACTGTTGACCGCCGGTCCGGGCGTCACCGATGGTATCACCGGAATTGCCAACGCTTACATGGCTGGCAGCCCAATGGTTGTGATTGGTGGGGCCGCCCCCATTGCGCAGTGGGACAAGGGCGCACTGCAAGAACTGCCGCATCTGGACCTGGTACGTCCAATCACCAAGTGGGCTCGGTCAGTTTCAGAGACCCACAGACTGGCAGAATATACCGGAATGGCTTTCCGTGAAGCAGTTTCCGGCAAGCCGGGACCAGTCTTTCTCGAGTGTCCAATGGATGTACTCAACCGGATGATCCCAACGAGTGAAGCGATATTACCGCAGGCAGATGAACACCTGCTGCCCTCCAAGCCGCAGGGTGACCCTGAGCGCATCGAGCGTGCGGTGACCTTATTGAAGAAAGCCAAGCAGCCGGTGATATTTGCCGGCACGACTCTCTGGTGGGATGACGCCGCCGGCTCACTCCGTACCTTGGCCGAGCGAGTACAAGCGCCGGTCTTCCTCAACGGCGGCGGCCGCGGCTGCCTGCCACCGGATCACCGGCTATTCTTCTCAAGGGCACGCCGCACTGCCCTGGGTAGTGCCGACGTCCTCCTGCTCGTGGGAACCAAACTTGACTTTCGTCTCAATTTTGGCCAGCCGCCGCTGATTCCTGAGAATACCAAGATCATCTGGCTGGATACGCAGGCACAGGACATTGGGGTGAATCGACCGGCCGATGTCGGGATCAGCGGCGATGTGGGTGCGATCATGAGGCAGATCGAGCGGGGGCTAAGGCAGGCAGCCAACCATGATCCGTGGCTGGCAACAGTGCGTGAGGCCGAAGAAAAGGGGCGTGAGGCCGAGGAAGTCTTCATGAACTCGGATGCGACCCCTATCCACCCTATGCGCCTTTGCCGGGAGTTGCGCGACGTGCTCGATCACGATGCCTATATGGTTGGGGATGGCGGAGATATCGTAAGTTACGGCGGACGAGTGCTGCATGCCTGGGAGCCGGGGCATTGGCTAGATGCCGGACCAATGGGGACACTGGGCGCTGGTCCAGGGTTTGCCATAGCCGCCAAGTTAGCTCACCCGGATAAGCAAGTGGCTCTTCTCTTGGGCGATGGCAGTTTTGGTCTGAACGGCATGGAGTTCGAGACGATGGTCCGACACCAACTACCCATTGTTGGCGTGATCGGCAATGATGGGCAATGGGCAACCATCAAGCACCCGCAAAAGGCGATGCTTGGCCACAGCACCGGGTCCGATCTTGCCCCGGGTATCCGCTACGACCGTATGGTGGAGGCGTTTGGTGGCTTTGGAGAGCTGGTAAAGCGTCCAGAGCAGATTCGTCCTGCTCTCGAACGTGCCTTGGCCTCGGGCAAGCCTGCCTGCGTCAATGTCCTGACCGATCCTGACGTCATCTATAACCGGATGACTCAAGTGGCGGTGTGACCGCCCGCTCTGTCCGGCATCACTACCACTACCACCTGATCTCTGTTCTTCAGCTACATTATATACATAGGAGATCATATGAGCCATAGCTCAAGCTCAAGCTCAAGCTCAGGCGATAGTCAACATAACCTGGATCCTACTTCGCACGGAGTAGGATCCAGCCAAACGCCATCGTCGTCGCCACAATTACCACAGCCGAGTATTCCCAGCAGTCCTAACCCACTGCACCCGGTGCCTTACCCACCGTATACTGGTCACAATCCCCCATACCCGCCAGCGGCGTACCCATACCCGCCAGCGGCGTACCCATACCCGCCGCCCAATGCAGCGATGCCGCCCTACCGGCCTCTTCCAGTATATTCGCCTCCGCGGCGCGGGTCGCTCAAGCCCCTGTGGATTACGCTGGGAGTAGCGCTATCGCTGGTTGTCGTATTCTGCACTGGTTGCTCTCTGCTCCTCTCGCTGAGCCTAGCGCAGCTGTCTTCTCCGACAACCGCGGCTCCCCCAGCGTCGTCCGCATTGGACCCGGTGATTGGGGCGCAGGTCTTCTGTGCGTATGAGATAGATCAAGACTATTCCAACGCGTACCAACAACTCTCCGCTAACCTGCAGAGCCAGCTGTCGGAGCAGCACTTTGAGAGTGACAACCAGGCGCGTGATGCGTCTTCAGGTCCCGTCATAGGCTGCTCTGCCGCGCCAAAGTCATCCAATCCAGAGGACGAGGGGCCGGCAGCTTCTCCAACAACGCTCAGCCTGTACGTCTGGCTTGGGGCAGCCGCCACCAGCCATGCTCCACCGCTCGGCTTAAGCGGCAATATAACTATGGTGCAGGAAGGCAGCAGCTGGAAGGTAGACGCGCTCGACCGTGCGGTGCGACTAACTTGATGAAAATATTCTAGAATTGCAACTCACGCAGGTGAATAGTCTCGTCACGCTTGGGAGAAGCCGAGATGAGAGCAAGCGGGGTCTCCAGTAGTTCTTCGATGCGTTTGAGGTAACGCTTGGCATTCTCGGGCAGGTCACCCCACTGGGTGATTCCCAATGTGGAGGAGAGCCATCCCGGCCACTCTTCATAGATCGGCTCGCAGGCGGCAAATTGGGTGAGGTCGGCTGGGGGATACGTGACCTCTCGATTGCCCAGTTTATAGGCGGTGCAGATCTTTACCGTCGGCATCTGGTCCAACACATCCAGCTTCATGATGGCGATGCTGTCGAAGCCGTTGAGCCGAGCAACGAAACGTCCGACTACCACATCGAACCATCCGCAGCGCCGCGCGCGCCCGGTAGTGGTGCCGTATTCATGGCCAAGGTGACGAAGGCGCTCGCCTTCTTCGTTGAAGAGCTCCGTAGGCATGGGTCCACTGCCGACGCGCGTGATATAGGCCTTATAGACTCCTAAGACGTGTTGAATGCTACGCGGCGGCAGTCCAGTACCAGTGGCAGCATTGCCAGCTATGGTCGACGAGGATGTGACAAAGGGATAAGTTCCAAAGTCCACATCGAGTAAGGCGCCTTGGGCGCCCTCCAGAAGAATGGAACGGCCCTGTTTGTAAGCCTTGTGGAGTATGACTTGAGCATCTACGATGCGTGGGCGCAACTGCTGCGCGTAACCCACATACTCGGTGTGAATCTCTTCAAGGGAGAGTGGAGGCTGGCCATAGATCTGAGCAATCATCCGGTTCTTGTGAGCCAACACTGGTGCCAGCTTGGCGCGGAAGTGGTCCACATCTAAGAGATCAGCCATACGAATACCTACGCGTGAATATTTGTCTACATAGGCTGGGCCGATTCCCCGTAATACGGTGCCAATCTTCTCGAGACCACGGCTCTCTTCCTCAAGCTGGTCCAGAACGACATGATATGGCATGACGACGTGGGCACGCTCGCTTATATAGAGCCGAGCAGTGTCTACCCCAAGCTTGCTTAAATTCTCCAGTTCCGTGATCAGCCCTCGTGGATCAACGACGACGCCGTTGCCGATGATACAGGTCACATGTGGATGCAGAATTCCGGCCGGTACAAGGTGAAAGGCAAACTCATGGTCGCCGAAGACAACTCGGTGGCCGGCATTGCCACCTCCCTGGTAGCGCACTACATAGTCAGTTCGACCGGCGAGTTCATCGATGATCTTGCCTTTCCCCTCGTCGCCCCACTGGGCACCGACAATTGCCATTACACTCATGGCCAGCCTGCTCCTTAATGTCCCTGTTGGATATAGTTGAGTATTAATTGGTCGGTGATCTCTTCGATCGGAGCCTGATCATCGGTGAAGACCAGGCCGCCAGGTTGGGCCCTGGCTACCTTTGCCTCCGGCAAGACCTCATCGGCAACTGTCCCCATCAAAGAGTCCGGCGATACCTGTTCCAAATTACTCTGGAAGGTGGCCAGAGTAGTGGGGCGGACGGTTGCCATAATTTCGGTGTTGAAGGTACCCGGCACGTCGAAGGTATAGACACTGGGAAAGACGGTGTAGAGCGTGTTGACAAATGCATGTACCAGTCGGTAATCGTTGCCCGTGTGCCCGGTATTCAGGCAAAGAACTCCATTTGCTGAGAGATGATCCCGCACCTCTTGGAAAAACTCCTTAGTAGTCAATTCAAAAGGAATATAAGGTTGTTGATAAGCATCAACGGCTACCACGTCGTAGGTATGTTTGGTAACCCGTATGAATGTACGCCCATCGGCAATGTATACCGATAGGTTTGGCTCCGTCATAGCGAAATACTTCCGTCCGGCGGCTACGATATCCGGGTCGATCTCCACACCATCTATGGGGATGTTACCATAAACTGCGGTGAACTGGCGGGCGATCGTCCCGGCGGCCAGGCCGATGATGGCCAGACGGTGTACCTTACCGGCGGAGGCACCCGAGTTGAAATATGGCGCAGCTAGAAAGTAGTCCCAGTACCAACCAGTCAATATCTGGTGTGGATTGTAGACCGAGTGGATAGCGTCCCCCTCGTTCAAGACTAACTCCATCGTGCCATCCGGCTCGCGAACCACCTGGATATAGTTGTAGAGAGATTCTTTCGAATAGATCATGCCAGGTATGGTCTTCAATGGTCCAAGGGGCGCCAACTGAGGTAGCAGGACGGGCACCAGAATGAGAAGACCGAGAAACGTCGACGGCCAGCGGGCACGCACTCGCATCATCAACGGTAGTCGGATCCAGCTATCCAGGCCCCAGAGCGAAGCAAAAAGCAGACAGGCGCTAGTTGCCAGAAGCGTACGCCGAACTCCCAGGTAAGGAATCAGCACCAGCACGGGAATGAACGCGCCAAGAATACTCCCGGCGGTCGAGAGCGCATAGAGATTTCCCGCACTCTTTCCGGAACTCCCTACCTGTATTACACTCAACCGTACCGCAAATGGCGAGACCATGCCGAGGAACGTCACCGGCACAGCAAAGAGCAAGATCACGGTTACCATCGAGCTGTAAAATACGCCGGCCTCGACATTTTCCAGACCCTGCACCGACCAATTCAGTATTGGAGGACTTATAAGAGGTATCAGCGCGGTAAATAGCGCGGCGATAGTGGTAATGCCGGCCAGGAGGCGATAGTCGGGATACCGGTCGGCGATCCGCCCGCCAATAAAATAGCCAAGGGCGAGGTATAGCAGAAAGAAACCAATGATATTTGCCCAGACAAAGAGCGAGGTGCCAAAATAGGGGCCGAGAAGACGTGGGGCGCACATCTCCAGCGAGAGTGAGGAAACGCCCCCTATGAAGACCAGGGCACGCAGTTGCCAACGGCCCACCTCCTTTTGCCCAGAAGGCACTTCCGCCGCGTTTTCTTTATCGCCGGGTGAATCCTCCTGAAGAGCCGAAGATTGGACAGCATCTTTACTGGAGCGTAATGCCATGAGGCAACTCTCTATGTACTATACGGCTAACGGTAGAAATTCAAAGCTCTCGCGCATGGGCTGGAAGTATACCATGTCAGCCGCATGAAACGCACCATCGGGGGCATAGAGGGCGATGATGTAGGGCTTGCCCAAGTAGACGGTCGCATAAACCTGCACCTGTATACTCACCTGATCAGTGATGGTGATCAATCCACGCGCTGTCTTCCAAGTGGTGCCGCCAAAGTTAGCCGCAGGAAGCGGACCCACATCTTGCTGGAAGTTGCCGGCGCTCTCGTTGGCAAAGGATTGCATGGCAAAATCAACCCAGGTCTCAGGGTCATTGGGATCGCCGCTCAGACCCGATGCCGCTGAATCGCTGGGCAGCAATACCTGCATCTCAAACGTGGCATTGCTGGCATCGTCGGCAAACTGAGCGCCGGGATTAATTAGCCGATGTGTCCAGCCAACCGGATATTGAAGCAAGAAACCATCGGTGGTATCGACGAAAAGCTGAAATCCCGATCGGATTGTTGGCGTTGGAAATACAGAAGGAGTCACGGTCGGAAGTATCGTAGCGGTCGGCTTACTACGCGTCCGGACCGTGGGCGGTGCATTGCCCGAGCGCCCCACGTCAGCGATGAGCAGAAACAATAGCAGCAAAACTAGTGCACCACTGGCCAGAACAAGTAACGGGTGCCTGCTGGGCATAGGCCGGCGGGGAGGGAGTATCTTGACCGGACCTGTCGCCTGTTCCTTCGCCGGCCCCGGATCGTCCAATGTATCTGCAGTGTTGAGCCTAACCGGGCCATGGATTGATGCTGGAACCGCAGGACGTATCTCTTCACGTTCGCTCTGTTCTCCCGGCATGTAACCCCCCTGGTGCTCGCGGCAGTGCCGTAAGTCTGGGTTCAGTAAGGATACTACTGAATACTACAAGAGCTCTGCCTTCAGGTGTCGTGCCGAATTATTATACCGTATCATGATGCGCAACGGTACACACAAGTCGACGCCGTCTACGGATCTAGTGGAATGGCACTCATGTTCCGTGCCACGAGTGCAAACTAGCCAATGCGCCTGCTTCGCCTTGTCACCTTGCGTTGCTAGCGACATGCCTGCCACGATTCTCTCGTTTAGACTAAACAGTAAAGGATCAAGCTCAAATTGACAGGCATCTTTGGTGCAGCATATCATGCCGGTAGCGCATTCCTAGCTTAATACCGATCTCTTCCTACCACCAGTAAAGCAGAGATACCGATGGACCGAATCAAAAGGAGCAAGTAGAGATGGAAAAGCGAGTGGGCAAAGAATCTGAGCGTATGCAAGAGATTATTTCGCTCTGCAAACGACGTGGTTTCATTTTCCCCAGCAGTGAAATCTACGGCGGACTGAATGCGGTCTTTGATTACGGTCCTCTTGGCGTTGAGTTCAAGAATAACGTTAAACGAGCCTGGTGGGATGGGCTCACTCGGATGCGTGATGATGTCGTTGGTCTCGACGCCGGCATCCTAATGGCGCGGCGTGTCTGGCAGGCATCAGGACATGAGGAAGTCTTCACCGACCCACTGGTAGACTGCACCAACTGCAAGAGCCGGTTCCGAGCCGATCACGTAGAGGAAATGAGCGGTGATCCAGATGTCTGCCCGAATTGTGGTATGAGGGGCACACTGACCGAGCCTCGCAAGTTCAACTTGATGTTCAAGACCTACATGGGTCCGGTGGAAGACGACGCCGCTCTTGTCTATCTGAGACCGGAGACCGCCCAAGGCATCTATGTCAACTTCCAGAATGTGCAGCAGAGCATGCGCAAGCGTCTGCCTTTCGGTATTGCGCAGATCGGTAAGGCCTTTCGCAATGAAATAAGCCCCGGCAATTTTACTTTCCGCACCCGCGAATTTGAGCAAATGGAGATGCAATACTTTATCGACCCGGCTAGCGAGGAGCATTGGTTCGAATACTGGCGTGCGCAACGCTGGGGCTGGTATCTGAGCCTGGGCATGAAGGAAGAGCATCTGCAGTGGCATCCGCACGGTCCCCAGGAACTGGCGCACTACGCTCGGGCGGCGATGGATATTGAGTATGAATTTCCCATTGGCTGGAAAGAGATCGAAGGCATTCACGATCGCACCGATTATGATCTCAGGCGACATTCAGAGTACAGCGGCAAGGACCTCTCCTACTTCGATGATATTGAAAAGAAGAGCTATATTCCTTTTATTATCGAGACTTCGGTGGGTGCGGACCGCTCGACACTGGCGTTCCTCTGCGATGCCTACGACGAGGATGAGATCGGCGGAGAAAAGCGGATTGTGCTCCGTTTACACAAGCGACTGGCGCCGATTAAGGTAGCGGTAATGCCTCTCTCCAAGAAAGACCCGCTGGTAGCGCTGGCGCACAACGTACACGGTGAGTTGCGGGCGCTGGGACTTACGCAGTATGATGACACCGGCGGCAGCATCGGCCGGCGCTATCGCCGGCAGGACGAGATCGGCACACCTTTCTGCGTCACTGTCGACTTCGATAGCCTTGAGGATCAGCAGGTGACAGTGCGGGATCGAGACGCGACGACTCAGCGGCGTATTCCCATCCAGGAGCTGCGGGCAACACTGGCTGCGGATCTCGCCAGTTAGGTGATGACAACTTGGCAAAGAGGCAAAGCAGACATGAGTCTGGATGAAGCGCTTGGAATGTACGCTGAAGCTGCGCAAGACCTAGCTAGCGCAGCCCTGGCTCAGGCCGCAGGCAACCTCTATAACTGCGCAGATCTCTGTAATCAAGTAGCCGAGAAGGTGTTGCAATCGGTGTACGTCTTGCGTCACGATGCACGAGCACCCTACCATCACGATCTGCGTGCGCTTGGCGATCTGGTAGAAGCGCCGGCTGAGATATTGGCAGAGCTCGATATCCTTACGCCGTACCATCCCAGTGCTTTTCTCCACGATCGTAGTGTCGATGATGCCGACCTAGAAGTTGGTGACACGGCGCTAGAATTGCTTCAACGCACGCGGCATGTGGTTCGCTGGGCGCGCCCAATCATTCTGGCCGCCTAGATTATATCGCTCGGGAGTGATTGGTTTTGCCGAGGGTCGGTCAGTTTTCTTGATTGTTTTCCGGCACAATATTGCTCTGGCTTGACGAATTGAGCGATTCGAGAGCGCTGAGTACTCGCGTGATGTCGGCCAGCACCTCGGTAAAGAGATGCGGAAGCCAGTCTTCCGGATGAGGGTCATCGGTCTCCTCACCTCGGCGGCGGAGGCGCCCAAAGGTCATATGTCCGGCGCGACGATCAATAGTGGTACGGAAGCCGCTGATCCCTTCGGGATCCCAGAGCGGTAATTCTACTCGCTGCTGCAAGGTCAAGCTATCTGCCTGCATACCGTTATCCCCGAGAGTAAGGGAAATGCTGGGACGAGTCTCGGTGGCACGGCTACTATGCTCAGAGGCCTGAAGCTTGAGCGAGCGGGCCAATGACTGGAGCTGGTTCGAAGTATAGTAGCTATCGGTGAGAGAGAGGCTGAAAGTCAGATCCAGTGCTAGCGGCGGCACATCTTCGGTATGTAGATGCGGGCAGTTTTCATCGGGCTCGTGGAAAAAGTCACAGATACCCTCTGCGCCATCGATCGAGAGCACGGTATCGAGAGGTCCCCAGGCAAAGGAAATGGTGCAGCTGGCATGGTCTTCGGCCTCTTCACATGGGCCTGGATGTAGCGTACAGGCGAACTCACGCTCCAGTGTCTGAGAATTCAGCCAGAACTCAGGGTGTACCGAAAGCCCGGTAGCCTCCGCCGCCTCCAGAAACATTTCGGTGACATCTTCATACGTAACCATTGCTCATCTCTCCTGGCTCAGCTTGGCCCGCTCACCCGTAACTACCCGCCAACCCATTCTCCATCGAGCATCCCAGCACACCCTGTACCGGTGATGCGCCTTGCTCCAGCCGGTACGCCACAACGGCATCCTGGAGATGGATAAGCCTAGCCCGCCTGGAGCAAGGAATTGCTGAATTCTCATGTGGATCATACAAAGTGGCGAAAGAGCTGTCAATTTTTGACAAGGCTATCCAACAGTCTTGACATTACTGTCAGTCTCGTGCTAACTATATTATTTGCAGAAAACTGAATAATTCTCACCGCAACGGGAGCTTTGGGGAAACCAGGCTGAGAGGGTGGCTTTCTAGGGTACCGCCACCGACCGACGGAACCTGATCTGGGTAATGCCAGCGCAGGGAGCAGTAGCTTGACATGCCAGTAGGATCACCAGATGCGGCCAACAGCCTCAAAATGTGACTACTGGAGCTACTCCGGCACACCAAGCTATAACGGAGACGCTGGCATTGAGCCGGCGTCTTTTTTTATGGTTTTATGGCCGCTCATGGGTCCTAGGGGCCTTCGCGGCCGCAGGGAAAACTATGCAGAACGGGCAACAACTGCTACTGGACGTGCGCGCTGTAACCAAGAGCTACCGGTCCGCCGACGGCTTGCTGCCTGTGCTTGCGGAAATCAGCATTCATGTGGCTGCTGGCGAGTTCGTGACTTTGATAGGCCCCAGCGGTTGTGGCAAGAGCACGCTGCTGTCCCTGATCGCTGGTCTGGAGATGCCCTCCTCAGGCACAATCGCCCTGAACGGTGATGTAGACACCCGCCGGCTTGGACGGGTTGGCTATATGCCACAGCGTGACCTGCTGCTTCCGTGGCGCCGTGCCCTCGACAACGCCACCGCTGGATTGGAGGTTCAGGGTGTCTCTAAGAGAGAAGCCAGGAAGCGGGCACAAGCCATCTTTGTCAACTTTGGCCTGGAGGGTTTTGGACGTTCCTATCCGTTCCAGCTCAGCGGTGGCATGCGCCAGCGGGTTGCCTTCGCCCGTACTGTACTAGCAGGCGGCAACTTATTGTTGCTTGACGAGCCATTCGGGGCACTTGACGCCGACACACGCGCCGGTTTACAGCGCTGGCTGCTGGAGATCTGGGAGCGGCTGCGAATGTCCTGCTTATTCGTCACCCATGATCTAGATGAGTCACTCCTGTTGGCTGACCGCGTCTACGTGCTGTCGCCGCGACCTGGACATGTTCGAATCGAACGGCCTGTGCCGCTGGAGCGACCGCGTAACCTGGCAATGCTCTCCCGCAGTGAGGTGCTAGCCCTGAAGGCGGAGCTACAGGTGGCCCTGGCCGGTGAACCAGAGTCATCGGCGGAGACTAGGAAGCCATGAAGATTCGCGACCGTGTCTCCAGCTTATCTGGTAATGAAGCAAACGAAAGCGACGATCCCAACTGTGGAACGGTCGAGGTAGCGAGCTGGGGAAGCGCCGCTCCGCTTCGCTGGAGCAGGCGGGCAGTTTACGCGGTGACGCCGGCGCTGCTCCTTGTCGGTGCGATGGTAGCATTCTGGCAGTGGTATGCCAGCCGACCAAGTATAGATCCAGTGTTGCTGCCGACTCCTCTGGCGGTGTGGACAACGCTACTGGCCGAACGTGGTCCGCTCTGGAGCAATACACTGGCAACCCTTGAAGAGACTATGGTAGGTTTTGGCGCTGCGCTCCTGGCGGGAGTTTTCTTCGCCACCCTCATAGACTTCTCTACCTGGCTGCGCCGAGCGCTGTATCCCGTGCTGGTTACCTCACAAACTATCCCTATCATTGCTCTAGCGCCGCTCCTAGTGCTTTGGTTTGGATTCGGCCTGGACTCCAAGGCGATAGTCATTACGCTGATCTGCTTTTTCCCGATCACCGTGGCCCTAGCCGATGGACTACGCTCTGCTGACCCGGAGCTGCTCAAGCTTTACCGCGCGTTTGGCGCCGGCCCAATAAGGCTCTTCTGGTCAGTGCGGCTGCCGGGTGCGTTACCAGCGCTCTTCTCGGGAATCCGCATCGCCGTTGCCTATAGCGTCATCGGAGCCATCTTTGGAGAGTACGTTGGCGCCACTGCGGGCTTAGGTTTTTTCATGGAGCTCAAACAACATTCTTTTGCCACAGCGGCGTTAATGGCCGCCATACTGGTTACGGCGGCGTTAAGCATCAGTCTCTTTGTGTTGGTCGCTCTGGTAGAACGGCTGGCATTGCCCTGGTATTACCAGCAGGGACGCCAGGGAAGTCTTTAGCGCGAATATGTGTGAAGAGGTGTTGTCTTATGTTATCCTGGCTCCCCTGCCAGCGTCGCCGGCGCACGCTGCCCTCATCGGTTACCCTACTGCTCGTGGTGGTGCCGCTGCTGCTAGCCGGCTGCAGTTTTGGGTCCCAAGCGACTTCGCCGTCATCCTATGATGGGCCGGTTGCTCATGTCAAGCTAGCGCTTGACTGGACGCCAAATACCAACCACACCGGCATCTACGTGGCCATGGAGAAAGGGTGGTATCGGCAGCAAGGTATCGACCTTACCCTGCTGCCTTACTCGAGCTCGATCGCGCCCGAGGAACTGGTAGGTACAGGTCAGGCTGATTTTGGTATCAGTTTCACTGAAGGAGTAACCAGCGCTCGTGCCGCCGGCCTGCCGGTGGTCTCAATCGCCGCAATTCTACAGCACAACACTTCGGCTCTCGTCTCGCTCAAGTCTTCCGGCCTGGACACCGTTGCCAAGCTCGCCGGAAAACGCTACGCCGGCTTCGGCGCGCCCTATGAGCAGCCAGTGATTTCACAGGTACTCAGTTGCGGCGGAGCCAGCACTACCAGCTTCCAGGACATTACCACCACTCTTGATCCCATCGTCGCGCTCAAGAGTGGGCAGTTCGATTTTGCCTGGGTCTTCATGGGTTGGGAAGGCATCGAAGCCCAGGAGCAGGGTATCGCCCTCAATGTTTTTCCACTGCTCAACTACTGCATGCCCGACTACTATTCGCCGGTGATCATTACCAACCAGCAATTGATCAGCCAGCATCCTGACGTCATCAGGCGCTTCTTGAAGGCAACTTCTGAGGGCTATACCTATGCCATTCAGCATCCGAAGGATGCGGCAAATCTACTGATACAGGGCGCGCCTGCCGGCAGCTTCGACAACAAGCAACTGGTCTATGACAGCCAGGATTATCTCAGCCCGCGCTACAGCGCCGATACCTCCTGCTGGGGCACACAAACCCTCAAGAAGTGGACTGATTACCCAAGCTTTATGTATAGCCACAATGCTCTGTTTGATGCGAACAACCAGGCACTCACCAGCCCACCCGACTATGCTGCCGCTTTTACCGACCAATTCTTGCCATGTTGAAGCTGGTGCTGATCTCTTGTAGTAGTGGCGAGGGGAAGAAAGAGAAGGGGGATTTCATGCGAGTTTTGACATTCCGTGATGCAGCCGGTAGCCACCTTGGCGTCTGGTACGAAGAGAAGATCATACCGGTGTCCGAACTGCCGGGCACTGATTCCAAAGCAGAATTCAATGATATGCTGGCGCTCATCGATGCCGGAACCTCGGCAATCGAGCGCATACAGAAAATGCTTTCTAATCGGCCGGAACCGGTGACGGTTTCCGTGGACGCCGTTGAAATACTGGCCCCGATTCCGCGTCCACGCAAAAACATCTTCTGTGTTGGCCGCAATTATAGCGAACATGCGGCTGAGTCGTTTCGGGCCATGGGGAAGGAAGTCCGGCTACCAGACTCTCCGAATATCTTTACCAAAGCGGTAACATCGGTGACTGGTCCTTTTGCCGATATTCCGTTCGATCCCATCCTCTCAGAGCAGATAGATTGGGAAGTTGAGCTGGCGGTGGTGATCGGGCGTGGTGGGCGTCACATTAGCCAGGAGGAAGCCCTGGCCCATGTCTTTGGCTATACGGTGCTGAACGACATTACCGCCCGCGATCTACAGAACCGGCCTGGAATACAATGGTTTCAGGGCAAGAGCCTAGATGGCTTCTGTCCTATAGGCCCGTGTATCGTTACTGCTGATGAGATTCACGATCCGCAGAATTTGCGGTTACATCTCGAGGTCAACGGCGTTGCCAAGCAAGACAGCAGCACGGGCCTCATGCTCTTCAATGTCGCCACTCTGATTGCTCATCTCTCAGCGTTACTGACACTCGAACCTGGAGATATCATTGCTACCGGCACTCCTAGCGGTGTGGGCTTTGCGCGAACACCTCCAGAGTTTCTTCATCCCGGAGACCTTGTGGAATCCACCGTCGAGGGTGTCGGTACCATGCGCAATCACGTAGTTTTGATTGAGCGTTAGGCACCGGCACTAGGGGACTATCTGGACGAGAGCACGCGTCTGACCACCTCAAGCAACTGGCTTGCGCGAAATGGCTTGGCCAGATAGTCGGTGCAGCCACTCCGAAGAGCACGTTCGCGGTCTTCACTCATAGCATAGGCGGTTACCGCTACGATAGGGAGGCTAGCACCATCAGGTCGCCGGCGCACCTGTTCGGTTGTCTGATAGCCGTCTAATAGTGGCATGGAAAGATCCAGCAGTATAGCGTCTACCTGGCAGGTATCGAGGATACGCAAAACTTCCAGGCCGTTGGTTGCCGAGACGTACCTATATCCAGCTACCGCCAGTATGTGTTCAATAAGCCGGCGATTGTTGACCTCGTTCTCGGCCACCAAGATGACTGTACTGGCTTCATCACGGTGGACGGGAAAAGGAGCAACCCGGTCTTTACTGTCCGCGGCTGATTCGCTGCTCTCGGTGTCGGCATCGGGCCGAAGGGCATCTTGCACCCCCGAAGTCCGCCTGGCCGGGCTGCGTGGATTACCGCGATAAGCGTAACTAACTGCCTGAGAAGAGAGCGCTTGGCCGTACATCTTGCCCGACTCCATATGGTACGTGCCTCTGTAGTACCTGCCACGCATTGTAGCAGCTTTATGGCGATGTTCCAATGGGCTGCGCCACAGCCGCGAGTAGCTGGACATTCAATTCAGGTGCGTGTTACCCATCCGGGCCATAAACCGTTCTGAATATAGAACATATTTTCTAATACGTGTTATACTGTTAGTCACGAGGCATGCTACACTGATAAGCTTCGGAACGACGAGAGCGAAAACCCAGTAGAAGCGTTCTATAGTGAACGAGGAGGACCAGCCATGTCATTCTGGTGGACTACGTTACATTCAGCACATTCAGCCCGTCAGGCGGTACATTCTCGACCACGTGTCGCACAAGCAGCCGAGGCGGCTCGACACGCTGTCGATATAGCACCGGTCAGTCTGGGGAGTGCCCGCATCGATTCGGAGAGTCAGGCCTCTCTGCGCCATTTCGACGCAATGGAGCGCGCAGCTATATCTGGCCCGCTGCACAAGGCTCGGCGGCGAGCAAGACGTGGCCTGGAGACGGAGCTCATTTGGGCTACAGCTCGGGCAGCGCAGGAAACTGGACGCCAGCCCGAAGAAGTCTGGGCAGAAGCATTGCGTGATTGGCTAGCGAACCGTGAACCCGGGACAATACTGCGTCCGCCGAGCTTTGAAGTACGGCGCCAGCAAGTTTGGCGCGACATCGAGCTGACGCTGGCGGGACTACGAGCGTCTTAACTGAGCAGTTTCTGGTGGCGGGTCCGTAGAAGGGGATGCTATCCGGCTGCGTTCGCTTCTACGGAGCTACTCCAGCAGCGTACACCTGGGCACCACACTGCTGGAGCGCGGTGAAGAACTCAGGATAGCTCTTGGCCACCGCATCTGCGCCCTGGATAGTCAACCCGTGTGCCGAATGCAATGCAGCAATTGCCAGAGCCTGAACCACTCGGTGATCATCATGCCCCTCTACGGTTACCCCACCAACAATGCCCTCCGGCTGTCCTGATACACTGATGGTATCCTCGCCAGGTGTTACCCAACAACCGGCACGCTGCAGCTCATGAGCGAGATCGGCTATCCGGTCGCTCTCTTTCCAACGTAACGTTGAGACTCGCTCAAAGCGGCTTTCACCGCGGGCGAAACAGGCTATCGCTGCCAGAACCGGCACACTATCAATACAGGCATCTCCATCTATCCGGGCCCCATGAAGCCTAGTATCCTGGGAGTCTACCGCACCAGCTGCTAGATGAAGAGTCCCAAGGCCGGTGGTGGCTTCCTCATCCTCCGTGACGGTAAACTGAGCGCCAAGGTCGCGTAAGGCAGCCAGAAGCGCCACCACATCAGGTTCACCGTAGGCCAGTCTAGCCAGTGTGAGAGGTCTGCCCAGTGCAAGAGCAGCGGCTACCAACGCCGCCGCAGTTGGACCATCTCCCGGCACGTCATAGCTGCGAGCTCGAAAAACCTGACCGCCTGGCACATGAAACCACTTAAGGTCCGGTGCTGCCTGAATCTGGATACCGGCGCTCGCGAGTGAGCTAAGGGTTGCCCGCACCATTGAGCGTGAGCGTAATTCGTCACCTATCCGTATTTCTAATCCTTCCGGCAAGAGGGGCGCGAGATAGAGCAGTGCACTTACGTATTGCGAACTGCGCGCACCGGAGATAGTAAGGCTACCGCCCCGAGGAGGGCCTCCGCGTAGAGTGATTGGCAGGCATCCACCTTCACCCTGAGCTTCGACCTGAATACCCAGAAAGGTCAGGGCACCAAGAAGATCGGCGTTTGGGCGCCGGCCCAATGATCCTGCATGGTCGGTGGTATAGGTCACCTCGGGGAGAAGGGCGCCAAGCCCAAGCAGTAGCCTGAGTACAGCCCCGGCGTTGCCCATCGGTAACTGGCTGCCGGGAGGGAGCGCCAACCTACCGCTGGTCCCACGAATACGCAACTGCCAAGACGTACTTCCGCTGGAGCATGCGGTCTCCACTGGCACACCGGCTCCAGAGAGCGGAGCCGGCTCCCAAGTGACCTCGGCACCGAGCGCGCGAAGGGAGCGTAGTAGGACGGCAGTATCATCGCTACAGGCAGGGAACCGCACCACACTCTCTCCATCAGCGAGCAGCGCGTTCAAGAGGAATCGCAGAGTATAGTATTTCGAGCCTGGGAGCACTATGGCCGTAGGTAGCAGTGATCTTTGCAACTCACTGCCGCTCACCAATGCGGTTTCGACAGGTTTGCTTGGTGCCCGCACGAAAACTCTTGGCGATGGTCTCATTGCTGAGGGTAGATCACCATCATTGTCTGGAGAATTTGACATTAAAGTTCCCTAGAGACATACTGCACTTTCCGCTACTACATAGTATCTTAAAAGTGCACTGCACATATATGCTGCTCACATGCTGGTATAGACAGTGGCGATCAGGCGGGTCAAGTCCTCGATGTCTCGATGGAGAAACTATGCCTGAGATTGCCACTGGAGTGCCCCGAAGTCTATCTGCACAGCCCATGTGAGGTCTGCTTTCAGGTTAGGAGCAATGAATGGATGCGTTCAGCGGTAAGCTGGATGGTAACCAGCTGCGTTTCTCCGCGCCAGCGGCGTCAGCGGAGACCAAACGCGACTACGTGCTGGTCATTGACGACGACCCGGCGATTGTAGATTTACTCGTCTCGTTCCTTCATGAAGATGAAGGTTTTTCGGTACATGCCTCGCCCAGCGTCAGGGATCTACTGAGCCATACTCCTCCCGAGCCACCGGGCCTGATTCTACTGGACGCCACCCTGCCGGACGAGGACAGTGATGAGCTGGCACCTAGCTTACGTCGTTTGCCCGGCTGGCATGACACTCCCATTGTACTGTGCTCCGGTCGGGACACTCTGCAAGAACTCGCCAAGGAGGTGGGCGCAGTCGCTCATCTCACCAAACCATTCTCACTAGATGAGATTGCCGAACTTGCACATCAGTACCTGCCGGCTAGTCCCCACCCAACTGAGTCTCACTCGTGAGGAGCGTCTTCTGGACGCATGATATATCATGTAATCATAGTGTAGCGGCGGCTTTTCGCGCGTAGACTAGTGCTTCCAAGGTGATCTTATGCCCGAAAGCGCGACACTGCTAGATGGCCGCCGCCTGGCCGCTGAGCTACGGGAGCGGATGCTGCCGACAGCGGCGAAGCGGCTGGTAGAGTTAGGTCGCCCAGTCCGGATTGTCCTCATTTCGGTGGGTGACAATCCAACTGCAGCTTTGTATGCGGGTCAGGTCGCCCGCTCGTGTCTGCAGACCGGCCTGGATTGTCTCTTGCGCGCATTTCCCGACACGACATCTGAGGCAACGCTACGTAGTGCCGTGGCAGCTATGGGTGCAGACAGTACGATAGATGGTGTGGTGCTCTTGCTTCCACTCCCCCGGCATATTCGGCAGCGGGTCGTTACCGAAGTTCTGCCTCCGGAGAAAGACATTGATGGTCTCGGGCCAGGTAATGCCGGGCGCCTAATGGTTGGCTTTCCC
>JBKQTH010000217.1:0-9962 GCA_052143275.1 Ktedonobacterales bacterium | reverse complement strand
CTCGCCGGCGCGATGGGCCACCTGGGTGGAAGACTCTGTGGCAGGGCTGGCTTCACGTCCAAACCCTTCTGGACGGGGTTCATTTGGCTGCTCAACTCCGTTGGTAATTTGTGTATAAAAGTCAGGCTTGAGTCGGGGGATGCATGGCCTCTTGCACACCTCGAACAGATGTGCGGCACTCACCGCGATGACAGTCTTCTTTTGGATGCTCCCCGGCTCGACTGGACTACGGACCATCCTACTACCATCATCCAACGGGTTCCGGAGGGGCACTTCCGTCGTGTAAAGTTGATCCGGTAGGCGCGGGTACCGTTGCCCAATGCGCCTCCCCTGCCGGTCGCGAGAATCTCCCGCATTTATGCGGGGGAGTTGTCAAAGAAATCCTGTGATCATGGTGCGTGGTGCTATGCGGCCACCGGAACACCAAACGAGGGTTGGCACGCCTTGTGCTACCCAAATAGGTGTGTACGTGGCGGTGAGCGCCATCGTTTCAGTGCCTTTGTGGACGCTGTTGGTACTGGAGAGGTGCTGAGAAGACAGCAAGAGCTCAGCGATTCGTCTGTTGCGCAGCGATACTCTCGCCGGCTGTTACGGTGGACTGTATCACAACAACCGATGACCATTAGCACGCTACTTGTCGTAGGTACGTACAATTGAGCATGAAGCTCGAGGTATGGCTGCAGAGGATGCTGGTTGGCCGCAGGATGTGGCGTTCACAGCGGGCATGAGGCTCGTCATGCTGAGCAGGACGCTCGTCTTACCCCATGGGGTGCTGATACATTCCCGACAGTTCTTATGTCTCGGGGCCAGAAAAGGAAGGCCCACCGATCACAGCTGGTGGGCCTTTTAGCGTAGTTGACACTCTCTTATGCGTGGCAGCCGGCTTCGTGGCTCTTACGGGTTTCGGCTGCTCCCCCACGTTCACCTCCGCGTCGTACCGCTTCATGGTTTTCCGTGTGGCCGCGGCCCGATCCACTGAGTACTCTACTACCGGATATCTTGTTCACTGTCGCCCAGGCTCGCCGCTCCGCCTCCTCGTCTGGGACACCGCGTTTTTCCTACCTCTCTTCGATATGTTCCGCCTTTGGTAAGCCTACTCGACCTACCGCAGAGGTCCCCGTTAACCTCAGCAGGCTCAACGGTCTCCGCAATCAACTCCCGGGAGAGCGTGATGTTGCAGCTGCAGTGGCTATGACCACGAGCAAGGCTCATCAGCTCATCTGTAGCTCGGGAGTTGGAGTGGGGGATAGTGGGTCTGGAGGGGGATCCGATGGAGACATGGGATCGGGATCGGGTTCTGGCTGCGGACGAGGTATTGGTTCCGGTGCGGACGTAGGGAGAAGCTCTGGTTGTGGGATCCGGTCGGGTCCCGGTACTTGGTCAGGGTTGGAAGTAGGGTCAATGATGCGACGTTGGCTCGCATCTTGTACCATGGTTGCTTCTCCTTCGTACCGCTCGTCCAGTCGGAGAAAAGCGCTATGGACCTGGGCTTTCAAATGGTCGACGTCAAATGGCTTGGAGAGCACGGGAATACCCTCTCTTCGTAGCAGCCGCACCATGTCGGGAGAGCACAGGCCGATATTTGCTGTCAGCAAGAAGATGGAGAGCCGGTCTCGCGTTTCCGGATGCTTCGCCAGGTCAAGCAAGACGCCGTAGCCGTCCACCCTCGGCATTTGAAAATCCAACAACATGACCGCTGGGTTAGGGAGCAGAGGAATGAGGTCTAACGCCTCCTGTCCGTCCTCAGCCGTGACGACAGCGTAGCCCTCGTCTGCGAGAAGAAATTGCAGGCTCTCGCGTATATCCTGATCATCTTCTACTACCAATACGGTGTTCTCCTCCATGTCGTTGCTTCCTTTCTTTGCCGCGCACATCCGCATCCAATAGATATCCGCCGGCCCATTGCGGGATTCCCTAAGCGGTCACGTAAATGAGATATAGTTTGCCATGGCGGTTCCAATGCTCTTGACGCCTGTGGCGTTTAGGCCGACTGGTGGGATACTGGGCGAGCACAGCAGTCGCCAACACCTGCGGAAGTCAACATTGCCTGCTGCTGGATATCGGTCGATAGCATTATCTGGTAGGCCCATCCAACGTTTGGCTGCAGCCCAGAATCCGTACTGGTGCATAATAGGCTCTGCTTCTGTGCGGGGACACATGTGCGATTCCCTTCAACCACGATGGATGACTCGTACATTTCCTCTTGACTCCGCGACGTGAGTTTCATCGTGTTGAACCTGTCTATACTGTCTATACAGGTAGCATCTGATATGCCAACCGAGTCTAATGCACCGCACCTCCCTACGCTCTCATCCTTTGACTCCAACGCTGGTCAAGCCGATGTGCATCCGAAAGCAATTGTTGTGGATCGGAGGCGCCTCCTGGTTGGTTCAGCGAACCTGCTCATGGGTGGCCTTCAAGGCAATCACGAGCTCGTGGTGCCGATTGAAGGATCAGAGGCTGCCCGAATTGGGCGTGCCATCGATGCATTGCTTGCTTCGTCGCAAATGATAGCGCTCTGACTTTGCCCCATCACGTATTATCTATAGTGCTTGGCGTTTTGTACCGATAGAACGTAGCCCATGATATCTTCAGGATCTTATTCTATGGCTGATTGGTGATTCCTGATACCAGGCATATGTCACATCCGATAGCTATGTCGCAGCAGAGGCGTAGCGCCTTGGCGATTGCCAGGCGGTGCTTGACCTGCTACACTTCTGTTCTATGTTGCTCAGCCCACAGCCGGAGATCGTCGAGGCGCACCAGTCAATGTCGGCGGCCACGCAGGAGTGTATCCATGAACCAGCCACCCGCACCCTCTCGCGTATCGAGCTTCAGCGCAAGAGTTCTCAGTGGGCTTGCTGTTGCCGCTCTTGTGGTTGCCGGTCTGTGTGCGCTTCCCTCGGTGGTTGTGTTGGCCGCCCACAACACCGGCTCTGCCTTCTTATTTGGACTGGTAGGCTGCGGGCTCACAGCTTATGGGCTCTGGCTGTTGGCGAGCGCAAGACGAGCGAGCGCCGCACAGGCGCAGCAGCAAGCAGCACAACGTGTGCATGCGGTCAACGTGGCAGCGACGCAATACCTGATTCACCGCATCGATGATGACCGAGTTCCCAACTGTGAGTTGTTCGCTGGCAAGCGCTCAGCCACCAAGTAGGCAGCAAGACCTGTCGCGAAACTCCTTGGGATACCTGCCCTGATGATCGCCGACTCGATCGGGTCCACGGAAAAGAGCGGCAGCTTCAAGCGCTCGGCCAATCGTTCTGCGATCGTGCTCTTGCCACTACCCGGTAGCCCGGACATCACCATGACTTAAGGGGTGCCCACCGGCAGAGCATAGCAGACGGCAGCCTCGTTGTGCCACAGTGACCACGTTCGACAGTGCCACACTTGGGCTACGTGCGGACCCTCTGCTCCACGTGTTGAGGAAGGTAGTATCTTCCGCTCTCGCCTCCTGAAATGGCGGTACTGACCAGATTCTTGCATCGCAAGCGACTCTCCGCTGTCGGTTACTCGCGTTACCCAGTAGAGTCGAGATCAGTAGGCCTGCGAGAGGTGCCCGCGCATAGATAGATACTCTGCTACTCGAAGTCGTCTGCCATGGCGTGTTTACCCGCTCTCAGCGCCGCCGCACCAGCGCCTGGTGTCGCTGCGCCGCAGCGCACGTGTACACAGCGTTTGATGCCCAGCAGCGTCGCTATGGAGCGCTGCAGCGGGGCAAACGTCGGTCGCGCGACCAACCAGTCGATGATGACGGGATCCACCACGGGATGGACAAGCCCATTCCATCGGATCACACATCCTCCTGCCGCTCGCAGGTTCTGCAACCAGTCCGCTCTCTCGCCGAACGCGACCGGGATCACGAATCCGTGACCCACGGGCCGCACGATGACCGGCGTCCTATAGGCGCGTCCCGAGCGCCGCCCCCGGTGGTGAACGACCCCATACCCTTGCAGATAGCGGCTGCCTGCGAACCGCACGACAAACGCGTTGACCGGGCGCCCAGCGAAGCCTCTCAAGGCGCGGAAGACGGGACTGCCGTCTGTCCGTGCGCTCGGTGTGAGCCGTGACAATGCATCTTTCACTGACATAGACGAATCCTCCTCATACTTGTGACGGTGGAGAAACCGGAGGCGCGCTCCTAGCGGCTGATATTCTCTTGATTGCAAGCACTGCGCCTTGCGCGGACTCGGACTCAATAGGAGTTTCGCCTGTTGGTTATGCTGGTTACACGTAGCGTTCCAGGTCGCCGTACAGGCCTGAATGCTGCTCGTGCCCCTCCCCACAAGCCCACGGTCGCGCCCGCCACCAGGGAAACCCTATCTCTCTGCGGCACATTCACCTATCTCTCCTGCTCTCGTCAACCATGGGGTCTTGGTTGTGTGCACATCGTTTGCAGCAGTACGTAGGCGTCAGTGATGAGTCGGCTGCCGTTCTTGCTGGCAGGCGAGGCAGATGCCCTCATAGTAGGCGAGGTTCCTGAGCACTCGTCGGGCAGGGCGGACGAGCGTCACCACCTCCTCGGCAGCGATGTGCTCAGAACAGAACCATGCACCGCATCCGCGGCAGCGGACCATCGTGTACTGGTCACCGGAGACGCTACAACCGGGAGCCTCGCACTCCGGCGTAATGAGAGTGGCCGCGGAGGCGTGATGTGATTGTGGGAGAACCATGTGTCGTATCTCCTCCTGAGTATCCCTATGTCCGGCTCCTAGGCGTCCCGTCTGCACAGAGCCTGGGTGGAAGGTGCGAGCCTCCTGTAGGGAGTTCTCCTTCTGCCTCGGACGTCACCGGCGCCGTTGCCAATAGCGTACTGCCATATAGGCCGCACAGACCGTGCCAATCGGTCGCTGGTCGTTGTCACCTATCGGGGAGCCAACCGTTGTCCAGTCCTGGCCTGCTGGAGCCTCTCACCGCAAGAGCAGCGCGGCTTCGCACGGCCCCGCACTCCTGCAGAGACTGCCACATACGGAACATCTGGCGGGCCAGCTCCCTTCATCTCATGCGTGTTTCCCTCGCTCGGTTTCGGCATATGATCTGCTGCGTGTACAACGGAGCCCTCTCTCCGGTGCTGTCCGCTCACCGTGCGCGGCAATGTAGTGGATTCAGACGGGTGCGCTTGCCAGGTCATATAGCGGGCAATCTGGGTGACGCATGCTGACCAACGATATGACTCCAACCGCACGATGCGACATGGGAATGGACGATGCCTTGAGGTGCCTCGCTGGGATGACCTGGGACGGTGCAGGCTCCGATTGTGGCGTGTCCGTTCATCTTTTTGATGAGCTCGAGGGAAGGAGACTGCTGTGTGTGAAACGTTCGGATCAGATCCACAACCGGCACCGATATCGACGATATCGCATCGTTGGACTCTTGCCAGCTGTGGTCCTGGTGGCAGGAGGTCTGTATCTCGGGTTAACTAACGGCAGTTGGATCCCGTTGCTGCTGGGGTGCTCTTCCTCCTCGTGAGCTCCCTGATGATTGCTTCGGATCGAACGGGAAGCGACTCCAAGAAGACAAAGAGGAGTGCTTTTGAGCGCATCCCACATTCGCCTGCTGTGTGAGGCAGGTGCGGGGGATGAAGTCCTGGCTGTCTTCGCCTCCGCCCGCTGTGCTTTGCAGTGTGCTGTGGCCCTGCAAGCAGCATTCCGGCAGGTGACAGCAGGGGATATCTCGCTGCCCTTTCCCGAAGGGATCGGGTTAGATGCAGGGCAGGCGGATAGAGCAGGGTCTGTGAATTATCGGAGCAAGCATTGTAGAGCCCGGCGGGGATGGTAGGCGAAGGCGCGGCGAGTGGCGGCGATGTCGGCGGAGCCAGAGCGGTGAATGAGCGTAATCGCCAGATTGCGTAACGCGGCCAGAATCTGCGGTGCTGCCCCCGAGCGCAGGCGGGAGCGATCCTCGCCAAAGGCCACATCGCGGACGTAGGGGAGCCGGTTCTCAATGGACCAATGGCCTCGCAGCAGGGTCAGCAGGCGCTCTGGACCGGCCTGTTTGGGGGAGAGGGTGGTGATGAGATAGACGGTCTGGGTGCGGGTCACGCCTGTGGCGGTATGGGTGACGCGTCGGGTCAACTGGCCGACCTGGGCAATGCCTGGCCAGGGAGCAGATGTGGCCAGATAGCTAGTGAGTTCGGTGCTCAGGGCCAGCTGACGCTGTTCGAACCGGCCCCGATGGCGATCGAGGGTAACCGCCCGGGTCGTGGGGGTGGCCGGATCGGCGAACAAGACGGCCAGATCGGCGGCCAAGGTTGGTTGATGGTCTTTGACGGTCAGGACGACGTCGCCTCCCAGCGCCCGAATGGTGGCCACAAAGGCCGGTTGGGTGTGCAGCGCATCCGCCGTACACCCGCGGCCAGGCCAGCGCAGCTGAGGTGCGATTGCTCGGGCGACGGGAATCTCGTTGGTCTTGTGGCTCACCCGGACTTGCCGCAAGGTTTCCTGCGTCTGATGGGTGCAGACGGCCAACAGATGGGGAGCCGGCGTGGCGGCGCTGCCCGCACCCCGCACAGTTTTCCCGTCCATCGCCACCGCTTCCGCATCGTCGGCCGGGCGCGTGGCCTGTACCCAGGTCGCCACCACCGCTTCGAGGTGCTCGGCCGACAGGCGGGGGAGCAGGCGCCGATACAGCGAATCGGAGGGGGGCAGATGGGCACGGGGGCCAAACACCTGCCGCAGCAGATGGCGCTGTTCCCGACACCATTGGCCGACGGCGCAGGTCGAGTTGCAATTGCACAGCAGAGCGGCTACCAGGCAGGTGAGCAGAAAGGGCAGGTCGTAGCGCCGTCCATGCCGGCTGCGGGGATCGGCCAGGGTGTGGAATGCGGCATACAGGCTGCGCAGCTCTGGGGCAGACAGCGCACGGGATGCGGTCGGATGAGGCGTACAATACATAGGCGTGCTCCGGTTGCTGAGGCTGGTCGATATGACAGTCTCCAGCTTACCAGAATCGAAGCACGTCTCCTTCTCAATAATTCACAGACCCTGGAACGGCCACTGGATGCTCTTGACATCAGACGACTACGCAACCCACTTTCTGCGAGATACGTTGCTCGATTTGATTTATAGAGTCGCTTCAGCCAGCCGAGCAGGGAGCAGCGTAGCATGAGCACATGCTATCATATGCGGTATGTTGCTGTTCCATGGGACTACTGCACCAGCGCTCGAGGGGATTCTGCAGCACGGACTGCGGCCACCCCAGCCCACTGCTGCCAGCCATGACTGGGTCTGGGAGCTGAGCGGTCGCGCGCAAGGCAACGCCGTCTTCTTGAGCACAGCTCCGGTCGCCGGCAAAGGCGGCGATCCGGTCTCTTTCGCGCTGGGCTGGCCGCTCAAGCACGCCCGGGGGAGCCAGCCCGGTTACGTCGTCGTGGTCGATCTGCCACCGGACGCGCTGGAGCACGTCCACGCCGTCGTGCCCAATAGCGAGCTCACTGCGTTCGTCAGCGTCGTGCGCACCCGGTCGTGGCTGCGAGAAACCGTCCGCGTCTCCGCCAGTCGCGCGGCAGTGGCAGCAGCCGACGACGATCAGTCGGCCCTGGCACGGTGGACCCTCTCGCACTGGTGTCTGCACTACTGGGTGGCACGCTGGTGCGCTGACCATCAGACGGCCTTGACACCCTCGGCGCTGGCAGGGCACATCATGCTGCAGCCCCATGGCCTCGATTCTGCCTTGCCCACGGATCTCACGCTACCGCGCTGGCAAGCATTCCTGGATGACTATTTTCGCGTTGTCGACTTTGCCTACTGGGACATCGCCTCGGCGGCCGAGCGGGAGCGGCGTCGCCAGGCCATCTTGCGCCGCCATGGTATCGTGCTGCCCGAGCACATCGAAGAGGATGAGCATTGCAAGCACTGCCGCTTGTGTATGAGGGGCTTAGCATCCTTCGTCTACCGCTTCGAGGGCTTTGCAGACTACCCTCCTCTGCACGCCTTCTTGCGCACGCTGCCGATGAAGAGTAGTTCTCAGCGTTTGCCGGAGGGAGTGCGCGTAGGGTCCTACGTCATGGGTGTCTCGCTGCCGGATGGTGGGCTGGGAACGGTGCATATGCTCGCTGAGCGGTTGCGCACCGTACGCGCCCACACCGCACCGTTTTCCGAGGAGGCCGTGCTGCGCTTCTTTCGCATGCAGGAGGCCTCGGAAAAGTCCCCGCGGGAGGCGCCATGGAGCTGGGAGCAATGGTACACCGACTTCCCCGCGGCGCGGTGTCGGCTACCGCACACTTGGCATCTCGGCTATGGCCAACGGTTCAGCGCGCAGGATCTCAAGCAGCCAGATCGTCAGGTGATTGCCGATGCGATCCCAGCGCAGTATATCCTGGGTGCGATCAAGGTCAGTGACGGTGTGCGTCTCGTCCCCCGCGTACGGCCTAACCGCCGCAAAGACGAGACGCTGGCGGTGAATCTTTGGGCGATGGCCCGTGAGCTGCGCAGCCGGTACATGGGGGTGCCCATGCTCGTGGAGTGATCCGGCAGGTTGGGTGAACAACGGAAGCAGAGCGGTGACTCATGACAGAACATGTGCAACTAGACGGGTATTTCGCTACCATCCCCTGGCCAGTGGACCTGGCGGTGTCGTTACTGCAGGACCCGGCTCCCCGGGGGTCCTGGTCACCCCGATAACCAGCGTCCCAACCGGCATCCCTTCCGCCAGTCCTGGGGAAATCCGGCACGGGATGACGATCTCAGCCGGACCTGTGCGAGCTATTCCACCCAGGTTCTCTTTGATGCCTTGTTTCACGCTGCCAGAGCAGATCGCTTCAATTACGGGCTGATTTGCCGGTTAGAACCGCGGTTGCGTTTGATCCTACAGGAAGTCGTCCGCCGCGTGCAGTCTGAGGATTCGCCTCAATTTGAGCCGATATTTGCTCCGAGCGGAAGGTAGTCACTGACACGAGCTGCCTGCGGTGAGCTAGTCACTACCTTGCTGTTGTTTGCAGAGGAGATGCGCTTGTTTATTGCACTCGTCACATTTCTCGGGCCAGACAAGGGTGGACGGAGAACCTGCCCAGAATCGGGGTATCATCCGCAGATTGACACTGGCGGCGAGTATACCTCATGCATCATTGAGAGCTTGGACGGCGAGACATCGTTCGCGTTCGACATCCCTCACCGTGTCGCACTGCGCCTGATGTTCTCTGACCTGTATCAAGATAAATTCTCGGTTGGCAGCGATGTTCGATTCTATGAGGGAAGCCGCCTAGTTGGCACCGGAACCATTCTTGAGGCCCGCTAGACGTCTGCATTCAGAGGGCACAGAAATGTAGAGTGTTTGCTATTGCGATACGGTTTTCTAACTAGCTCTAGCTACCCATTCTATATTATGTGACATAGACAGACGGTTTGGGCGATCCGTTAGCCCTCATCGTCCGAACTGGAGAGTAACTCTATTTCAAGGGCACCTATACGTCGTTCAAGTTGAAGGGCAAACCGTGTAACGCTGGCAATCTGCCCATCGTGCGTAGCTAGTTGAGCTTTCATGGGGTCAGTTAGTACTTCGCCAAAGAGTAGTCGGTCCGCAGCATCAACAATTGCCCATTGGAATTCAAGCAGACGCTGCTGGACTTCTTTGCGTACCTTGCTAAGTTGAATGCCGCCCCACCAAAATCCAATGCCGCGCCGCTCAATGCACCACGCGTTTTGCGGGCCACCTGAGGTCTCTATCTTCAGCTGGCAGATGAGTTGACTCAGCACGGCATGTTCACGAAGGCGCTCTAACTGTGACCGAGGCTCCACCCCAAGTGCTCGGCACAGCAAGGTAACTGGAAAGTACGCCAGTCCGTTATCGGTGAGGATGACCGTTAGCAGTAATGGTCTTCCGTGGTCATCATGCCAATTTGTGAGTGCGATTGAGTACTGACTCAAGCTTTGCGCAGAAGGTTCGTCCTTCATACTTTGTCTCCTATGCGCATTATGACAAAGATATTTACCTCGAACAAAGACAAAGGGGTGTGCCGTATGGTA
>JBKQTH010000216.1:0-8874 GCA_052143275.1 Ktedonobacterales bacterium | reverse complement strand
GATCTGGGAGAGCACGAGATACCCGTTATCCAGCCGGGCACCGTTGCCAAACTCTTTGTAGGCGAACGAGTGGTAGCGGTGGCGTCCCTGGAAGCGTGGAAAGCCGGGCTTGTCTCCAGCCGCTAGTCTCCGGAAGAAGGCCTGATAGGCTTTGTCGAGTCGAGCCAGCACGTCCTGCAAGACATGGCTATGGATCGCCGCATACTCAGGAAACTCCTCGCGGATCGTCTTCAACTCCGCTTCCTGTTGATACCGTCTCACCGAAATGTGACACCGGTGCCAGGCCGTGATGCGCTGCTCCAGGGCGGTGTTGTAGAGCGTGCGACAGCGCCACAAGACCACCTCCAGCGCCCGTTCCTGCTCAGCAGTTGGCTTGAGTTTCTCCTTGTACGTCTGGCGCACCGTCTCACTCACTGCCGACTGCTGCCCTTCTTTTGCCGTTCAAGGCGGACGTACTCGTGCAGCGCCCACACGAGTTCTTTCACAAAGGAACGTTGGTGGTCACCTGCCAACTCTTTGACGGATTCCCAGAGGTCTTGCGGGATGCCCACCGTAATTTTGTGCAAATTCTGTTTCTCACCCATGATGGCATTATCCATACAATCACCATCATTGCAATGGTACAGGAAGACTGCATGGGCGAAAGCCGAGGAGGAAGCCCGCCTATCCACTCGGGTTGAAACCTGGTGGCTTGCGGCGGGCTATTCCTCTGTCAGGAAAGGTATGGATGTGATCGCAGCGCTGGCCCGAATGCTCCCTTGACCCGAATGGAGATGTGCCGACAGATCCAGAATGACCTTGATGCGAAGACGACCTTGCTTGTAGAAACAGGCGATGCCTGGTTCAATGGGATGTACATGCATCTGCCGGGTGGTGCCCGGTTTGAGATAGAGATGCAATGGGGATCCATTGGCTGGGCCGTGCCAGCAACCTTCGGGTACGCGATGGGATTGGAGCCTGATCGTCGGCTAATCTCCATCATCGGCGACGGTTCCTTCCAACTGACAGCTCAGGAAGTGGCCAACATGATCCGCTACGGGCAAAATACCCTCATCATACTGGTCGATAACTGTGGATATGTCATCGAATCCGAGATTCATGATGGGCCGTACAACTACATCAAGAATTGGGACTACGCCGGGCTTATCTCCGCGTGGAATGCCGAAGATGGTCATGGGCTGGGCCTGAAGGCTACGACAGGCGGACAACTGACCGATGCCCTAAAGAAGGCGAGCGACCATCGAGGTGGACCGGTCCTGATTGAGTGTCAGATTGAGCACGACGATTGTACTCCCCAGCTGCTCAAGTGGGGAGCCAAGGTGGCTGCGGCCAATGAACGGTCACCTCAGCAAGAGTCATAGACCGGTTATCGTCCCGCTGTCACGTTGTCGTTCGATCAGGGGTGGCACGGAGAGATTTTCAGGAAGGTCTGCCGCTCCAGCGAGCTGGCCGGAGGCTGGAAGGTAGCTGGCCGAGTTCAGGTGAGCGGGCTAGCCAGAGAAGAGGTCTCTGGCTAGCCCAGGTCGGCGGTAGCAGTCTGCTAGGCGGCCATGTCAGAACCGGCATCCGCATGGCGTAGAGTATCAAGCAGCGCATCAATGTTCCGCCACTGCATGGACCGCCGAGCCGCCGATGGCAGCTGAACCGGTGGGCCAGCCCCTCTGGCGATTCGCCGCCCGGCGAGACGCCGGCAGAGATCGTGCCAGTACCGGAGCAAGCCGGCAGGAATGAAAGCGTGTCGAGTCATGCATAACCTCCAGTGGTGAGATAAACGATGCACACACACAAAGCACCG
Organism: Ktedonobacterales bacterium; assembly: GCA_052143275.1. Lineage (GTDB taxonomy): Bacteria > Chloroflexota > Ktedonobacteria > Ktedonobacterales > JADMIN01 > JAJPKE01. The sequence goes on along the minus strand of JBKQTH010000216.1, from coordinate 7,079 downwards.
GGGTGGATTAACTACAGAACTGGCTACACAAGAGACGCAAAAGAGGAATGGGAGATAGAAACCGCTCTACAGGCAGGCACTATGGGAGCAGCGCTATGAGGAACATGTGTTCAGTATACCGGGTACATGGACACAAGGCAACGGTACAAAATTCCTATTCTTCCTTACCTGACGACAAGACTGCCGGTGGCGGCTGGTGAGTCCTTGCGTCTGTCTCGGAGAGTATTCTAAGAGAGCCCATTCTCTTGCAGTACTGGCGAGGGGAGGCCGTCTTGACCTAGACGTCCCGGGGGCACGTCCGGATTCAAGGCAATTTCTGGACAAAACCCTGGACAAAACCCTGGACAATTCCTGCACCTGACCTGGAGGGTGGGCTATACTTCCTAGCGAAGGAGTGGCGAAGACGGTTTAGTCGCAGTTCGTCTCCTTCACCAGGAGGTATCCTTATGATCTCGCCGCCCACTAGACTGTCGAGCGCAACCGCGAATTTTCAGCAACTCTTCCGCAATATGCAAACGTTTCTCTACCGGATTTCGGGCGGGTTAGTGGGCTATCGCTTCACCTGGGATACCCTTGGCGGCCATGGTGGACCGGGGCGTATGCTGCTCCTCACTACGAGTGAGCAGGGATCAGGGCAGGTGAACACCATACCTCTCACCTACTTCCAAGATGGTGAGGATTTCTTTGTGGTTGCGTTTCATGCCGGCAGTACTCGTCAGCCCACATGGTATCTCAACCTCAAGAACCATCCCCAGGCGGAGATCCAAATCAAGACTCGGCACCAGCCGGTAACCGGAACCATAGCTACGACCGAAGAGAGGCGCCGCCTGTTTGCGCAAATCACCGCGCTCGCGCCTAACTATGCACGCTATCAACAAGGCAGCTCCCGGGAAGTACCGGTGGCGGTATTACACACCGCATAGGGTCTCAACCCGCAGCGCTTCGCTTGAGGCCGGTGCTTCGTCAAGGGAGAGCGGCCGCCACTTGCGGCATCAGGAGGGGAAGTTTTTCTCATCTACGGCCGCGAGCAGTGCCCCGAGCACCCTCGACTTTTGTTGCTCAGCCGCAAACAGCCGGTCGTTCTCGACTCCCATCACCACAGCATCAGCACAGGCTTCCAGCCAGGCCCGCTCGGCCGCATCCCAGACATGCGGCACACTCAGTCCCAGGGAAAGGGCTCCCACCAGCTTCTCGCCGGACCGAAGCGGTACCGTCGCCCAGGCACGTATGCTGCTGGCCTTCCAGACCACCAGGCCAATGGCTCGCAGCCAGCGTGGTTGTGCACCGTCGGGCGATGAATAAACCGCACCTCCAATCAGGAGATGCCACCACGGATGTTGCCGGCTCAGCGGAAGCGCTGGAGCATGCGTGCCACTCTCATCCACGCCAAAAACGCCCATCCGCCGTAACTTGTCTGCCTCCTCGTCAAGCAGATAGAGCGAAGCAGAAATTACCGGTTTGCGAGTGTGAGTAACCAATGCGGTCAAGACCCGGTTAGCACGTCCCTCAATCCCCTGTGGATCAGGAGCTCCGGCCGCAGCATGGGTTACGGCGGCCAGGCAGGCTTCACGCTCATGCTGGCGATGCTCCGCAGTCACGTCATGTCCAACTGCCACCGCCCCCAGCAATTCTCCTTGCGCGGTTCGCATGGGGGCCGCGTCCCAGGCAACCAACCGTTCCATTCCATCGGGACAGCGGTGAGCCACCGTAATATCATGGACCGCCCGGTTCTCCTGCAGCGCTCGCGGCAGGGGCAAATCGCCTAGTTTATCGCCTAGTTTATCGCCTAGTTTAGAGAACCCGTTAGGGGTACCGGTCGCATCAGTGAGCGCAACGGCACCTTGGAGGCTGGTGGAGGCAACCAGGACACTGGCAGTTGGCTCGTCCAACCAGAAGAATCCAAAGCGTGCCACCCATGATTCAGTCGACTGTGCCGGCTGCGGTTCGGGATTGACGTCGACACCAGGCCACCCAAGCACCTCCTCGCAGGTTGGACTGATATAAGTGATCGTCTGCGAGCGGTCGCAGATACAGACCAACGCCGGTAGATCGTCGACAGCCGCTTGCCAGCGGGCGCGATGCTCTTCAGCCTGCTCCTTGGCCACCCGTATTTCAGCATGCAAACGCGCCGTCTCTATGGCGAGAGTCGCCTGGACGGCAAAGAGTCGCACGCGCTCCAGGTCGTCGGAATCGAATCGCTCCGGATCCAGTGCCTCGCTGAGTGAGAGTACGCCGATCGGTGTACCATTGCTTGCCAGGAGCGGTACGACCAACAGTGCGGCCCCCGGTTCGCCTCCGCCAAGCTCGGCGTGGGGCTGCCATGGGTAGCCCGGGGATGGCGTAGCGAGCATGTTCATAATCAGGCCATGACAGCTACGGAACGCCCGCACCACCGGATCTCTCTGGTCATCGAGCGGCCTAGTGAGGTGCGAACCGGTTGTAGTGGCCACTCCGGTGAGTACGCGCGGTACGCTGGACTGCACGGCGTGCGGCGGTGAGGGCCGTACGGACACTGGGGAAGAGTGTGGGCCATAGGCTGCGGCTGCCACCAATGTAGCTCCGGCTTCTGCCAGAGAATCGGCAAGGCTCACAGGTCGTGCGCGTGCTCCGGGTGGGAATGCGAAGGGGAACGTCGTCAGGACAGCAGGGGGAGGATCAACTAACCACAGGACACTGTCTGAGACGCCAAACGCGCGGCAAGCTTCACTGCAGATGACTTCCAGTACCTCCGCTAGGGCTCGACCGGAAGCCAACGCGTCGCTGATGCGAGCTACGGCCTCTAGAGTACGTCGCTCACTACGTGCCTCATCCTGCTCCTCTTCCTGGTCCGGTATGGGGTTTTCAATAGAGTTCACGCCTTCCGAGCCAGCTCCTCCTCTCTCCGCTCCCTTTTCGGATACACGGTGCGAGCGTCCTCGGGTTCCGTCGCGACGTGAGCGACTCAGGCGCGCCGGACCAGGGGCATAGTCCGCGGCGTCGGGCCGCAGGTCACCAGAGTGGAGTAATCTGCCGACGGCGCGCCGGGAATAGCCCCCCTCCTGAAGAGTACGGGCAATGAGACGGATACGCGCGAGATCGTCCTCGGTATACTGGCGGACTCCAGCGGTTGATCGATGAGGGGTGAGCAGGTCCACTCGCTCCCAGGCCCGCAAGGCGTCAGCCGATAATCCGGTGAGAGTGGCTACGTCGCCGATATGGTAGAAATGGGCGGCGTCTTCAGCCTGCGGCACTCGCCTGCGGAGAGAGCTTGAAGTGCTCCCGATGCTTCGGTCATTCCTGCCGCTCATAGTGGCCTCCCACGGTATGGCCGGCCTGGCATGGCCGGCCATACCGTGGGAGGCCATGCCAATTGGGCGCAGACCCACGCCCGGATCTTGCGTCAGTTGCGGCATCTCCTTAGGAGATGCCGAGCCTACTCCGCCTGCTAGATTGCGTAGCGTACACGGTCTCGCATGCCTCCAGTAGCGCATATGCGCCGGAAGTTGTCCAGGTTTTTGTCCAGGCAGTGAGCTACTTGGGCCGCCCGACCCATGATGCCAAGAAGCTCATCCCCTCCAGGGGATTGAGAGTGTCACTCGGTCACATCTCGCCGTCGTAAGAAAAGGTAGCTTAGTCCGCCGAGGACTACGCAGTACACCAGTATCACGATCAACGCGTGCACCGTATCGATCCCACTACCAGGGCCAGCCAGAGCGGTAGATGCGGAAACAGTTCCGGAACTACTGCCGGAACTGGTGAAGCTGGATGACGAGGAATACAGAGCAATGGGCGATGCCGCCGCCACATGTGCCAGCGCGCCGGTATTGTAGCCCACCAGGTAGTCCGGTATATGCGAGAGAAAGTCGCCGAGCGAGGTATGCAGACTTACACCGGCGTAATAGAGGATATTACCTACAATGCTTTCCACAATGAGATAGCCAAGTGCTACCGCAATACCGGCGATGAGGCTACGCGTCAGAGTGGACATGAAGAAGGCGATCAAGCCAAAAGTAAAGATAGCCAGTGAGTTTGCCAGCCAATAGGCCAGTAACTCTGTGCCGAACGCCGGCGAGAACGATGGCAGGCTTCCCCCGATCACCGGCCCGATGGTCAGGCCTGCAACGGCGCCCAGTACCAGGACAATTGCCGCAACTATCATCGAGAGAATCGCGAGAGCACACAGCTGGGCGGTGATCACCTGTCCGCGCCGCGTCCCTCGCGAGAGTGCGAGGCGCAGTGTACCCGAACTGTATTCACCACCAACCAGCGCCGCCACTACGATACAGAATAAAATGATGCCTATGGAGCCAAGATAGCCACCGGCGATACTGAGGGTGTAGGGAAAGGTCAAGGATTGCCTCTCCGCGTCCGCCGCGGTCTTGAGAGCTGAGATCTCTTGCTGCTGTTCTTGCTGCTGGACTTGCTGGCAGGTTGGGCCGCTATTCCCCGATTGGCCGCCTGACTGGCTAGTACCAATGGCCGTAGGTGGGCACTGTAAATTGGAGCCGGCGCTTGGCGTCGTCGAAAGTATCAGGAAGCCAAGAAGGTTGAATACGACGACGATCAGGAAGAAGGCCGCCAGAATGCCCAGAAGTATCTTGCTCAAGATCCGGCGCCGAATGGTAAAGAGGTACCACCGGGTTAGGCGCCAGGTCTGCGTAATCACATTCCCCTCGGCGTGGGGAGTCGCGGTGCGAGCGGTGAAGAAGCCATTGGTAGTGCTCATGCTATTTTCTCCTGGCTTCTAAGCCGGCACCTGCGGCACGATCGTCTGAGACTGGCTCTGGCTCTGGTTTCCGGTTAGTCGGAGGAAGACTTGTTCCAGATTACCCTCAAAACGGCGTAGCTCGGCGGGATAGATGCCATGCGCCCCCAGCAACGCGTTTACCTGCGCCGCCCGATCAGCCGGGGCATCGGCGAGCAGGCACCAGCCGCCGGGCGGTGTCCAGCTTCCCGGCTCCGGCAACACATAGTGTGCGCCGCGCAGCCAGTCTCCCTCGGTACTTACGGCCTGCAGCAAGATGCCGGCGGCCAGTGGCAGTTGTTCCGCCTCCGCAAAACTCAGCAGAACGCCCGTAGAGGATGCCAGTAGGTCGCTTACCGTGCCCTGGGTCAGCAGCCTGCCCTCTTTGAGAATAGCCACACGCGTGCACACCTGCTGCACCTCGTATAGCAGATGGCTGGAGAGCACGACTGTGGTGCCGCTCTCAGCCAGCTGGCCAATGAGCGCGCGCACGTCCACCATGCCGGCCGGATCGAGGCCATTCATGGGCTCATCCAGGATAACGAGTGCCGGCCTGGTCAGCAACGTTGCGGCGATTCCCAGCCGCTGCTTCATACCGAGTGAGTAGGTGCGGTACGGACCGGGGTAGCCGGCTAACCCCACCAGGGCCAAGACTTCCTGAATACGGTCGCGTGTCGTGGCATTATCGGGCAGGCCGGCAAACATCGCGCAACCATGCAAGTTCTCGAATCCCTTAAGATACGGATAGAACGCCGGTTGCTCGACAAGGGCGCCAATGCGCAGCAGTGCCGAATGGTACGTGTTCCCTGCGGAGACGTTGTTACCGAAGAGGTAGATGCTGCCGGCAGTCGGCCAGATCAGGTTTAGAAGCAGGCGTAGCGTAGTGGTCTTGCCGGAGCCGTTGGGGCCAAGCAGGCCAAAGACATCGCCACGCCGCACCTCGAGGTTTACTTCATCCAGCACCAATCGATTTCCAAAGCGTTTCGAAAGATTTTCGGTGCGGATTATCCAGTTCTCGGTGTTCTCGGTGACTGCTAAAGTGGGTGAAGGAAATCCCGTGACGCGTGTATCCATCTCGACGACCGATGCCCCCCAATATCCATACTGCCGCACGGCAACAACCATCGTGGCTGGTGGAATAGTTCTTCTTCTGCGCTAGCGACCGGCTTCGCTCCACACGTAGTGTAACACAGGCGACCAGTGGTTGGTCTCCGGTAGCGTTGGCGGCCCGGCTCCAGCTGGTGGAAACGGCTGGGGGGACAATCAGGCGGGCGGCGCTTCCCTCCGTACCATCAAACGATCGAGCATCTGACCGCGCACGAACCCTGCCTTCTCATAGAGACCGTGCGCGTCTCGTGTGAAGAGCGCCCAGGTTCGCAAGCCCTGTAATTCGGGATGCGCCAGTATACACTCCAGGAGGAAGCGGGCCAGACCTTGACCACGCGCCTCGGACAGTATAAATACGTCGGCAAGATAGGCAAACGTCGTATGGTCCGAGATCACGCGGGCGAAACCGGTCTGGCGGTTATCTCGGTTATCTAGGTAGATACCGAACGGTATTGAGTGCTCGATGGATCGCCGTACCGTCTCCAGCGAGACGCCGGGAGACCAATACGCCGTGGTGAGGAAGCCATGTATCATCGCGAGGTCCAGACGCTCGGGGTCGGTGCTGACTATTGCGCCGTCACGCCGCCACTCCTGGATCATGCCATACCGCCTTTCTGCCTGAGGCAGTATACCTCTCCACTGCCGCATCTGACCAGGCCTCTTTGCATGGCGGCGACTCCGCGGCGCGGTTAAATCAGCGGGGGCTAGAGCGCTACTCCGGTGCCGGCTGGTAGCGGCCGGGAACGTCTCGGAAACTGATACCAAAACGATTCCAGCCGTTGATGGTCGCAATGATCAGCGTCAGATTGGCTAGCTCACTTTCGGAGAAGTGCCGGCGAACCGCTTCATACACGTCGTCGGGCACATGGTCGACCGAGACCAGCGTAAGTTTCTCAGTCCACAGCAGTGCCGCCCGCTCGCGCTCGGTAAAGAAGGGCGTCTCCTGCCACACCGGCAGGGCGTAGAGGCGCTGCTCGGTTTCACCGCCGGCGCGGGCATCCAGGCTATGCATGTCTACGCAGTAGGCGCAGCCGTTGATCTGTGAGGCGCGCAGCTTCACTAGATCCTGTAATCCAGGCTCGATGCCGCAGCCAGCGATGTAGTCTTCCAGAGCCGACATGGCCTTCATGACTCCGGGAGCGGCTTTGGCGTAATTCATCCGGGCTTCCATCAATTGGTACTCCTGACTACTTACGGCGAGTAACCCCACGTCTCGCCTTCACTGAAGAAGATGATACCGCTATAATGG
>JBKQTH010000215.1:0-13205 GCA_052143275.1 Ktedonobacterales bacterium | reverse complement strand
GTGGCAGGAGGTCCTCGCTCTCAGCAAGTCCTGGCTGTAGCGGCCGTCGCGAATGTAGAGAAATACTGACTCAAAAACAATCGACACAGCTTGCATGCCCTCCAAGGGGAACGGATGTCGTCCCCATCCGCTCTGTTTGATCAAGCGTTTCCAGATTCTGCCCGGCCGCGATCACTAAGGCTTCACAGTTGACTCGCCACAGCCGCCTCAAGCGAAACCGGCGCAGACCATGCCAGTCTTTGGCTTCCGCAAATAAGGGCTCAATCCACGCGTTGCGCTTGCGCAACGCCCTTTGATACGCTGTTGTTTGGTAATAACCTTACACCTGTTCGAGGGACTCCACATGAAACGAGCGATGTACCCGCCGCCTGGCAGGACTGGGCGAACACTTCGCTTTCAGCAGACAACCGTTGCAGGTGGCCGCATCCGCTCGCTATTCTATCTTCTCTGTCTGGTACTCCCGCCGAAACGGATAGAGCGCTTGGCCAGCAGGGCAGATATATCGGTCGTGAACGGCATCATAGGTAAACTGGGTCGAGCCATACTCGCCCCATGCTCATTCTCGCGGTTAAACAACGGAATATAGGCTCGGATATTGGCCTGTTCAATGGCTTTGATATTCTCCAGGGTCCCATACTTGGTGTCGCCAGTGACCTGTCTAGGCCGCACGTGCCAGCGGAAGCGAGCATGCCACAGCAGATCGAGCATGGGCTGGTTCTCCATCACCTCTGCAGGAGTAACTAACACCGCCAGAATCAGACGCGACTTTCCTCCATCGACCACGTAGTGGGTTTGGTAGCCCAGATGCAGGGAGCCAGCACCGTATCGCATGGGGGCCGCATCGGGATCGGTAGTGCTCACCCGCTGGTCGGAGCGCCGTTGATACAGTCCGCGTACTTGGCGTTGTTGCTCTCCTGCGGTGGCGTACCAATCATGACGAACCTCGTGTGGCGTCACGAGGGCATCTGACTCATCTTCGCCGCGGCTGGCGGACAGAAGGGCAGGCGGTTGGTCATCATTGAGGGCAGCAACGGCAGACTCGGTTGGGTGCGACTCGTCTTCGTGGAAGAGTTCCTGAAAGATGTTGTTGCAGAGCGTAGCGTGACTCGACGCCAAAGCGGGTTGCGAGGGAATCCAAGGATGCATCGGCCTGGACACGGGTGACATCAAAGTAGAGTTCTTTGCCCCAGACGAGTCCAGCATGCTGGCACTGCTCGACCACTACGTCAAAGAACTGCCGGAAGACCTCCAAGCCGTAGCGGGTCCGGATGCGCGTCAGGCTCGAGTGGTCTGGCAGCGGTTCATTCAGGTTTTAGCCCAGATAAAAGCAGACACTGAGCCTGTCGGCAACTAGACGTAGAAGCAGCCGTTCTGAGCGCACATCTTCGAAAAATATCACCAACTGGAGTTTGAAGAAGACCACCGGATCAATGGATGGGTGCCCTAGTCTCGCCGCATAGCACTTCCGCACAAGGTCGCGGACGAATGAGAGATCAAGCGCCTGCTCCAGGTAGCGATAGAAGTGATCCGCAGGCACCAGGTCCTCGAGGGAGACCTCAGGCAGAGGGGTGAAGCTGCGAGTCTTCGATCCCATCATGGGGCGTTCCTTTCTCGCTCATGTTTGGTATGCTGAGGTGGATACCCACCAGAGGTTGTACATTCACCTAGAGGCAGAATCTGTCGAACTGGAACTCCTCCGTAGCATCGGTCTCGTGATCCACGCGGCGAGGAGACATCGAAAGGAACAGTTGATGCGTCTGGCCGTTCTTTCAGATATCCATGGCAATCCTATCGCGCTGGATGCCGTCCTGGCAGATCTGCAGACCCAGGGCGACATCGATGCCTACTGGGTGCTTGGGGATTTTGTCGCCATAGGCTACGATCCGGTTACTCCACTGGAGCGCGTGGCGAATCTTCCGAGTACGCGCTGTGTGCGCGGCAACACGGACCGCTATGTGCTAACAGGGGACCTCCCACTGCAGGAGGAGCAGGTCCGAGCGGATCCGACGCTCTTGACCCCGTTGGTCGCAGGCGCCCGTGGATTTGCCTGGACCAGGGGCTATATCACCGCGACCGGATGGTTCGAGTGGTTGGATAGCCTGCCCCTGGAACAGCGTCTGCTGCTGCCGGACGGAACACGGCTGCTGGCCGTCCATGCGTCCCCTGGCCAGGATGCCGACCCAGGCATCAAGCCCGAGCACAGCGACGCGGAAGTGGAGACGCTGCTGAACGGGTGCGAGGCAGACCTCCTCCTGGTGGGACATACCCATATCGCGTTGGATCGGCAGGTGGGAGTGGTGCGCGTGGTCAACCCCGGCAGCGTGAGCAACCCGGTCAAGGCGGGAGCACCGGCGAGTTACGTCCTCCTGGAGGCTGATGAGCAGGGCTATGCCATCCAACACCGGGAGGTGGAGTATGACCGCGAGGCAGTCATTGCCGCCATTCAGGCAGTCCACTATCCTGATCCGGCCTTCTTGATCCAGTTTATGCGAGGTCCAAGTCTCGTCCAGCCCACCCGGCCAGGGTAAGGTGGGACAGATCGAGACGACCGGCGTGCGCGGCGCAGCGAAACAAACATCTATGCTATAGCCGCCTAGCGGCACACTATTGGCTTTTTCACCAGGCTGGGAACGTTTGTGGGACAAACGGTGACTACACGAGTTTCTGAAGCTGCTCACGGTGAGCATTCGGAAAGCCAGATAAAATACAGTGCTTTGTTAACTAAAGGCTAAGACATAGTCTGCTCGTTGCTCAGGGTGATACTTTTGCTGGTAAGCAATGTCGTTCCTCGCCCATAGGTCCCAATAGCCGGCGTTCTCGTTACTGCCATCCCGTGCATGGCCGCGCTTCTGTGCAACCTCCAATGGCGTGTCAATCCAAATCTTGCAATCGTAGTAATGCTCGATTGAGGGATGGTACGATGCAATACCCTCGACAATGAGGTAGTCCCCCTCGGGGATCATGACGGGATCGCCTAAGGTATTCGTCTCCCATTCGAGACGTTGATAGCTCACGGGCAGACCGCGGCTTGCCGGTAACAGTACTTGCTTCTCTAGCCGTTCAAGGTCAAATGTCCCGTTATCCCAGGACGGCTCAATCAGCTTCTCCTTAACGATAAAGTCATCTATGCTCACGATGTGTGCGTCGCCTAGTGCATCCGTTAGTTGTCTAGCAAATGTTGTTTTGCCCGCACCTCCATAGCCTTCGATGGCGATAAGCACCGGTCTGCTGGTATCGCCTCTTTGCTTGAGATTGGTAACAATGTCGTAAATATCTATGGCTCAATCATACAGAATCTTATGCTGCGTGACACTCTCCATCCCGTCAACGGGGTGAGCTTCTTGGCAGCATCGCACCGGTAGCCTGCCTCCAGGGAGACCCGCTCATCAGGGCGGCGGTTGAGGGTACGACTCACCAAGACAACGCCAGCTCGGGGCTGGTGGCCCGTGTCCGGGCGACTACGACGTTCCGGCTGCATGGCACCATCCCCGGCTGTTGAGTCCGGGGACGGACCCGCACGGGACCGGGCCGTTGATACGTGATCGTCCGCGGGAACGTCGATGGTGCTGCCAAAGGCGAGGGGGTGCATGGTTGACACTACCCACCACATCCCGATGCCCCACGAAGGAGCATTGAGGTCGGCGCACCGCTACCTCTACCGCAGTTCGTGGCCTGGTACGAGCGCGAAGCGCGCACGATATGGCGCCGCTCTATCTTCTCACGTCACCATGTCCAGCAGTGTGTTAGGGAGAGAGCCTGAGCAGACCTGGACAAATCAAGCACGCGGCAGGACTGGCTACATTGAGGTAAACCGAGTGACGACAGGAGGAAATAGTTCAACAGTTGCCAGGATCGCTGGGGGCGACCCGAGAGAGTCTGCCGGTGTTTCAACATCATTACAACACCGAACGACCCCACCAGGGCCTCACCTGCGGCAATCGACCTCCGGCGCTGGCGCATCCGCAGCTGCCACTCCGACCCCGCCTGCTGGCTCGGGTCGATCCGGATCGATGGCTCGAGGTCTATCACGAGCGCTGTTTTGCCCACCGGGTGCGAGCGCGAAGCCCGAACGCTGTGGCGCCGCTACCGGAACTCCCGTCACCCGCCCAGGCAAGCCAGTTAGAAAGGAACGGGAGATGTGCGTCCCAAGCAGGACAGCGGTGTAGCCGGCTACGCTGGAAGTAAACCGGGTCACGAGGAGCGAAAACAGTTCACGACCAGCGTCGGAGGAGAACGAGGCTACGATGGAGCCAAAAAGCTGGCCGGGCGCAAACGCCATATTTTAGTCGATACCGAAGGGTTACTCGTGGCGGTCAACGTCCACCCCGCCAACGTCATGGACCCTCGATGGCATCAAGCTTGTTCTCGATGACGAGACGCGGGCTCAGTTGCCCAGGACGGCGGCACCTGTGGTTAGATTCGGGCTACAACGGCCGGGGCAAAGGCAGCGATTGGGTCCGAGACGGTAGTGGGCCGGACGGTCGAGGTGCTGCGGGCGATCCATCGGTTCAAACGCTATTGGGTGCCCAACGACATCCCGCCGGACCAGATTGATTGGTCCCAATATCTGCCAGCTCTCGGTTTCCACGTGCTTGCTCGCCGGTGGGTAGTTGAGCGAACAGTCGCCTGGTTGCTATTCAACCGGCGACTCAGTCGTGACTATGAGCGGCTCTGTGCCACCAGCGAGACCTGGATTTACCTCACCATGATCCGCCTGATGCTTCGGAGGCTGGCTCGTATGCACTAGTTCCCAAACGGTCTCTCATACCAACTTTGGTTCGGTGGTTGTAATATGGCGAATGGACAGCGCCGCTGCACAGAGAATCGGCTGCGGTCAGATTGCAACGATCCAACGTCATTGGTTCGCATGTATAGGTGGGACGAATCAGCATCTGGGTTACAGTCCTAGGTAAGGGAGGTTAGCATAGGGATGTCTCAGACGAGTAAAATCATCGCTCAATATACCGAATCTAATCGGCGCGCATGGAATGAAATTGCCCACGTACGCCACGCGACACAGCCTCCCGCGGAGTTTTTTGCCGCAGGGAACTCCACGCTTGACCCACGTGAACTGCAAGCAGCAGGAGACGTGCGGGGGAGTCGGCTGCTCCATCTCCAATGCGCTACCGGGGAAGATACGCTCTCTTGGTCGGTCGCTGGCGCCGAGGCAACGGGAGTGGACATTAGCGAGGAGCAAATCAAGCTCGCCCAGCGGAAAGCGGAAGCGGCATGGCTCTCCGCCCGTTTCATCGCCGCTGATGTCTATGCGCTGCCCGCCGAGCTACAGGCAGGCGACTTCGATATTGTCTACACCAGCGCGGGCGTGCTCGTGTGGCTGCCCGATCTCACTAGATGGGCAGAGGCGGTGGCGGCAGCATTAAAACCAGGAGGCATGTTCCTCTTGTTCGAGGAACATCCGATTGCGTCCTGTCTCTGGATCACCGAAGGCAAGTTGCACCTAGAAAGTGACTACTTTGGCAGAGGCAGTCCAGAGTGGTCGACCGGATGGCGGCATTTTCAGGGGGGAGAAGAGGCCAAGAAAACGAAAGTCGAGTTTTCTTGGCCTCTTGGCGATATTGTGACTGCTCTGGCTCAGGCAGGTCTGCGCATTGAACGCTTGGAGGAGTTTCCGGCCGAACAGGGTTGGCGCTTTGGGGAGCAGATCGACGAGATACATCGACTGCCTGGTCGCTTCTTGCTTAGTGCCCGCACAGACCGCTAAAGAGGTGGGATTCCACCTCGCACAGTAGATTGAACTGAGATGTCGCACCGAGTCGGCACACCGGCTGGATGCCCGTATTGGGCTGCCAGCGGTGAGGCGCCTCCTATTCACTTGCCGTTTGCTCGGCGTGCGCGACCCGTCGAGTTACGATTTCGACCGGGTTGCCGTCTGGGTCCATGACCCACGCGGAACGCAATGACGACAGGAAGTCGTGCGGCGGCCTGACGCTCGGCACTCCGTTCTCCACCAGCCTCGTGTAGACTGCGTCCACGTCATCCGTCCAGACCACCAGTTCGGCGCGCGGATTTCCGCCAGGCCCAAGCGGCAGTCCATGCACGGTCTGTCCAGCCTCTCTTGATGCAAGACCCAAGAGGAGTGGGCCAAGTCTCACCTCAACATGCTCGGGCTTACCTTGCTTTGGTGTGCGAAACGTCTCGACAAACCCAAAATGTTCGGTATAAAAGCGCACCGCGGTCTCAACGTCTTCGACATAGTAGTTGATCTGCGGATCGGTAAATTTGATCGTCACGCCGTTTACCTCCTGCACGTGTCGCTCCCGCATAGTGGTGTCGCCTCACGAGGCGACATGTCGTCAAAACACCGCCTACCACACATTATAGAACAAACGATCAACATTAATAGGGCCAAACCGCCGACCGTGTGCAAGCCCCACCTGTAGCTGTAGTTGATCCCTCTTATGCCATCTTGGGAAGCGATCGTTATACTCGCTTGCTGCAAACTCTGTTGACGTCGGAACGCAGCGGCTTAGCTTGCTTTGCAGACTCGCACTGTGCAAAGATCACATTTTCCTGGCTATGTCCCCAACATGACAATTGAGGGATGATCCCGTCGACGACCTGCTTTCACTGGTGGCCAGGTCAGATCCGTAAACGACGAGGACCGAGGTTGCGTTCGCAGCACATACATCCGTGACGTTTCAGGCTGAGGCAGGATGGAATGCGCCTGCTCAGCTGCGGGCAGTACTGCTGGGTGCGGGTCACAGTTGGGGGGAGCTCGCACCTACTCCCCCTAACTGTGTCACCGCCGTTCTTCGTAGGGCTCGAGTTGCTTGGCAGGCTTGCTGTCCCGCAGCTCTCTCAGGAGGCCTGTGCTCCTGGGAGAGCTGTGTCTCATGACAGACTGCCAATAACCTCACGCGTCGGCATAACCGTCACGCCTACCATCTCACCGTGCTCATCCGACCAGACCATGGGCAAGATGTGGTTGTGATAGGCAATGGTGTGCTCTGCGCTCAGGACCGCATTATCCGTCGTTGAATGCGCATCGCTCACCAAGGTGACCTGGTACCCTAGGCTAATCGCCTTACGGCATGTTGCATCAATACAGACTTCCGACTTACAGCCGACGATGATCAGGTGCCGAGTGCCATGGTCGTCCAGTTCCTGCTGCAGGGTCGTGCCATAGAAGGCGTCTGATTCCGGCTTACGAATCACCACATCTCCCGTAAGTGGGGCAATCGCTACGTGAATCTGCCATCCAGGCGAACCGATCTCATCCACATCATTGTCCTGAATATAGATGATCGGTATGCCTGAGGCGCGGGCAGCGGCACAAAGGGAAGCAATGTTGTCTAGGAGTGTCGTCAGCTGATAGACCGGTTGCTCACCATCTACCAGCCGGGTTTGCACGTCCACAATCACTAACGCGGTATCTTTCTTCAAAGGAGGTGCTCCTATGTCGTTGCAAGTACACATGCTGTCGTGAATTCCAGGTGTTGTTCATGAGGCACCTCCTTTCCCGAGTTCGAGGCCACCGTTGACGAGGTAACTATACCACCTGGATCCTACTAACCTCGTTGGGCAATCACCGTCCTCTGACAGACCAGAACTGCCACTCGGGGCCACGCTGTAGACAACTTCAGAACCAACGCAATTTGCTATGAGCCCTATACCCATACGAACCTCTCTCTTTTAGGAAACATTTGCCATACAAATAAGGCCGGAATCCCATAACCAAGATGGAACTCCCGCGCAAGCTTTAGACCTAGATAGCTTAGCTGCTTCTGAAGGAACGCAGAGCCGACACGAGTAGCGCTACGATGACTATGAAGGCGCCGATAGCCATAAGAACTACGCCATAAGTGTTGAGGTCGCCACTTGCCGTTTGCAGAGCCGTACCGATGGCATATCCCAAAACAAACAAGAGCATCCCAATAATCACCCAAACCAAGCAACCTAACCCGTCATCCATTGTTGTGCTCACCTTTCAAGCTCCGTGGCGTTGGTTATATGCCGCTTCTATGATATCAAAGGCGTCATTAATCTTTTGCATCGCGCTCATGTCGCCACCTGGCCCGCTTCGTGATCCAGCCCGGTCTCTGCGGGAAGCATGATTAACCACCTCTAGTGGATATTGGTGTCGAGCGCTGTGGTAGGTGAAGCAAATTGACAGTAACACTGCCGGTAGGGAATAATCAGGTTGTACTGTTGCATTTCTCGGTTGGCTCTGGGAGCGGACTGGTCGCTGTCTGGCCGGGCAAGGGAGAGCAGTTCGGCTCTCCACCATTTTCCCGAGGTGGAACTATGGATCGTGAAGGACTGTTGGCCAAGGCGCGGGCAGCTGCCCTGCATGCCTACGCGCCGTTTAGTCGCTTTCGAGTCGGCGCAGCGCTGGTCGTCGTCGACTCGAAAGGCAGAGAGCATGTGGTGACTGGCTGCAATGTGGAGAACTCATCGTATGGCTTAACCATCTGCGCCGAACGGAACACGCTGGCGGCGACGATTGCTCAATTTGGCGATGCGCTGGCCGGTAAGCCCCAGATCACCCAGCTGGCGGTAGCATGTATCGATGCTCCTGAGAGTGCTGCCGTCCCTCTCCGGGCACCCTGCGGTGCCTGCCGGCAATGGATTGTCGAGCTCGCGCCTCAGGCAAAAATATATCTTGACAGTGTTGCAGACGAGTATTCCATCAACGACCTTTTGCCTCACGCCTTCAGGCTCGAATAGGTCTATAGATGCGCTAAACACTAGGGGCTACAGGATCAGGGAGGGCAGCACATGGAGATTGAGAGCGTGTTGTGCTATGTGCTCCGGTAGCCAGGCATGACAAGAAGCGCAAGATAGTAGAACATTGTTTCTGGCCCGCATGCTATTCTGCGGAAGTGCCGCTGCCCCACTTCTCGAGATGCGCGAACGATGAGGTGCTGAACCACTCTACCGTATGTGAATCCGCGGGGCATTCCGCTCCATCTTCGGTAAACGAGAGACGTCCGGTTGCTCATGCGTTGACCTTCTGAGCGACCTGTTTGCCGGCGTGCGGGGTCGGCGCAGCGCGCCGGGCACTTTTCCTGGAACGGCAATTGCGTTGATTGGATCGCCAGCCATCAGTATCCGCAGATGTGGCAACGGCTAGCGGTGCCTTGGCGGGGCCGGTTCCGCTCGTGTGGAGCGTCCGGTACGAACACTAGCGGGTTGAGTCCATTCGTTGCCAACTGAGCATTAGCGCCGCATGACGAGAAGGAGTAATACAAGACATGGCACAAAAGTGGATTGCAACGGACTTCGGAGGCCTGGATGTCCTCCGGGAAGTGAGTGCGCAGGTACCTGCGCCCACGTCTGGTGAAATAACCATTGCGGTGCGCGCCGCTGGGGTGAACCCCACCGACTATAAGCGCTTCGCGTCTGGCGAGGACCGCAGTGTCCTTCCCCTGTCGATAGGCTCCGAAGTGGCCGGAGTGATACGTGCCGTCGGGCCCGATACCGAAATTGCATCGGGCGGTGGGGGGCTCGGTGACGAGGTGCTGGCCTTCCGGATTGTGGGCGGGTATGCGTCCGCGATCACGGCGAAAGCACAGGATGTGTTTGCCAAACCGAGAAACATGGCCTTCGCCGAGGCGGCGAATCTGCTTCTGGTCGGGACGACGGCAGCTCAGATGCTTGACGTGGCCCGGGTCGTAAACGGCGACACTATTCTTGTTCACGGCGCATCCGGAGGCGTGGGGGTAAGCGTGCTGCAACAGGCGCGCCTGATTGGCGCACACGTGATCGGTACGGCCAGCGAGAGCCACTTCGGCACGATCACCCGCTTTGGAGGGACGCCGGTTGCCTACGGGGCGGGTCTCGTAGACCGGGTCCGTCAGGCCGCCCCGAACGGCGTGGTCGCGGCTCTAGACACCTCAGGGACGGACGAAGCCATCGACGTCTCCCTGGCGCTGGTCGCTGATCGACATCGTATCGTAAGCATCGCGGCATTCGGCCGCGCACAAAAAGATGGATTTCAGCTCATTAGTGGTGCGGCCCCTGCCAGCGCTGCATTCCGCGACAGTGCTCGCGCCCACCTGATAGGGCTGGCGGCTGAAGGAAAGATCGTTGTGCCGATAGCGCAAACGTTTCCCCTTGCCGAGGCGAAAAGCGCCCTTGCGTTACTCATGACCCAGCACCCCGGCGGGAAGCTGGCACTCATCTCCGAGGAGGAGAACGTATGACGATGTCTACCATCTGACTTATTGGTGTAGGGCACATCGATACCTGGGTCGCGACGGCGGCGATCCGGGCGGGCTACACCTAACTCACTCGCGGCTGAGACGCTCGCCGACTTGGTACGGGAACTCGGTCCTCAGCGCGAGTGGCAAGTGCGAAAAACGTTACCTGCACCAAACTGCAGGATCTCTACCCTCCCGTTCAAAGAAATGATGCCCATCAAGACACCTCCAATGATCAGTGGAGTGGGCATACTCTTCGTCTGGGGAGTTGCTGGCTGATACAGATGGCTGGGCTGTAGTGATTGGGTCGGCGGTTGATTTTGCATAGGTTGCTCCTCTTTGAGTACAGGACAATGTAGTGTCCAATTTCCGCGGGGGGTGTTCGTCCCTGATGGAGCATGCCGTCCCATGTCCAAGAGAAAGGGCTCCATAACTGTATGGAGCTTTCTGGGATAACCGGGGCAAGAGATGCTATCTTCGCGTTGGACTAGCTTTTTGGTTGTGTTGCGTATTTAGTGATGAACTGTGCGGCTTGCTGATCGGTAATCTTACCCTGCAGCAGATCAGTTAGAATATTCCCAAGCAGTCCTGCGCGTTTGGCTTGACGAGAGGCGCCTCCTGCAAATGCGTCTGACCACAGGTTGAGCATCTCTTGGCAGGTATGTAGATATGTAAGGTATCTGGACATATCGCCACCGCAGAGCTGGCTTAGCACATCTGGAGTAATATCTGTCTCCGTTAAATTCTCAAGAGCTTGATTTGCCTTCTGGAATGTCTTGACCAGTATGTCTTGACGAAGTCTGCTACTTTCCAGGTCTATCAAATCTTTTGCCGCCTGAGCTATGATCTGCCCATCGCTCTTAGTGCTCATTCGTTTGCCTTTCTCAGCTCGCACAGAGATCAGATTCTAGACATTCCCAGTGACCATTGGCAGATTCTTCGAGCCACACTGCTGCAGGTCGAGAAGTAATCTTTCGGAAGACATCAGCTATCATCTTAGCTTCCTCGAATGTTTTTGCATACTCGATGCGGCCTTTTGGGTCGTATCATCTCTGTGTCGCCTACCTCTAAGAAAAGTGTGTGAAACGGGGTAAAGGCCCGAAAAGCCAGCAGGAGATACCCTATCCGAAACGCGTATTCAGCGCATTTCGGAGGTTATCACTATTACGGCAACCCAAGTGTACCCCAGTGATGTCACGGATGAGGAATGGCCGCTGCTGGCCTCACTCATTCCGGTCGCTAAACCTCGGGGCCGACCACCACGGTCGGTCCGAGATCCGGCGCATCGTCAATGGCGTCTGGACGGCACCCGGCCAGTATCCACACTTGGCTGCGTGAGTTGGCTCGGCTATATGCCAGTACGGGATCTGACGCCAAGCGCGGCCATTCTTGCAAGTGAGTCGGTCAAGACCCAGACGGTCTCTTTCGTACAGCACTGGCGATCGAATCGATCGCTTCAGTCTGTAGAAGACTGTCATTACGACAATGGCTTCCCGCCTCTTTGGTTGGCTACAGGGAGAGTATGCTCCAAATACCACAAATCCCAACAATCAAACAGTCGCCCCTACTGAGCGGCCGATAGCTGCGTTGATGTGCGCAGCCCGTGCGGACTCTGCCAGGAACAGGCGTGAAGAGGACATACAGTGTCTAATAGGGTCACCGATCTGACGAGCATCACCACTACTGTCCAATAGAGGCCTTTTCACACTTTCTGACATGTTAACAATCATACGGTATACTGTCTCCTACAGCAGGGGTTGGTCGGTAGCCGCTCCATCGGCAGAGCGCTGCCAGAGTCAAACGACTGCTGCGCAGCTCTCCAACGCGCGGCACCCATGTCTTCGAATTTCTAGGAGGTTGTCCATGGTACGCCCGAACAAGATCTTCATTTCGTATCGCCGCGACGACAGCGCTGATGTCTGTGCGCGCATCTATGATTGGTTGACCTATCGCCTGCCACCGGAGAATGTGTTCACAAATGTTGATGCGGTTCCCTTCGGTGTCGATTTCATGAAGCATGCGGAGGCAGCGATCAAGCAGTGCAATGTGATGCTGCTCGTCATTGGATCGAAATGGCTCACCCCCAGTGGAGGCGTCTCTAACTCTGTGCGGATGGAAATCGAACTGGCCTTGCAGTATAACGTCAAAATCGTCCCCGTCTTGGTGCATGACGCGACCATGCCGACACGTACACTTTTATCTCCAAGCATCCAGCCGATCGTCTCGCTCAATGCCAACGCCTTGCATGCCCTCGACCCCTACTTCCAGAGCGATATAGAGCGGCTGCTTCCTGATCTGGGCATCAGCAAGCGACTAGCGATACGGGGAGGCAGCTACTGGGGAATCAGCCGGCCCCGGTATCAGGGGTTGAGTCTGTTCGCGCTTGCTGTCTGTATAAGCGTGGTCATGTACTCTCTGGTCGTGGTGATCGAGCTTGCCACTAATACCGGAAACAGCCTTGACTTTCACCGCTGGGCAGCGTTGGCAACGTTGATCTTTTTTGCGGCCGGTATTCCTACCCTGATTCTATTCCTGGTGCGAACGATCGACAGTAGAAACTGGCCGTGGATCGGCGGGTTCTTCCTTTCCATTGTTCCTGGAGCGATAGCGGCCGCGGTAGACACCATCGACTCGACGCATTACCGGGTGCTTAGCGTTCCCGCATACCTGCTCGCCCTGGGGATACCAGCATTTCTGATCCTGTCTTTCGCCGTGTTTGGTCCGTCGACCCGGGCGAGAAATATCGTTCTGTGGGCGCTATTGCTGGTTATGGCATTTTGTGTATGCTGGATAACTTGGTACCTATCCCTTTGAAATCAGAGCATGTGCGAGGCTTTCTACAACTGCCGAGGCAGATTCCGCATCATAGCTACAGGGCTGATATACTCGGGTGAGAGACGTCGGAGTGGTGCCACCAGTGAGGAATGGTCCGCCCCTGAGTCATGGGAGCGCTCGACGGGACGCCAGCCACGGAGCCAATACGAAGATCGTATTGGCTCCGCCCTCACTGGTGGCTAATGGCAGGCGGCTATTCAGAATAAC
>JBKQTH010000214.1:0-5682 GCA_052143275.1 Ktedonobacterales bacterium | reverse complement strand
TGGGGATCCGAGCCCTCCTCGAGCAACTCTCAGTTACCGCTCATGGTAAGCTTGCCTGAGTACACTAGAGTCAAACGAGACTAGACTACTCAGCGCTGCCAAACTTGGTGATCTCCTCGATCTCCTCCGGAGTGAGTGAGCGCGGAACCTCACCATGTGCCAGCTTCTCGCTCTGGACATGATGGCGTACGCTCTCAACAATCTCCGGGTTGGCCAGAGTGGTGACGTCGCCAATGTCACTGAAGTTACTGCTGGCCGCCAGAACCCGCCTCATGATCTTGCCCGAGCGGGTCTTGGGCATGTCGGCAACTATCCAGACGTGCTTGGGTCTGGCGATAGGCCCAATCTCCCGATCGATTGCCGCGACTACTTTCTGCTCGATCTCGGTACTGGGGGTGAATCCCGGTTTAAGGGCCACATACACCTCCACGATCCGTCCGCGCAGTTCGTCCATCAGCGGCACAGCTGCCGCCTCAGCTACCTCAGGGACGGTGAGGCAGGCCGACTCGATCTCCTTGGTTCCCAGACGGTGCCCAGCCACATTGATGACGTCATCTACCCGGCCCAGTATCCGGAAGTAGCCATCAGCGGCCAGCACCGCGCCATCTCCGGCGAAGTAGGGCCAGTCGTGCCAGTCTTTACTCTCGCGGTTCTTGCAGTACTTGGCATAGTAGGTCTGGACAAATCGCTCCGGCTGCCCCCAGACGGTCTCGAAGATGCCCGGCCACGGATTGCGGATGCAAATATTCCCCGCCCGGCCGCTTCCAGCTGGAACCACCGCGCCGTTTTCATCGTAGATCACCGGGTAGACCCCAAGGACTCCCGGACCGCAGCTGCCCGGCTTCATAGCCCGTAGGGCAGGCAACGTGCTACAGAGGAAGCCGCCATTCTCGGTCTGCCACCAGGTATCCACGATTACCGCTTCGCCTTTGCCCACGGTATTGTAGTACCAGCGCCAGACCTCGGGCTCAATGGGCTCACCCACAGTGGTCATGTGCTTGAAGTGGTAGCGATATTTGCTGGGCTCGTCGGGTCCCGCCTTGCGCAGCATGCGGATCGTCGTCGGAGCGGTGTGGAAGATGTTCACCCCGAGCTGCTCGGCGATCCGCCAGGGACGACCGGCATCGGGGTAGAGCGGCACCCCTTCGTATATCACGCTGGTCGTCCCGAGCGACAAGGGACCATAGACGATGTAGGAATGGCCGGTGATCCAGCCGATGTCGGCAAAACACCAGTAGGTATCCTCCGGATGGATATCCTGATAGTACTTGGACGTGCCGGTAACATAGGCCAGGTAGCCGCCGGTGCTGTGCTGGCACCCCTTGGGTTTACCGGTCGTGCCGCTGGTGTACATGAGAAACAGGGGCGCTTCCGCCGGCATGGATACCGGTTCAACCAGTTGCCCATAGTAGTCTTTCAGGACCTCGTCGACGAAGAAATCACGGCCCGGTACCATCGGACTCTGTGAGAGGTAGCGGCCGGGATAGCGGCGCCAGACCAGGACCTTCTCCACTTCCATGCCCTGTTCGCGGGCGGCGATCACCGCTTCGTCGGCCTTGGCCTTATGGTCGACCACGGCTCCGTTGCGGTAGTAGCCATCCATCGTCACCAGGATGCGGCTGCCGGAGTCGGCAATACGGCCACCACAGGCCACTCCGCTGAAGCCGCCAAACACCTCGGAATGGATCACTCCCAGGCGCGCACAGGCCAGCATAGACACCGGTAGCTCAGGGACCATAGGAAGGTGGAAGGTGACCCGGTCGCCGGTCTTGACTCC
The DNA here is from genome assembly GCA_052143275.1 of Ktedonobacterales bacterium. Taxonomy (GTDB): domain Bacteria; phylum Chloroflexota; class Ktedonobacteria; order Ktedonobacterales; family JADMIN01; genus JAJPKE01. The sequence continues at coordinate 3,905 of JBKQTH010000214.1, read as the reverse complement.
ACCAAAGTCACGGAGCAACGCGGCAAACTCATTGACCCGAACGTAGAGTTCCTGATAGGTGACGGCCTTGGTTGCTTCGTTCTCCGGCTCAGGTACCCACTGGATCGCCGCCTTGTCGCGGCTCGTCGCCAGGTGACGATCGACGCAGTTGTACGACGCGTTGAGCCGGCCCCCGACGAACCACTTCCAGAACGGTGGGTTACTAGTATCCAGCGTGGTGTGCCAGTAGTGGTCCCAGGTGAGCAGATCGGCGTACTCTTTGAAACACTCCGGATAGTTCTCCTCGCGGAACCGTTCGAAAATGGCAGGATCGGTCGCATTCGCCTGACCAATAAACTTTGGAGGAGGGGGATAGTAATCCTCTTCTCGCCAGTGCACGGCAATCTGCGCTTCAGAATAGGTCACACCTTCATCTTGTAACGCCATACTTGGTTTACCTCCTACCTGGGCTGCAGACACGCTCATGTTCTGGTTCATGTTTGGCTGCGGTGCTGGCTGCTCAACAGCCGCCTGCTTTGCGGTAGCCTCAGTCGGCGCTACGGCCTCTGCCGCGGGTGCCGGTGGCGCTGCAGCGGGGTTGTCCCGTCTAAAGAGACGGTTCATGAAGCTCATCGGCCTCGTCCTTTCTGATCCACTAGCCTGAGGCAGAGCACGGTCTGCCTAAGCGACCTGTACCACACTGTACCAGGTACCAGTGATGAAGATTATGGTCTCGCTGAGTGCTCGTGCCGCACTCACCGTACTCGCCGTACTCACCAGACTCGCTAGGCTCTGTTTCGGATAGATTCGGATGGATGAAGAAGGGTGCCGCTCACGTCGAATTGGCTCGCACCCGCTGCAGCGCGCTGAGCACGTCCTCGACGCTCCGCGGTTCGGATTGAGGTAACCGGAGCGGCTGGAGCTCCTGCGAGGCAAAATCACCAGGCAAGGCTCCACTCATTTTGGCATCTTCAACGGCCGCCAGAGCCTCAGCGAAGCCTCGTCTGCGGCGGGCGTATCTCTGCATGATGGGTCGGCCATAGCTAGCAACAAAAGCTGGCGACCGCCCACGCCAATTCTCGGATGCCTGGGCATAGACCCGGTCAACGATATCGGTGAACTCACTGACCTTGAGAGACTCGGCCGCCAGCCACGTAGCCAGCTCGCGCATCTGGTCGTCAGAGAGGCAGTGCAAGTAGTCACACCAGTCGATGCCTACCGAGGTATCCATATGCAGCCCTCCTCTCCCGCGGCAAATGGATCTGCGAATGGATCTGCTGGGTCCCTGGGCTGCCAACAGAGCGACATCCCGGAGACCCGACTGTGCTAGAACAACACGACGCTCTTGGTGGGTTGATGAGGGTCGCACTCTGACGCGCGGGCACGGCCGGAAACGAAAGGAGGAATGGCGGAAGCGCGAGCCACCACCTGCAGGCACACTAAGCTCTACCATACCTATCTCGCCTATCTCGCGGGTAGCTGCGACCAGGGTTGCGCTCAGTGGATATTAGTAAGGATAGTGTAGCATATTGCCGTACTGTCGTACAATGTGACCGCCAGCTCAAGAGACCGTTTGGTAAACAGAAAGGCCGCGAGCAATGTCCGGTCCTCTTCCCTTAGGTGCGACGCCGTTTACTATTGCCCGCTCCGCCGCGCCCGTGCGCACTCAGGTGGAGTTTCACTTGCGCCAAGCCATTCTCAGCGGGCATTTTCGCCCAGGCGACCGGCTTATTGAAAGGGAACTTCGCGCGCTTCTCGGAGTGAGCCGGACGTCGTTGCGGGAGGCGCTGCGCCACCTCGAAGGTCATGGGTTGGTCCAGAACATCCCGCAGAAAGGACTAGTTGTCGCGACGATGACGCTGGCAGAGGCCGAAGAGATCTATCAGGTGCGCGGTGCAGTAGAAGGTTTGGCCGGCCGTCTGTTTACAGAGCGGGCGGATAGTGGGCAACTGGCGGCACTCCAGGAAGCGCTGGCAGCTGTCGAAGTTGCCGGGCGTTTGGCGGACTTGCCGCCACTAGTAGCCGCCAAGGATCTCTTTTACGCCGTGCTGCTCGGGGGTGCCAGCAATCGCACCATGAGCGCAATCGTCGGGTCCCTCAGGGACCGTATTGCCTGGTTGCGGTATCTCACCCTGGCTCAGCCGGGGCGGGCCAGCCAAAGTCTGGCGGAGATGCGCCGTATTCTTGCGGCTGTCCTGGCTGGTGACCCCGAAGGAGCTGACAAGGCCTGTGTCGAGCACGTGCAGGCGGCCGCACTGGTCGCCTCCCACGTGTTCCACCAGCGCGAGGCCGGTACCCTGGCGGAAAAAACTAAGCGGCAAAGTGCGCAGAAGAAGGGGACGATTCGACCGTGAAGACGGCCGCTACCCAGCAGCGCTCCGACGGCAGTCGAGGTTGGTTTGCCGGAGTTGGGGTCATCCTTGCTACTCCTGTTGATGGCCTTGATAGCTCGGCGCTACCGGGAGTGGTTACGAGACAAAATCCGGGTCTTCAACAAACGTTACCTAAACCCTCGAACCCTGGAGATTGCTGGGCGCCCCCATAGCCCGTACGCCGCCTTACAGCATACGGGACGCCGTAGCGGACGCGCCTATACGACACCAGTCGTGGCTGAGTTTGCGCAGAGCTGGGATGGCTTTGTGGTTCCGCTTCCTTACGGCGAGCAGGTCGACTGGTGCCGCAACATCCTGGCAACAGGCCGGTGTACTCTCATCAAGGATAACGAAGTCTACGAATGCGTAGAACCGTCCGAGACGAGAAACTACCTGTTTGTCTAGCTGCGTATCCTTGATTAGTCTGCTATCCGGTATCGATAATCAATAGGTGTTCGCGATGCCTGATCCGAGTTATATCGGCTGCCACCATGCTGCCGTCCACACTACACGCGCCAGGGGCGCGTTTCATTGGCATGGTGGCAGCCGATCCCTCCGCCGGGGCGCCGACTGGGTAGCCGGCCGGGCTCTCTGGCGGCTGAGTGGACCCGACGGCACTGCGAACCTAACGCAGAGCGAGGCCAAGACCTAAAAGACATGAGGAGATGAAACCATGCGTATTGGGATTATCGGAGCGGGGCATATCGGAGGTAATGCGGGGCAGTTGTTTGTGCGAGCTGGTCACGAAGTGCTCTTCAGCTTTGCACGCGACCAGGCCAAGCTCGACCAGCTGGCAGCGGCAACTGGTCCGCAGGCAGGGGTCGGCACACCTCGCCAGGCGGTGGAATTCGGCGAGGTGGTGATGCTCGCAGTGCCGTGGACAACCATTGATGCGGCGCTGGCCGCTGCCGGCGATCTCACCGGCAAGATAGTCATCGACACCACCAACCAATTCGGCCCCGGAGGGGTTGTCACTCCGCCGGATGGCCTGAGCGCGGCCGCTTTCAACGCCCGGCGCATGCCGGGAGCCCGGTTGGTCAAGGCCTATAACACGCTCACCGCGGGCTTTCAGGCCCAGACCGCCGGACGTCAGGGCTCTGACCGGGTCGTGCTCTTCTATGCGGGGGAAGACGCGGAGGCGAAGCGCGTGGTCGCGCAACTCATCGAGGACAGCGGCTTTGCGCCGGTAGATATAGGAGGATGGGAGCACGTGAAGTTCATGGAAGCTCCCCGACGACCGGGCGCGGTGTATGGCGAAGAGTATCATCTCCCCGAAGCCTTGGCCTTCGTGGCCGAGCTCAACCAGCATCAGCCATGAGCCGCGCTCGCTACGTCCCCTACCTCAGTGCCACCGGTAGACATGGTGGCCAGAGCTCACATGATTTCATAGTTGGAGTGTCCTACGACGGTGTCCATCAAATTGATCTGCCAGGCATGGTCGCCTAGCGTGCTGTTTTCTGCTCTCGTCACCTGATTTACTTCGATCGTGGCCTGTCCTCATCATCCAATGAGGCGGCCACAGGATCGACTTTTATTTGAGGGACTACGCGTAGG
>JBKQTH010000213.1:0-3761 GCA_052143275.1 Ktedonobacterales bacterium | reverse complement strand
GATCGCCTTTTGGTCTTCATTGCCTTCGACACTGACCAAGCAATTGCACTGCTGGAGGAGATGGCTGCAGAACGCCTGCTGCGCGAGCGTGGAGAGTACCGCGCCGCCAACGCACCCACTCCTACCTCTTTGCGGCGCGGGGCGCGGCTCACGATCGTGCCTAGCCTACCAGGGTTCCGCATGGATCCTCGGTCAGTCACCGCCGAGTGGACCGACGATGTGCAGTGCTACGAATTCCGCGTTCGCGCTGAAGACGCGTCGCCAGGCCGAGCAGTGAATGGCCAAATCCTTATTCTCGAAGGTCCTCTGCTGCGCAATCAGATCCCTCTCTCCATTTTTGTGCGCGAGGTCCGCCAGCCCTCGCACCGATCGGAATACATCAGTCCTCGTGTCTTTGGGTACCGTAACACCTTTCCGTCCTACTCGCGCAAGGACGAACCGATTGTGCGGGCATTTGAGACAGTCGTGGAGGCGAGCGGCGACCGATTTCTGCGCGATGTCCAAGCTCTGCGGGCAGGCGAGGAATGGGCTCCAAAACTGCTCGACTTGATTGACGAGGCAGACATGTTCCAGCTCTTCTGGTCTAAGCACGCGGCAGAGTCCCAGCAAGTGGAGCGGGAATGGCGGCATGCGCTAACCCATTTGCCTGTGCAACCAAGCTTTATTCGGCCACTCTACTGGACACCAAGACCCTATCCCCTACCACCCGAGCTCCAGCCCATCAATCTGGGACATCTGCAGCCAGATGCTCTGGGACTTGCCCGCCCATCATTGCTGCTCCGGATCGTCAGGCGTGGGGACTAGAACATTGCGCAGGTAAAAACGGGTGGCTACGCCGACGCCGACACATGATTCGGTCGGCACGCCGGCTCATCGCGTGTATGTGGTATGAGTCCACTTATTTTCGGTGTGACGCCTGCATACTGCGAGCAGCAGATGGTGACGTGGCCCTAGCAGCGCAGGCGATTTTGAGTGCGTCTTAAAAGGTGATGTGAGCTCTGGCGCCGCCTTGTAGATTGCTCCTATGCCTTTGATAGGCGACGAATCCAGTGGGACCGGCCAACGGCCAATGTTTAGCGTAATCGTTGACTTCAATGCGTGGGGAAGTGGTGGTAATCGAGCTACTTCGCCTGAGCGCGCTGGTGGAGGCATCGCATCTGCAGGAGCTGCACATCGAGATGGTCTAGCGGATTCCTTCAACAATGTTGAAGTATTTCGCATTACGAGCAGCGGGGTACAAGAGACGACAGCGCAAATGAGGCTAAGAACTATGCCGACTCATGGCAACCGGTCAACGGGTTACGTTCTCCATGCATCCCGAAAGCTGATCTGGCGGGCAGTATCTACCGCTTGTTGCAACGCTTTATATCCTTTGGGGTCTAGCGTGCGATCGCCCTCGCGAGTGGCACCAGTTGAGGCAAAGACGCGATGTGTGGTCTGCGGGAAGTCGCTCCCGTCACAGAAAATGTAGTCTCTGGCCATCGCTTCGGTCTTGCCGTCGATCTCCCAAATATCCCAGCCCCAGTAGGCCTGCACTGTCGGCACCCCGTCGAGCATGAGGCAGGGGTGCCCATACTGCTGCGCAAACAGAATGTATTTGTCCTCTTCCTCTTCAGATAATTCAGATAACGGGCCGGGCGTGACGTCGGCATACCTGTCTACATTACTGAGCCAAAAACTTGGCTCGAAGTGCTCACCAGTCAAGAGCACGAACTCCCTTTTTCTATACAGCCATTTGAGGTCGAGCGCATCAAAGAACACGGCCCAGCGCGCTTCCAATTGGCTCAGAAAGCGGTGGCCCTTATAGATCGTTTCCCTAGGACGTGGCAGCACTTTGGGAGCCTCTGGATAGCTAGGAAGCATGCCTGGCTCACCGTGTTCACCAAACTCGAAACGGGCCTGACGCGCGGCGTCGTAGGCGGCCTCAATACGGGGATGGAGCGCGCCCCTATAGCCACGGGGGGCATGCGGGCACCGGCAGTGCAGATCGTCGGTATTGCCCCAGAGCGTTATCCCGGCATACCCGCAGGTAGGGCAGATGGTCCATTCCATCCCTCCTTCCTCTCGACTGATGCCTGTTGCCTGGTTCGTCACGTCAATCCCTGGCGTCCATGCCCACAACGTAGGCGAATAGCCCAAGAGTGCTTTACGGCCGCCTGGTAGCCCTTCATACCAAGGACTTGGGATGGTAAGCCCCATAGTCACACGACTGTCTGTCTCCAGAGCTAGCTTTTCCGCTTTCTGTTCCTCGCCATCAGTCGGCGCATGTGGCTTCACCTCGAACCAATCGCATTGCTCTGGCAGCCAGAAGTCACACAAGTAGGGAACGCCACCTAGGTCGTAGCCCTCTTTCTCGTATTCCCACGGTATGCCGAGTGAGTCAAGAAACACAGCCCATCGCGCCTCTAGGCGGCTGCGCATCCTGTACCCTTTATAGACTGTCTCAATTGGCCTTATGGTCATGCGTGTTCGCCTCCGTCGTGTGCCATATCATAGGTAGCTCGATCACACCACCTGTATTGCTGTATAATATTGATGGGTGCAATAGGAGCTGTGATATGGGCAAACCTTATGTAGAGCATACTGGTGAGCGCTACGGCCGGCTCACGGTAATCGAATATGCTGGCAAGGAATTCAAACGGGGATCGTGGTATCGTGCTTGGCGCTGTCTGTGTGACTGTGGTCAGAGTATCACGGTTCTCTGGCCTGACCTCAAGGACGGTTCCACTCGTAGTTGCGGGTGCCTCCAGTCCGAGAACCGTGCACTGTATGGTGGTGCGGCTGGCGCGAACCGGTTGCCAACCGGCGCATCCGCCTTCCGGCAACTGCTCATTCTCTACCGCAAGAGCGCACGAGAACGTGGCTACGCTTTTGACCTTAACGAAGACGAGTTCCGCTCCATTATTGAACAACCATGCTACTACTGCAGTGCCCTTCCGAGCCGAACCTTCCCAGGCGTCAAAGGCACGAATGGCGAATACGTGTGCAACGGCATTGACCGGATTGACAGTACAATTGGGTACGTGAAGGGCAACGTCCGACCGTCTTGCTGGATCTGCAACCGCGCTAAGGCCGACATGCCGGAAGCGGACTTCTTGGCGTGGGTCGCCAGAATAGCCAGCTTTCTCAGTTTGTCGTGACGGAATCGGTAGCCGTTGTACATTGTTTCGATAGCTCGTACGCCCATCTGGTCTGCTCCTATGGCTGATTGCTGTCAGGTATGTGGCTGAAAAAGCTGCGCGGCTGCAGCCGCTCACACAGGAGCTCCTGGCACGCCTCTCTGTCTGGAGGATTCCTCGAGCTACCGTAGTGTTTCGCCTATCACTCACCAACGTTGGGGTCGATCGTCCCGCTTCTCTTTTGCTCACCGGCAGCCGCGACCGCGCGCTCCGGTATATGGATAGAGACGTCCCCTGTAGCCGTCCCCTATCTATGGTCATGTCTCGTTCACCCTGTAGTGGCCTGCACGTCCGATTGCCAGCGGTGAGCCAAAGATCGCTGTAGCTTGGCTTGTGATGCAAAAGCGTTGGGCTAGGGTATGATCAGCTCATGATAGACTGCAGGTTTTCTGGCAGGGTAAAAGCGAGTAAGTTCTGCCCAAGTTATCCTTCCGTCAGGTAAGTCTATGTGGTCGGCAAGGATAATCTCGGGATCGTGTACAATACTCAGCAATCCATCGATAACTTCTTTGTATGGCCCCCATAGTGCAGGTATCAGCTCACCGTTTCTGTCGTACACCATTACTGTGCTGTCGGTGAACA
>JBKQTH010000212.1:0-13237 GCA_052143275.1 Ktedonobacterales bacterium | reverse complement strand
TATGAGCAAACAAGATATCCAACCAACGGAGCGCACGCGCCAGCGCACCCCCAATAACCGCACCACGACGGGATTCCGCATTTCGGATGAGTTGTGGGCGGTCCTGCAGCCGCTGCTGCCGGAGCACGTTAATACGCATCGGTTTGGGGGAGGTCGCCCACGCGTAGCGGATCGTACCTGCGCCGACGCGATCTTCTATGTGTTACGGACCGGCTGCCAGTGGCAGGCGCTGGACCAGACCGAATTATGTGCCCATTCGACGGCCCATGATCGGTTTCAAGCCTGGGTGGAGGTGGGTGTCTTCCTCCAGCTCTGGCAAGCTGGGGTCCAGCAGTTTGATGAGCTGTTCGGGATCGACTGGGACTGGCTGGCGATGGATGGGGCGTTGACCAAGGCGCCTTTGGGTGGGGAAAAAAACCGGGCGCAATCCCACCGACCGGGGCAAGTCCGGCGTCAAACGCAGTCTGCTGACCGAGGGGCATGGGGTGCCGATCGGCCTGGAGGTGGACGGCGCCAATCGGCATGATATGAAACTGGTGGGCGCCACCCTCGCGACTCTGGTGGTAGAGCGGCCGGCGCCCACTCTGGAGCACCCACAGGGCCTGTGCCTGGATGCGGGCTATGACTATGATGAGGTGTATGCCATCCTGCAAGAGTTTGGCTTCACCGCTCATGTGCGTTCACGAGGGGAAGAGGCCAAAGCCATCAAACAGGTCGCCGGCTTCAAAGCACGGCGGTGGGTCGTGGAGCGGGCGCACTCCTGGATGAATCGCTTTCGCCGTCTGCTGATTCGCTGGGACAAGAAGCCAGAGAACTATCTCGCATTTGTGCATTTCGCCTGTGGCTTGATTGCTTTCCGCGCTGCTGGGCTCTTGCCATAGGGAGAAGGAGTAGGTCATGACCACGCTCATTCGCCGCGCTGAAGCCTCCGATGTCCCAGCCATGCTCGATCTGGCGGAACAACGGCGAACCCAGTACGCTCGCTATCAACCTCGCTTCTGGAATCCCGCTCCTGATGCTCGTCTGGCACAATCCGGCTATTTTGCGCAACTGGTGGAGACTGAAAAGGTCCTCACCGCCGTGTGTATTCAAGACACGCAGCTCCTAGGGTTTCTTATCGCCAGTCTTGTCCCAGCTCCGCCTGTGTATGACCCTGGTGGCTTGACGTGCCAGATCGATGATTTCTGCCTAGCCTCTCCCGATATGTGGAATACAGTGGGGGCGCAGTTGTTGGAGCAGATCTATGCCCAAGCACGCCAACGCGGCGCAGTCCAAGCGGTGATCGTCTGCGGGCATTTGGACCAGTCCAAACGAGACATGCTCTTCTCGACCGGTGCGACGTTGGCCTCGGAGTGGTTCGTTCAGGAGTTGTAAGGTAGGTTCATGTTATCCGGATAGGCTTTTAGTGGTGGTAAGAGACTGAGCAGGCTAAAGAGCATTCGGGCGGTGGCTCCCCAGATGAGATAAGGGCCGAATTCAAAGAAATGCACGGTATGTGCTGAGGTGAAAAAGCTCCAGACCTCGGTGTGGTAGATTTCGGGCTCGGCCAGTGCAGCCAGCGGAGCCTGAATCAGCTCGGCCACCTCCGCGGGATTGACGACCAATGCCGGCAGATCTTGGCCAAGCCAGCCAACCTGTGGTGTAATCACAAAATTACTTACCGAGACAAAGACTGGCGGTAGAGCACCGAGAATCTCTACTCCCGCTGGATCGAGTCCAATCTCTTCTCGCGCCTCACGTAGCGCAGTTGTGGTCAGAGTGACATCCTCCGGGTCACGCGAGCCGCCGGGAAAAGAAATCTCTCCTTTGTGCTTGGCAAGATCGGTGGACCGTCTAGTAAAGAGAAGAAACGGCTCACCGTCGATCGAATATAGCGGGACCAAGACAGCAGCTGCGCGAGCGGAGAGCTCTGGTCCGGCAAGCACATACGGCGCCAAAGCGGGTAGGTGCTCTCGCAGAAATGTTACCAACCCGCCGGCGTCGTGTAGCAGCGATTCTCGCAGCATAGACTCCTCCAGTTCTAGCTACACGAGAGCAATTACAGCATTATGATATCGGAATGGAGTACAGTCTCTTTTGGATATAGTAATCAATGAGTAATCACAATCTGACAGTATTTTCATAATGGCTGGATCCCCAGGATTGTGTTGTGATGTATCTTGCGCTACCACACAGCCTTTGGTATAATACGGTGAGAAGTGGGGGCATGCAATGCGGCTCGTGTGGTACGCGGGCGTTGGAATCAGTTGCAACAGCTGAAAGCAGTATGTGCTTTCAGCAATTCTCTGTTCTGATGCTGTCGTACAGACAATTTTTAGCACAATAGGTCACGTAGACAGGCACCGTAGACGTTCGCAGGCAAAATATGCCGCCTATCGTAAGAGTTTAATACGTAGCGGCCAAAGGCGCTTCCCCTGGTAAGCTAGCGCACACCTCGACGTTACTCGTCACCCCGGCCCGCGCGGTCACTCCCTCTTCCCATTGAATTGCCGGCCCATCAGTTGAGGCAACTCCATCTTCGCTCGAGGCCAATAGGGCGCATAATGTGCGTGGCCTGGTTGCGACAGGGCGCTGTTTTCCACATGAGCACGTGTCGGTGTTGCCAGATTGATATGCGATTTTCCGGTTTTCTGGAGGTACCGGCAGAGCTTCAGCTTGGTAGATATTACGGATAGTTACTGGGTCACTCTTTGGAACGCTGCTCCAGTTCCTAAAGACCACTTTTTGGATATCTCAACAGGGATTTAGGTTGAGATCCTCCGCAAGTACCAGTGGCCCTGGAGCCGTAATATGATTCGGCAGACTAATTTCGGAGAATAGCGCACGAATCCTGATGGGTTTGCGGAAGGCCGGGACTATGAGGCCTCGGGTCTATTTGGAGCATTGAACACCAAAATTACGAAAGGGGAAGCGGCGCACCTTCTGGCGCATCTTTGCGCCAGGTATCGCGCCGCACGTAGGACGATGAGCGTAGACGACGATCGCGCGACCGCGCAGAGCCAGGTTCAGAATGGGCATAATTCGGCTTTTGACCCAGATGACATGCCCGATATGAGTGAAATGCAGCGTTTGCTGGACGAGCAGGATGCTCAATTTAAGAGCATCAAGCGCGGCGAAGTCGTTGAGGGCCAGATAGCCCGAATCGACCAGGATGAAATCCTGGTGGAGATTGGCCTGAAGAGTGAAGGGGTGCTCTCCACCAAGGAGTTGCCGGCCCAGGGCTATGGCTCGCTCTCCGAGCTCCATGTGGGAGATGATGTCCTGGTCTATGTCATGCAGCCTGAGACCCCCGAGGGCCATGCCATTGTCTCTATCAAACGAGCACGACTCGAGCGGCAGTGGCGTATCGCCCAGGAGCAGTATGAGCGGGGTGACCTCCTGGAAGCCGAGGTCATCGACCACAATAAGGGCGGCCTGATCGTCAATCTCGAAGGGATACGGGGATTCGTACCGATCAGTCAGATCCTCAATCTCAAGCGCGAAGATACGGCCGACAACGTCGAGACGCAGGCCAAGTTGCAAAGCATGGTGGGTCGCAAGCTGCAACTCAAGATCATCGAGATCAATCGCAATCGGAACCGCCTGATACTCTCGGAGCGGCTGGCGGTTCAGGAATGGCGCGCGAAGCGGCGCGAAGAGCTCCTGAACGAGCTACAGGTCGGAGAGGTACGCAAGGGCGTGGTAAGTAACCTTTCTAATTTCGGTGCCTTCGTAGACCTGGGCGGAGCGGATGGTCTGGTCCATATTAGCCAGCTCGCCTGGAGCCGGGTCAACCACCCTAGTGAAGTCCTCAAAGTGGGTCAAGAGGTAGAGGTACAGGTCCTGGCGGTGGACAAGGAGAAGAAGAAGATTGCCCTCTCCATCAAACGCGCCGAGGTGGACCCCTGGACCACTGTGGAGCAGCGCTACCAGGTAGGCCAGCTCGTCACCGGCACCATCACCAAGATAGCGCCGTTTGGCGCGTTCGCCCGAATCGAAGATGGTGTAGAAGGGCTCATCCACCTCTCCGAACTTCCAGCCGGCCAGCAGGATCCCAAAGCGGTGCTCCGGGAAGGGCAAGAGGTGCAGGTGCGCATTCTGCGCATCGACGCCGAGCGCCGCCGTCTGGGTCTCTCCATCCGCCAGGCGGATGAAAGTGCACCGATTGAGCAGACCACGTCTGCGCAGCCAGCGGAGGAGTTAGCTGGCGAGGAGCGGTCCTTCCCAGATCAGCGGGTGGTCTCCGCCGGCGCCGTAACCGAGACTGCAGCTCAACAGCCTTCAAGTCCATCCGCGCAGTCAGGACGTTCGCGTGCCGCGGCTGAGGAACCACCCACGGCAATGGCTACGGCTTTCCAGGCGGCTCTAGCTCAACAACGCGAGCTAGCTGCCACTGTCGAGCCGGAGGTCACTGCCACTGTCGAGCCGGAGGTCACTGCCACTGTCGAGCCGGAGGTCACTGCCACTGTCGAGCCGGAGGTCACCGCTACCTCAGAGACCAGGTCAAGCCTACCTGCAGAGACAGAGCCGGTCGAAGATGATTCAGAAATCGCTGGAACGGCCGGCACCGCTGGCTCACAGATAGCTACCACTGAAGCTACACTGGCTGATGAAGCTGAACCAACCGAGTCTTAGGAGAGTCAGAGGGAGGCTACCTTGCCAAACTATGACGCCGAGCTGCTACTTTGTCAGTAGCAGCTCGTAATATCTCTTGCCACAGCTCGTGTGCATTTGCGGTTCTTTCGACCGCAGGGAGCAGTAACTTTCCCAGGGTGGCGCTCTAACCGGCCTTGCTCTCAACCTCGCGCCCAAACACACGGACGACATTGCTCAGGCCGTCAAAGGCGTCAAAGATACGCACTCTCGTGCGTTGCCGCATTGGACGCGGCAATTCATCTCGACCAAAGAACCCAATCTCTGCTATCTCACTGCCAGGTCGCCACTCATCGCGTCTGATGGCGCGGCAGGCAAATGAAATCACCACATCATCTTTGTAGGGAGTAGAATACACCCCAATGAGATGCTCTACCTCAACAGAGTAGCCGGTCTCTTCCTTCACTTCGCGTAAGCAAGCCTCGAATGGCGACTCGCCGGCCTCCATCTTACCGCCAGGCAGTGTCCACTTGCGCGGGCCATAGTTCTGCCGGACACAAAGAATGCGTCCATGCTCGTCAAAGATCGAGGCAAAGACTCCAACGGAGGGCATATCTATCAGTCTCCTAGAAATCTTTATAGTACGATCACAGCTGTGATCTCCTGTTGTCTGGTTCCGGCAAGCAATTTCGCATGAACGGAGCCAGAGATGCCGTGACATTGCTCTTTGCTACTACGATTTGACTACTGTATAAAATACGCCCATAGCCTGTCCTTCTGCTGCCGGGAGCCCCAAGCTAAAATATTTCTAGAGTATCTTGGCAGCGCGAGTGACTTTTGCCCAGGCGAAAAAGCAAGCGCTTCTCATGTATGTCTGCGGCCGATATTATTTCTGTGAGGGAGAGGCAAGGGTAGTCATGCGTCTATTGATCTGGCACGTGGACAGGTTTGTGGCTGAACCGGTGGAACGAGGGCGCTCCAAGGTGGCCAATGCGACACCCGAGACAGTTCGCATGGGGGAGGGTCTGTTAGTCTTCGCTGCCGTGGAAAAAGCCGATGAAGGAGGGCCGCAGAGAGCGGCGGAGCGGGCAACCGAGACAATTATCGACATAGCTAACCAACTTGGCGCTCGCGATATCACCCTGCACTCATTTGCCCATCTCTTCGTCGAACTGGCCGCACCGGCCATCGCCCAGCAGATTCTCAACCAAATACAAGCATTGCTGGAACAAGACCATTATGCGGTGGCCCAGAGCGCCTTCGGCTGGTTTAACCGGCTGGAGATATCTGCCAAAGGGCATCCGCTCTCACGGATAGCCCGGCAGATATAAGGTATCGTCCAGAGTATCGAAGGTTGTGAACCTTCCAAGGATCAGCTGGCTCCCAGCCTGCGTAAGCGGCCACTCACCACCGCCAAGAGTTTGATACCGATCTCCGGCGATTCGCGCAGAACCGCGCGAAAGTCCCACACTGGAATGACCAGCGCTCGGGTGGGTTCCAACGCAACAACAGTTGCCGTACGCGGCAGATCGTCAAGCAGCGAGTACTCACCGAGCACTGCACCACGCTCGAATGTGCCCAGTTCTCGCGTGTCTCCGCTGCCAGTTTGCTGAAACACTCGCACTTTACCACTGACGATAACAAAGAGCCCAACACCGGTCTCACCCTCGCGCATAAGCGTGGAAGCGGCAGGATAGTCGCGCTCGCGACAGTTTGCCGCAAGGATTTGCAGTTCACGCCGTGATAGGTCGCTAAAGAGGGGTACCTGGGCAATCACATCTTCATACACGGGTCGTGTCCACCTTTCCATTGGCGGTTACCAGTCGATACCTCAAGAGCAAGCCAGCTGTGTAGCAAGTGGATGCCGGTGCTATTGTACAGTATGAGCGCTGACAAGTCCACGGCTCCCCTCTAAGTCGGGAGCCGGCACGAACCGTTGCTGGCATGTCGTGCCGGAGAGCATCTAAGGGCACCGGGTAACAATCAACGCGTCCAGCCGCCACTGTTCTGGTTGGATCGATCCGGACCGGAGTTATTGCCGCGTCCGGAAGTGCGCTGCGGTGGGAGCAAAGGCCGCGGCTGCCCGGAATGGGGAGCCGAATTCCCCATCTGGTCCTGAGGAGGCAGAGAGCTATAGCCCTGGCCACGCATGTCTTCCCACCCAGGTGGAGGGTCAAGGTCCGGCAATGGCGGCAGGCGCCAATCCTCGACTCTGAACGCGCCTGCTGGGTTACCGGGCCCGGCGTAGGTCGAGCCGGCGTATCCAGGCCCCATATCGCCGCGTAACTGCCCGCTTCCTAGATTACCTGACTGCATACTGTTCGGACCCGGATCGAAGTTCATCATTCCACCCGGCATACGACGATCCCCAGGGGCGGACATACGTCTGCCACCCATACCATACGCTTGCGACATCCCCGGCATCTGTTGCGGCATCGCCCCCCAATCAGCACCCAGGCCGCGTGACGAGCGAGGTGCCTGCTGAGGCATCATACCCATGTTGCCCATGGCGGGACCTGGAGCACCCATCTGGCCCATCGGCACCTGATCCAGACCTGGCAGAGTGCCTCCAGTACCCAGCGCAGCAGCCGGCTCATCCGTTCTCCTGCCGCCGGGACGCACCGAATGGACGGTGCCCTTTGCCTTCTCCTGTCTTGCCGGCGACCGGCCTAGCTCCCGCGCGCTATCAATGCCAAGTGCATCGTTGGTCCCTCGGCCGCGGGCCAGCCGCATGCCAACTACCTGCTGGAGCTGACGTACGACCAGTTCGAGACGTTCAGCGCTCTCAGTGCTCTGCTGTGAGTTGCCCGCCACCTGTTCCGCGATTTCGATGACCGCCTGCATAGCGCCCGTCATTCGCTCGTACTGGGCAGCCTGTTGCCTGGTCGATCCGCTGATGTCACGCACCGACCGTGTCATATAGGCAAGGATCGAATCAATCTGTGACGGCGGAATCTCGGCCCGGCGCTGCAATACCTGATTACCCATCAAGGCAAGCTGATCAGTACGCTGAGATATATCCTTCGCCGTGTCCGAGAAATTCTGCAGAGCTTGATTGATAGCATTAATAGCCCAGACCTGCTGGGCAGCACCACTTGACTGCTGGACAGCGATATTGCCAATTCGTTCGGAGGCAGTGTTAACCTGCCGAGCGGCGCGTTGTAACGTGGTAATAATAGTATTGGCAAAGAAAAGAGCGAAGATCATGCCGGCAACCATGATGACCGAGCCGATGAGAATCAATTCTACCGTTGTCCGGTTGATGAGACTGTTGATGGTATTAAGGGGCACCTCTATGCACAACACGGCGATCAGTTGGTTCTGGCCGTTGAAGATAGGAGTATAGTAAGCATAATAGTCGATGTTGGACTCGCTATCATTACCCAGTGTCGGCTGAGGAGTCGTCGAGGCCAACTGCATACCCTTACTGACGGTCTCCGGCAAAAGCTCTCCAGTGTCTCGTATATTGGTAGTTCCGGGCTTGATAAAGGTGGATGCCACACGTATACAGCCGGTAAACACATTCGTGTTGTTGGCGCACTGGTACAGTGAGACATCGGCATTAATCAAGTGCTTGACCGAATCTACGTAGTCGGTATCGCCGTTCAGCGGAAATGTCCCATACGTGGGCGAGGTCAACGAAACATTGATACCATTGAAAGAGGTTGGGCTGTCGGCTACCAGCTTGCCGTCCGCCGAAATGGAAATGTTGGCGCCATAGTTATTGTGCAACACCAACAGGGCGATTTGTGAGTTATCGCTCTCCTGTGCCTGCGCCTGTGCGAGAACATAATTTCTGATGGCATTATCCGCAATAAACAGGGTCGCTACCGTGGTTAGGACAGTGCCCAGGATTACTATGATCGTCAACTGCAGACGAATACCCAGACGCCACCTTGGAAACATCTTGGCGTGTCCTCCTGCTTTCCCCGAGAGTGGCGTGCATATGCCGCCCCGTCACCAGAGTGCGCCACCGATTGTGGCATCTGTTGTGTCCGCAAATTCCGGCGTGGACTCCCCTTCCTTAAAGGAGAGGATCAGCTGGCTCCGCACCGGCCCCTATCTTCAGCTATAGGGTACGTGCCCTATTGGTGAAAAACGAAGTGGCCCGACTTTTGGCCGCACCAACCTTAGAGTACCATGTTCAGTAGTTCAGCTGGATGAGCCCTAGTCCAGATAGGTGTTCAATCACCCGAAATATCTCGTGTTCCGTCCGCCTGGTAAGTCGAGCCAGGTCGCTCAAATTACGGCGCCCATCTATCAGCAGCAGCACCATCCGCTCACGCCGGTCGAGTGGCAGCTGATCCACATTCTCAGAGAGACTGGTGCGCCGGGGACACAGTGCCAACACGCCGGGACCCAGTGAAGCAGTGCTCGGGTATCCCGTCCGCTGGCTTGGAGCTGGCTGCATCTCACCATACATGGCATCAAAGTCAGGCATGTCTCCGGTATATCTTCCTGAAGGAACCGGCGTGAATCCCGGTTGAGAGCCCGCACGTGGAAAAGAATTGCCAAATGAGGAAGATGGGGGAAGTGGAGAAGGGTTAGGTTGCGAATTCATAGCACCATAGGTAGGCCAGGAACCACCCGGCTGAAAAGACGAAGCCGGATCTAGAGTCGGCTGGCTGCCTTCGTAAGCTGGAGAACCCGCATAATAGTTCATCGAATCTGGATTGGCCAGGCTAGCAGCCTCAGGCACGGGATTCTCATCAAACGAGTAGACACATTCTCCCCAATTTTGCAGCACGCTCAGGGCATTACCGCCAGTCAGTCGTCCCAGCAAGGCGCTGACTGCGGTGCCGTCGACAAACTGTATCTGGCCTAGCTCGCGAGTAGATCCCTGGCCCCTCACAACGCGCAGGATACCGCTCTGCCGCCCAAGTACAATCATACTAATAATATTGTTGAGTCTGCTAGTGGTGAGAAATTGCGAAGCCATTTCGTCAGTCTCCCTGCACCCGTCACAAATTGTTATCCCACTACTACGCTCATGATCTCAAGAATTTCTTTGGCACCTTTGCTTAAGAACGCCGCTCTATGTGCAACTTGTGAATGCCTGCTTTCGCCGGCCAGTAACAACCTATTTCTGGCGCAGCTGAGAAAGCAGAAAGCTTTTCAATTCAGGTGCCATACGACATGACTGTCCGAAGGGGTCACACTTTCCAACCAGGCGCAGGGCGTCATCGACCCTTACAATGTCTGTGTGCCTACCTTAGCATAGATGTCAAGTAGATACGAGCCATCAGGTACTATAAGTCCTAGGTCAACGCCGTAGCGGCCCAGAGAGACCTACCTCATACGCCTCCGCTGCTAGCCCGCCTGCGCGCTAGTAGCGTCCTGCTTGTCCATCTCTGCCAACTGCTCTCGCAACTCTTCAGCAAGCTGCCTATACTCAACGGCACGCTGCTCATCCCATTTGGGCATGGTGTTAGCCCGGGAACCGCCGATTGCACGATCTATGAGACCGGCATAGAATTCGTAGGTCTTGATCTGCATCTCGAGCAACTCACGCTTGCTTACTGGTTTGCTCATCCAATCTCCTTCCATAGAAAACGAGACGTAGTACGCTGTTTGGCACAGACAGGCCTAGATAATATCAATGTCTAATCGTGCATAGAGTAGCACAGGTATGTGGGCTGGTCAAGCAGTGGGTGTTGCCTCCTTTGCGAGACGGGCGCCGTGACGAACGGCCACCATCTGCGCCAAGATGGCAAGCGCAATCTCCTCCGGGGTCTTGGCCCCAATCGCCAATCCAATAGGACCATAGATACGCGAAATCTCCTCGGTGGTGATTCCAACTTCGCGCAAGCGCTGCTCACGTTGCTCCCGGGTACCCCGGCTACCAATTACGCCGACATAGTTGGCCGGAGAGCGTAGCGCTGCAGCCAGTGCAGGCACGTCGAATTTGTCATCATGGGTAAGGACCGCGATGGAGGTATTGGCCGAGATAATCAGGCGCCCAAGCGCTTCATCCGGCCACTCTACCAGCACGTCGTCGGCATCAGGAAATCGCTCGCGCGTCGCGAATGCCTCGCGCGCATCTACCACAATCACATGGTAGCCCAGCACCTTCGCCAGCTTGGTCAGTGGCATAGAAATATGACCGGCACCAACTATGACAAGCCGCGGTGGAGCAGGGAATACTCCATAAAAAACCTCGATGCTGTGCTCCGCTCCGCCTGGCTCAGAGTATCGCCGTATGTCACATTCGCCGCGTTGTAGTAGCTCATAGGCATCTGTGGTAATGCTACGCTCTAGCGGGGTTTGGTCAAGTGTCCCCAGAATCGCCTCCTTGCCCCGCGGCCCCATAGTGACCAGGAGCTGCCCACCAACTAGCTGAGACCGGCCGGGCGGAGCCGAAATCACGGTTGCGAGCGCAGTGGGCTCCTCGAACTGGAGCGCTCGGAGCAATGCCAATGTCACGTCGGAACGCTCGAGGCGCTCTACGAAGACTCTAATTTCTCCACCGCAGGAAAGGCCAATCTGCTCCAGGTTCTGTTCCTCAGTAATGCCGAATGTGAGAAGGCGAGGTTTTCCGGTGCGGATAGAACGCATTCCTTCTTCAATTACCGCTGGCTCAACGCATCCACCGCTTACTGAGCCACTTATACCACCGTTTTCGTTGATAGCCAACGTAGCACCAAGCCCACGTGGCGCTGAGCCTACCACCGAGATCACTCTGGCAACGGCAATCTGCTCACCGGACGTAAGCCACTGCTCAACCTCGGGCATCACTTCACGCATTTCCGCCCTCCTGATGTGGACATGGGATAATCCTCCCCGACGCCTTTCGCGGCTGCGTTTCTGCGATGGCTCGCTGTAGCATAAAATGAATGATGGTGACAGAAGTATACCACCCATATCACCAACGATCCGGCCTCTGGCTCCTCCCCGCCGGTCACCACTTAGCGGCAATCTTCCTCACCCAATGCACTCATGATCCCGGCTGCTGATCGTGCTGCTGATCGTGCTGCTGATCGTGCTGCTGCAGCTGACGAGAGGGCCAGCAGCCAGGTAGCGGCGGGGCTACTCGCTACTCGCGCACATCGTCGTAGAGCGCTGTGCTGAGATAGCGCTCGCTCAGATCCGGAAAGACGGCCACGATGAGCTTACCAGTAGAGTCTGGACGCCCGGCAACCTGAGCTGCGGCCCACGCCGCAGCGCCGCTGCTGATTCCTACCAGCAGCCCCTCTTCTCGGGCAAGTCTGCGTGCCATCTCGATAGCATCGTTATCGGCGACCTGCACGATGTCGTCGATCAATGAGGTGTCCAACACGTCGGGAACAAATCCAGCTCCAATGCCCTGGATCTTGGTTGGTCCAGGCTGTCCGCCCGAGAGCACCGGAGAGCTGCTGGGTTCCACGGCTACGGCACGGAAGCCGGGCTTGCGCCCTTTGATGACCTCCGCCACGCCGGTGAGGGTACCGCCGGTGCCTATTCCGGAGACCAGTACATCCACCTCCCCGTTGGTATCATTCCAAATTTCCTCTGCGGTCGTTGCCCGGTGAATGGCAGGATTCGCAGGATTTTCGAACTGCTGTGGCATCCAGGCGTTATCTGTTTCTTCCAGGAGCTGGCGCGCCCGTGATATCGCTCCCCCCATCCGCTCAGCGGCAGGGGTTAAGATGACCTCGGCGCCTAATCGGCGCAGCACCATACGCCGCTCCACGCTGACCGTCTCCGGCATGAGCAGTATGCAATGATAGCCGCGCGCCGCCGCCACCCAGGCCAGGCCTATGCCGGTATTGCCGCTGGTCGGCTCGATGATGGTCGCACCCCGCTTAATCTTGCCGCTCTTCTCGGCGTCATTGATCATACTCACGGCAATGCGATCCTTAACGCTATATCCCGGCTGGAAGGCTTCCAGCTTTGCCAGTACAGTGGCACCATCGGGTACGACCCGGTTCAGTTTCACTAGCGGTGTGTTTCCAATCAGTTCAGTCGCATCGTTGGCCCAATGTGGCATAAACTTACTCCCCTTTGGTATCGAGTTGCTGGTAATCTGTCTGCCCAGCCGTACTCCCCAAGTCCATGCCACCATAGTAAACTATCCGAATTAACTTAGTCAAATATAATACATCAGCTCGTCGCTGTCTCCGGCAACCCGATGGTTCGCTGCCAACTGATCCAGAGTAGTGCTGGCCAATAGCTGCTGCGCGAATCGCTCAACCTCCCACCAGACAACGCGAATCGCACATCCGGGAGCAAGCTGGCATACCGCTGGATTGGGTAGACATTCCATCGGTGCGGTAGAGCCGTCCAGCGCCTGAATGACATCACTCATGCTAATCTGCTGCGGTGGACGCGCCAGCATGTGACCACCCTGTGGTCCCCGAAGGCTCTTCAGCAACCCGGCACGCCGTAAGCTGATCAAAAGCTGATCTAGAAAATGTTCCGGCACCAACTGCCGCTCGGCAATGAGCGCGCTAGGCACCGGCCCCTGGCCATAATGAGCCGCGAGATCGATCATTGCCCGCAGCCCGTAGTCACTCTTCATTGTTACTCGCATAGTGCTCCCTCGAAGCGCCCTCGATACGATTCTAAACTCTCCGCTAACTCGCCCTCGTAGCCCCGCTACATTCCGCTGTGCCTGGGGCGGAACTTACTCACATTCGCACCGAATCACGAGTCCTCGCAACCGCTCAATGTGGCTCGCATTCTAACA
>JBKQTH010000211.1:0-20521 GCA_052143275.1 Ktedonobacterales bacterium | reverse complement strand
CACCGCCCCGAATGAAGTGAGCGGTAGCTTCTTGGTGCACGCTGCTGTCAACATTGTGATACATCGAACGAAACTTGTACAGATTGAACTCGCAGCCATTCATACCAACTCGCTTCTGCCGAAAGATGATAGGTCCGGGGGAGTCGATCCAGATGGCAACCGCGGTTACCAACATCACAACGCTGGCCGGAATGAGCGCCAGCACGGTGAGTATGACGTCGAGCAGGCGCTTGGCGCGCAGATATTCTTCTTCAATGGTGAGTTCCTCTCCTGCCGCCATCCGCTGGGTAACCATGATGTCCCTCCGCCAGAGCACACGACACCCCGGTTCCCACACCAGGGAGTACGTGGCTCTAGTGTGCACGACTCAGGTATACAAATAGTACGACTGGGGTGCTAAGTGCGTGCTATCGAGCCAGGAAGAGTAGAGGGCACAACACCAGGGTGCACTAGAACCGGCCGGTTCATAGTCGGTGAGCGTTCCTGCACAGTGTGCTGCCAGGGTAACCGCAATCGCACATCTCCTATCACCATCAGGCATCTGAGGCTGCGATAGCTTAGATAACGTAAGGCGTTGGTACGTACCCATCCGCCTATTTAAAGAACACTGCAGCGGTGAGTCTGCGTGTGCGTGAAGCGAGGAGGGGAGTGACTTGCATGACGATACCGTTGGTTGACCTTAAGGCGCAGTATCAGACCATCAGGCATGAGGTGCTGCCGGCTATCGAAGGCGTTCTCGAGGGCATGTCTCTCTACCTCGGACCTGAGCAGCTGGCATTCGAGCAAGAGTTCGCCAGCTACTGTCAGAGTTGCCATGGTATCAGTCTCTCAAATGGTACTGATGCCCTGGCGCTGGCGCTGCGCGCCTGCGAAATCGGCAGCGGTGATGAAGTGATAACCGTCGCCAACACCTTTATTGCAACTGTCGAAGCCATTAGCATGGTCGGCGCTACCCCAGTCTTTGTAGATGTTGATCCTGATACCTACACCATGAACTGGCACGACATACTGCCAGCCATCACCGGGCGGACACGGGCTATCCTGCCAGTTCATCTCTTCGGCCACCCCGCGGAGATGGAGCCGATACTGGAGATCGCACGAGCTCATGGACTTCGCGTAATCGAAGATGCTTCGCAGGCGCACGGCGCTACCTACGACGGGCGACCAGTTGGCGGCCTCGGCGATATCGGATGCTTCAGCCTGTATTGCAGCAAGACACTGGGCGCTTATGGTGAGGCCGGCATCTGCGTGACCAACGATGATGAGCTGGCTGAGCGCATGCGTATGCTTCGCGACCATGGTTCACAACACCGTTACCAACACGAGGTCATGGGAGTCAATGCCCGGATGGATGAAATTCAGGCAGCCATCCTCCGAGTCAAGCTGCCCTACCTTGATGTCTGGAACGCGGCGCGAAGAGCTCATGCCGACGCTTATTCAGAGCAGCTTAGGGGAATTGTCACGGCGCTGCCAGTGACGCGATCCTGGGCGACGCATGCCTATTACGTCTACGTCATTCAGGTGCCTGACCGCCAGCGAGTGCACGATACGCTGGCTTGGCACGGTATTCAGACCGGTATTCATTATCCGGTTCCGATCCACCTGCAGCCGGCGTGCAGGCAATACGGCTGGGTCCAGGGCTCGCTCCCAGTGACCGAAACGGCCGCGGATCGCATTCTCTCGCTGCCGATGTACGCGGAATTGAACGACGAGCAAATCAAGCAGGTCTCCGATACCCTGGTTGAGTCGGTTATGCTGGCTGGCGCACGCGGGTAGCGAAATTATCTGAAGAGAGTACATGTCCATGATGCAACAATTACGTTTCGGATTGATCGGTTGGGGCTACTGGGGACCTAAGCTTGCACGCAACCTCGAATCGCTGACGCAGGCTTCGCTGGAGATTGTGGCCGATGTCAGCGCGATGAGCCTTGCCAAAGTCAAGGCGGAGCGCCCGTGGATCAAAACTACGACACAGGTTGAAGATGTCTTCCAAGCGAACATCGATGGAGTTGTCATCGCCACGCCGGTGGCCACTCACTTTGATCTAGCGCGTGGTGCGCTTACCCATGGCAAACACCTCCTGGTAGAGAAGCCGCTTACTGCCAGTGTGGCCGAGGCGGAGGAACTCACCCGGCTCGCCGAACGAGAGAATCTCACCTTGATGGTTGGCCACACTTTTGAATACAGCCCCGCAGTCATACAGCTGCGGCAGCTTATCCAGGACGGCGAGCTGGGCAACATTTACTGCGTCGAAATCGAGCGTCTCAATCTGGGGCTGTTCCGCAATGACATTGATGTTATCTGGGATCTGGCACCACACGATGCCTCTATCTTACTGGCGCTACTCGGCCGCTCGCCCACTCGGGTCCAGGCTCACGCTCATGCCCACCTGCACCCATCAATTTATGATGTGGCTCACCTAGACCTCGAATACGACAGCGGAACAACCGCACATATTCATGTCAGCTGGCTTCACCCCGCTAAAGTGCGCCGGGTAACCGTAATCGGCGACAAGCGTATGGCCGTCTATGACGATACCAATCCAGCGGAGATGCTCAAAGTCTTCAACAAAGGCGCCGACATTGGCATCGACCCCATCGTCTCGTATCGCCACGGTGCCATTACGATACCTCACATCGAGTGGATAGAACCGCTACGGCTGGAATGCGAAGATTTTGCTCACGCCATCCGCACCGGCGAACCACCTCGCGCCAACGGCAAATCCGGTCTAGAGGTGGTCAAGATTCTGGCCGCCGCGCAGGAATCTTTGCTCGTGCGGCAGATTGCCTAAACGATCACCAAAGTATCCGGTTGAAAATAGCTCGTCCAGGAGGCTGCCGTGGAGGCTCTAATTTCGGAATCGTATTCGATCATGCCAGCCAGATCTCGATCCGGTGATGAATTCTTCTGTGACGAGCGCTGGCTGAGTCTGGTCGAAACTGTCTATGGTTTTCGGGTGATACGGCTGGAAGTCCGTGGAATCGATGGAGAGTCGCGCGGCTTTCTGCCCGTATGCGCCCTTCGCAGTCCACTGACTGGTAGGCGCATAGTATCTCTGCCGTTCTCCGATGTCTGCCCAATGCCAGTCACTGACTCCGTCACCGCCAATCAGGTACTGGATGAAGTTCTGGAACTGGGAAGGCGGCATCGCGCCAGCTACGTAGAGCTACGTGCTGGAGCCTCTTCGATTCTGAGTGAGCGAAGTGATTTTGTGGCTACCGATCTGTATGTTCGCTGGCGACTGGCGCTCGACGACGGCGAGGAAAAGATATGGGCGGGCGTGCAGAAACCGGTGCAGCGCCAGGTACGTAAATCTCGGAAGCTCGGCGTGACTATCCGCTTTGCCAGTACGCGTGACGACATGGCGCTGTATCATCGCCTCCATGTAGGCACGCGTACTGGCAAACATGGTATGCCGGCGCAGCCGCGTAAATTCTTCTTTGAACTCTGGGACCGCTTTGCCTCCGACGGGACGTTGCAGGTACTGTTCGCCGAATATCAGGGAGCCACAGTAGCAGGAATGGTACTGTTTGCCAGCGGGGAGACGCTACGTTATGCCTACGGCGCGTCACAGGAGCAATACCTGCACCTGGCACCAAACGACCTACTCATGTGGCAGTCGATTTCCTGGGCTGCGGCCAATGGCTACCATTTCTTTGATATGGGGAGAACCGCTCGTGACAATCATGGCCTGATGGAGTTCAAGCGCAAATGGGGGGCTAGCGCTGAAGCTCTTCCGTACTATTACTCACCCCGTGTAGCCGGCCTGGCCTCGACTTCTGAAAGCAGTCGGAAGTATCAGCTGTTGACTGCATGCTGGAAAAGACTGCCGCTACCAGTGGCTTCAACGCTCGGCGGAATGCTCTACAAACACCTTGGCTAAGGAGAGCAGCATGAATCGCCCGCGCATGAACAGTTTCATGCCTCGATGGTTGGCTCTCGGATACGCGGCTCCGGCGGTATTCCTACTTCTGGTTGGTGGGTGTACGGCCATAGCGCCACGCGCGTCCTCACCAGTGGCAACAGTCCCGCCGCTCGGAAACTTGCCGGGTGCCCAAATCTGGAACCAGGGAGCGTCGTCCCTACTCTTCGGTACCAACGATACCTATGAATGGTCAGCCAACAACCTGGAAACTCAGCCGACGATTCAGCAGATGTTACATACCGCTGGATTCACTCTGGTGCGCACGTTTATTCCCGATAAGGCTCCGGATTCGACCATAGAGACACGCATCGCCACCATAGAGCACATCGGAGGAAGCTGCCTAGCGGTGCTGGCCAATATCGACGATCCGAGCTTCAATGAGCATGTCGTCTCCTACCTCGGCAATCGCTGCCTGCTATACGAGTTTGGCAATGAACCTGATTACTCCGGTATCTCAGCAGCCGACTACCTTGCAGCCTGGAATTCGACTATTCCACTTCTGCGGCTCATTAATCCAGCAGCCCGATTTATCGGTCCGGTGACCTCGACCGATGAGGGGGGCTTCAATTTCCTGCAGCAGTTCCTGCTGGGCGTCAAGACCTCGGGCATACTTCCGGATGCGATAAGCTTTCACTACTATCCATGTTACAATGACAGCGAATCTTCCTGCCTAGCTAAGGCCGGCAGCTACGGCACAGCGGCCCTTGGAGTGCGGAGACTCGTCAAGCAGATACTGGGCAAAGAGTTGCCGGTTGGAATCAGCGAATGGAACTATGATCCCGGCAATCCACCTCCGGCCTATGGCGACAATGCCAGCTTCATCACCCAGTTCACTACGACCGCTATCAAATCTATGATCGCTGCCGGAGTGGCGTTTGCATGCCAGTTCGATGCCGCCAGCTATAGCGGCTATGGAGCGCTCGACATGTTCGATATAGATAACGACCAGGCCAAGCCGCAGTATTACGCTTTGGCTTCGCTGATCAAAGAATACCGTCCTGCCGCGGCCGCAAAAAAAGCAACATCTACCACCTCTTCTACGTCTACAATCCCCCGCTCGGCACTGCTCTCACAGGGTGAGCTCGCCGTCTGCTCAGCCAATGATATCGGCCCCAGTGAACCGGCAGCGCTTACCGATGGAAAATTCGGCAACTGGGGGTTCTGGGAGCTGGCCGACAATACACTGCCCGGATGGTGTGCTCTACATCTGCCGGTCAAGGCAAACAAAGTATTGCTCGCCTGGTATAGCGATTACTCATTTGACTATATTGATGATACTGGGCTTGCTCCCATGGACTATGACATCTCAGTATCGGCCGACAGCACCAACGGCAGCAATGGTTCATGGCAGACCGTGGTATCAGTCCGCGACAATCAGGCGCGTGCGCGCGAGGCTGAGTTTGGATTCGCAGGAATGTCCTGGGTCAAGATGACGGTACTGGCGGCCGAGTCACAAGCCAGCCAGCCGTATGTGCGAATAGATGAGCTGCAAGTCTTTGACGCGGATGCTCTGGGAAACAACAGCTTCTTCTTCTCCGGCGACTCGATAACCGCCATAGCCTACGGCCGCTCCGCAGACGAGCTTCCCTCCTTTGCCGATGATCTTGCCACTTGCGATGGGCACCAGTATCCACTCATGATAGACGGCGGTCTTGGCGGATGGGATTCGTCAGGAGCCGCCGAGAACATTGAAGCATGGTTGAGCCTGTCGCCGAACATGCATTACTGGCTACTGGGCTGGGGCAGCAACGATGCGCTGGACGATGTCTCGCCGGAGGCATTTCGTGCCAATCTGGAGACTGTGATACAGGCGATTCTGGAGCACGGCGACGTGCCGGTACTCGCGGATATCCCCTACTCCACCTACCAGAACCGCCCAGGATTGGCAAGCGAAATCCAGCAGCTAAACCAGGTTATAGATGAGGTCACTACCGAGAACCATCTGATCCCCGGCCCTGACTTTTATACCTTATTCAAGGCTCACCCCGCGTACCTGAGTGCAGACGGTCTTCATCCGAATGACGCCGGAAGTATAGCGATGAATGCTCTATGGTTCCAGGATCTCCGCTCTCACCTCGGGCTGCCTCTCGGAAATACTTGCGACTAGACTGACTGCTCTCACAGCTGGAAGGAGCGGTAAAGATCGGTGCTAGTAGGCGTCGTGGTCGAGAGGGTGACGGTTGCGCCGCTGGTCTGGCTCCATCGGCGCGAGTGCTAGCGGTGCTGACGAGTCTCGATGATACGAAGGAAGAAATCCTGAACGGTGACCGAGTCGATATCACCGGTGATGCCCAGCGCGGCATGCGCGTGCTCCGGCCAGACGCCGAAACGGATGAGCGGCTTCTCCAGTGCCTCGATCTCGGCCAACAGGGCGCTTCGCTTTTCGATCTTCTCCATGCGTGTCTTACCCAAACCATCCGGCATATCCAGGAAATGCGCGTGGCCCGACGCCGCCTCTACCTGCGCCCGCGCAACCGGGTAACCCTGCTCAAGGAGAAAGTGTTCGACATCGTTGGTTGTCCGGTGAGAGAGCGCGATACCAGGAGATTCCGCAGCCCGAACGGTGAACTGTCGTGCTGGAATGACGCCATCAACTCCCGACCACGGGGTGACGGTCGTATCTGTCCGCAGATGGCGTGCGAGAATAGTTGCCCGTGGCGCACATTCGGCCTCAACACGCCAGCTGGCTTCACCGCTTGGCTCGATCGCAAACCGAAACCCTCTACGCTCTCGCCACCAGGTCTCTACCTCACGCAGCGAGGCCAGCCAGACTGGAAGCGGTTGGTGCTGCGAATAAGCGAGCAGGTGATCGAGAGCGGGCTTACAGAGGACACCTCGCTCCGGATGCAGGTTGAGGGTGTAGATTCCACACAGCTTATATACCCGGCTCATCACATCACACCAGATATTTCCCAACATCGCCTGGTCGGTGATCCGCAAACGGTCATAGAGCATTTCATCATCGGGAATACAGGTAGGAATCCGGACCAGGCCGCCTTCGAAGTGGGGACGTAACGTATAGGCGCTAGGCAGAATGGCCTGGAAGAGAGACAACGACTTCAGATAGCCGGAACGCAGAGTGGGAGTAAGCTTCGCAATGTCCACCACATCGTGGATGATAGCTTCATTGCTATCATACCCGAAGCCGAGCTCCTCGAAGGAGCGAACCGCATCCTCAGTCCAACCGAGGTAGGGGTTGCGGAAACCCTGGCACGCTAGCTGAGCCTCGTTAAATACGGCTAGCGCCTGCTGGGTCTGCTGGTGCTGGCTGGCACCACTAAGGGCTCGATAGTCATTATGGATATATCCATGTGTGCCTATCTCGGCACCACACAACGCAATCTCATTAATGAGCTCCGGATGCCTCCGCAGAACCACCGCCGGGATAAAGAACGTCGGGTTGCCACCATATTTGCGTACGGTTGCTAGAATAGAAAGTAATGAGCGCCGGCTTCGAGCATCTGAGAACCCAAAGCGAGCAAACACCGTCCACAAACGGCGAGCGAAGTTATGCGGTCCTTTGGTTCGGATGGAGAATGCCACCAGATTCATCACATTTCCTTTCGTTCGGAGCTCGCAACTGCAGGTAGTGTGAATTCCTTCCGGCAACTGCCACACCACCCAACCAGGTGGCGATCTGCGCTCGCGCGTAGCTCCGTCAGCGGATGCGCACAGCAGCACACATAGCCATGTAGACGCGCGGGATTGCCAAAAACCAGCGCATGAGAGGCGACATCACGGGTTACGACAGACCCGGCGCCAACGAGAGCAAATTGACCAATGGTGATGCCGCAACGTATGATCGAGCCGCCGCCAATTGAAGCGCCGTATCTGACTGTCGTCGCGGTAACCTGCCAGTCGGAGGCGGATTTGAGTTGCCCCTCTAGGGTGATGGCTCGCGGAAACAGATCGTTGGTGAAACATACGTGGGGGCCGACGAAGACGCCGTCCTCAAGAATTACCCCCTCGAAGACCGAGGTGTAATTCTGAATCTTTACCCTTGAGCCGACCTGCACATGGGTATCGATATAGACACCTTTGCCGATATTACACTCTTCGCCGATGCGCGCATGTTCACGTACCTGTGCCTGGCTCCAGATGCGCGTTCCGGGTCCAATGTAGGCCAGGGCAGAAACTTCAGCGCTAGGATGGATATGGTAGGGTGGCAGAATCGGTGAATCAGCCAACATTGACACGTCTGTCACACAATCTCTCCCATCCGAGTTGACGGACGCGGGGCCGAAACCGGCTTTGCAGGAAACCTGCAAAGCGAGGAGAGAAACTCCAGATATTCAGCACGTACTCGCTCCCAGCGGTACGGAGCGTAATCTCTTGCCGCCTGCTCTACCAGTTCTCGCTGCAACTCCGGATGCTCGTACAGCTGCACCAGAGCATCGGCGAAACTCTCTGGACTACGGGGGTCACAGAGCAGAATCGCACCTGGCCGGAACATCGAGCAAATGGCCACGGTATTGGAGGCGATAATCGGGCGGTGCATCCAGGCCTGCTCGTAGGCTTTGGTCGGCAGCAGCAGCTCGGCGAATCCATCAAGCCGGTAGGGTATGATGCCCGCGTCTCCTTCCAGTATGAAATCCACGACGTGATCCGTGGTACAGGATTCACGAAATTGCACATGGTCACCTAGACCCAGCGTCTCAACCAGACGTTTGACCTCCGGCAGCTGCTCGCCACGTCCCATGATGTCCAGCCGGAGACGTGGAGCTCGCGGCAGCGCCAGAGCCAGCGCACGGACCGCAATATCGAGTCCAGTTCGCTCGGCAATGGTTCCGTAATACATAATGACGAAAGGACCAGTATAGTTAGGGGCCCATGATGGCGGTGCGCAACGTCGAGCCTCGGGAAAGAGCCGCGGATCGGCGCTGTTGAGCACGACCGAAAGCTTGTGGTCGGGGACGCCGCGTGCCTTTAGACGCTCCTCAAACGGCCACCCCACGGTCACGACCTTATCGGCAAAGGCGGTGGAGATTCGCTCCTGTGCAGCGGCAAGGCGATAGAGCACCCCCCGAAGACGCCTACCTGATTTAGCGGCCATCAACTCGGGGCTGACATCCTGAACGTCCAGCACCACTTTCGCTCCTAGCAAGCGTGGTATGAGAGCGGCGAAGACCAGAAAGTCAGGCATGTTATGCGCAATGATGATCTGGTAGGGGCGCCGGAGATGCTGCCTGGTAAGGGTGGAGCCCGCAAGCAGCATAAACCATATCCAGCTCAGTATGGTAATAGGAAGCGGTAGACCAAATCCTCGGCGTAACGGCACGCGATCAACGAGGACGCCGTTGCAGACTTCATGAGCCGGCTCACCCTTGTCCCGTAGACAGATAACGTGCATCTCATACCCAGCTTCGGCGGCAGCTTCTGCCATCCGCCGTGCTCGGATCTCAAGATATGGATAGTAGTCATAGGTGATAGCGCCAATCCGTACATCTGCCATAGCTTCATCCTCTACTTCTTTCCCCCCGAGTATCCCCAAATACATGGTCTTGCGTCGTCTTTACCGCTTACTTTCCCCACCCCTCGAGACTGTTCTGGCTGTCCGAACCCAGCTGCTGGTGTTCCTGGACAGATGTCGCAGAACGAGGTAGATCCAGAGTTTTCTCATCATGTAGGCTGGCGCATATACCAGCGCACGGTACACGCTGAGAGGCGGCCGTAGTAGCGCAAACGCCGAGCTAACGTAGAGCAGCAGCGCGCCGGCCAGGAGCGCCGCCACCAGTATCTGGAGTTCCGCACCAAGGGCAAGCGAGACAACCAGCGTGAGCGTGCACAACGCGGCCAGCAGGGAAAGTGGCGGCGTCATCAATTCAGCCAGAGCATCCAGACGCAACCAGCTGGGCAGGCATATACCGTCCACGAAAAGGTGCCGGGCAAGACCATGCCGCCAGTTAGGGGTATCTGAGCTTAGGGACTCCCAGCGAATATCTTGTGAGTGAAGCTGGCGAGCGGTATTAGGCATAACCGAGCGCACTTCAGCCTGGGGCACGAACAGAACTCGCTCACCATGCGAGACAAGAGTAAGGTAATACTGGTAATCCTCGGAAAGTCCAAACGCCTGCCAGGGGTAACGGGAAAGAATCTCATGAGAAAGGCACATGCCATTACCCGTCAACGTAGATGACCCTCCCCAGAAATTTCGCCCCAGCGGCCTAATATAGTTCATGAGTGAGAGCGCCAACCAGCGTAGCGCGGCCGTAGCGGACTCGGTAGCATTTAGAACGGCGCTGTGCGCCTGCAGAGCTTTCCCACCAGAGGCAAGACCGTATGCAAACCCGGCCAGCAGTAATGGGTCCACGATGGTGTCGGCATCCAGAACGACGTATGCGTCATAGTGGACGGTACCAGAGAAGAGCCGATCAATCGCCCAGGCAAGAGCATACCCTTTACCGCGCTTGGACAGGTCAGTCCGCTCGTGGACACTTACCCCAGCGGCTCGCGCAATCTCGGCGGTGCGGTCGGTGCAGTTGTCGGCGATCACATGGACGGTGTAGCGGTCGGCTGGATAGTCGAGCTTAGCCAGGCTGGCAAGGGTGCTGCCGATTAAAAGCTCTTCATCATGTGCGGGAACGAGTATCGCGAACCTAGTCATGGGAGTGGCCCGCAGCGGTGTTGCCGGATGTCTCTTTGGCGCGTTCCGCAACGTGGCCACGGCTGCGGAAGCCGCAAGCCCCAGCAGATACGACACCGGTAGAACAAGCGCAATCTCCAAAATTAGCAGAAGTATCCTCGCCGTAGCGAGCAAGGCCACTGCGCTCAAAACCGTCATATGCACCATCCATTTTCTATCGCGTCGTCGAGCGCTACAAGCAGGCGGTTGCCACAGTAGTCCCAGCTATACCTTTCTTCGACCAGCGCTCGCCCAGCCTCGGCGAGTGAAGCGCGGCGTTTCGCGTCCTGTAACAGTTCGACAACCGCCTGGGCAAATTCGGTTGGCTCATCAGCCACCAGAAGATGTTTGCCGGCTATACAGGCGATACCTTCATAGCCAATGCTGGTCGAGACGACACCACGGCCCATGGAGAGCGCTTCCAGGACCTTCAGACGAGTGCCTCCGCCGGTCAGCAGCGGAACCACTGCAACCTGCGCGGCAGCGAGATGTGGCTGAATCGCCGGCACACTGCCGGTAACCGTCACGCCCGGAACGGAGGCAAGACGCCTGATCTCAGCTGGAGGATTGCGCCCCACCAGGTACCAGGTGGCTGCGGGCACTGCGCGCCGCACAAGCGGCCAGCAGTGCTCGGCGAAGTAGAGCGCACCTTGCACGTTGGGATAGTAGTCGAATGAGGCGGTAAACACGATCCGTCCAGGTACCTCGGTTTCTCTCGGGTCGCTGCTCGAGAAGGCCTGAATGTCAACTCCATTGGGCACTACTGAGATGCTCTTCCCGGGAAGCAGAGTATGGAGCGTAGCCCGCTCGCGCTCGCTAGTCACTAGTACGAGATCTGACCGGCGGCACCAGGCGAGCTCCAGCGGCTTCACTCGACGATACTCGATCCAGCTGAAGCCACGTCGCGCCAGACTGGAGGTCCCTTGATACGTGCGCTGGAGCAATTCATGTTCGATGTTGTGCTCGTCGAGTATGATGCGAACCGTCTGCGGCACCCGATAGCCGGCAACAACCAGGCTTTCAAAGAGAACGGCGTCAAAGTGCTGGCGGCGCAACTCCTCATCCAGAGCGGCCTGCGCAGCCGGTAGTGAGGTCGCCGCTAGATAATATGAGCGCCCAGCGGCAAGAGTGCGTATCTGACTGAGGCGTTTGGATCCTCCGGATGGCAGTGCGACTTGCCGGACCGCATGAGTATAGGGTAGAAGGTGAGAGGCGACACCGATGTTGCGCTCATGCTCCCCGACGAGAGCCAGCAACGACACTGTATGTTGGCTTGCCAGTGCGCGCAGCAGATGGTAGTTCCGCAGACCTGCTCCCCAGGTTGGTCCTGGCAGAGAGCATGCAACGACAAGGATGTTCATTCCGATTCCCGTCTACTAGACCGTGAGAGACCCGCGGACCAAATCGGCGACACCGGTATCTGTTGGGCGAGAGGCAGCGAAACTAGCCGACGAGCCTGCGCCGGAATCGGCGTGCGCTTTCCGGCATCGCTGGCTGCGTTGTCTACATCCGGTTCCGCCGACTCTTCAGGTGACGCCGCCCTGGCAATGGCAGGTAACTTGAACAGTACGCCCAGCATGATGCCGATGTAGATCATGTTGCGATAGAAGTAGAACTGGTAATCGCTGTAGGCAACGATGACCTCCATTACCAGAGCTGCCACCGCGAAGATGGCGAAGAGCTGCAGCTCTACATTTTTCAGGCGCCGGGCGATAAGACAGCCGCATATGATACCGGTGCCGATCAAATACCACAGTGCCCCAAATCCCAACGGTCCCAGACGCATCCAAATCCATAAGACATTGTTGTGAGGAATATAAAGGTAATACGGGTCTAGCTGACTGACATCCGGCAACACTTCCGGTTGCAGGAAAGGTTTGCCAAAACCGTAACCAAGTATTGGGCTCGACGCCTCGGTGTATTTGAGGTCATAATTCTCGATGTCCCGGTAGACGTTTGATGAAATGTCTCGCGCATCAGTCGCGCTAGGGTAAAAAACCGAGATGATCGCATTGGCGGGCTGGCCAAGCGGACCGGACACGTTGCGGAAAGCTACCACATAGCCGGCGCCAAGTACAAAGCAGAGAATCAGCGCGGGGACGAGCACGCGACGTGACTCGGGCTTGATCACTATGATGAGGATCGCGGCAACCGCAATACCGGCCACGAGCGCCACATAGTCAGCGCGGCGATTATTGGCGATTAGAGCAATTGATAGGCACGGTAGCGAAAGGAGTATGGCGATAAGGAAACCGCGCTGTACCCGGTGAAGCATCATCAACACGAGAAGCAACAGTACCAGAATGAAAAAGTACGACTGCTCATGCGCCATGATTTCATTATGGCCCTCAATTTGACCGCCCAAATAGGCGTAGACGATGAAGACACCCTGAACTCCTTTCACGGCGGTGCCGAGTATGGTAATCCAGAGGATATTGCGGACATGACTTACCTTACTCACCACGTTGAAGGCAAGGATATAGGAGACAAAGAGATACCAAAAAGGTCGAACCTCCAGCACAATGATTCGGAAACTGCCGCCCGAACCCAAGCCGTGAAGTACGCCCATAGCGACGCAGCCTAAAAAGAACACAAAGGGGTAGAAGAGCTTTCCCCCATAGAGCGGGCGCCGGCGAAGCAGCAGCCGAGATACTACAATGATGGCCAGCACGGCAAGAATAAAAAATCCAATGGGACGTTCTGGAAGTCCCTGCAGATTGGTCGGCCAATAAAAAATATAGAGGCGATCGGTGCCGATTGGGGTGCCGGTAAGTGGCTCCTGCTCAATCATGACCGCGCAGATGACGAGAAGATAGACACTCAGAATCGGCTTCCACGGCACCAGTGCCAAGATAACCAGAACGGCAAGCGCAACCAATACCTGGCCATATCCCTGACTCGCTCCCGCAAGAATGAGCAGAGGCGTGAACACGAGCGTCGAAATGAGAAGGAACAGGTACGCTGTCTGGGATTGCCGTGCTGTATGCACGTGCACTCCAGCTAGCAGTGCACTCGGCAGTGCTGGCGGAGGCGCAGGACGATCGAGCACTGGGGGCTTAATTTGCATAGTCTCTATTGCCCCCGAATGAGCAGAAGGATTCCGGCAATGATACTGCATAGCATCAGCAAACGGGCACGGCGTGAATAATTACGGGCGAATAAGCCAATCGCCAGCAACGCCGCAAGCAGTAAGGTGGTGGTAAGCACAATGAACTCTCCTCTCTAGAGCAGGCGTTGTAGCCAGCGTGGAATGCGTGTCTGCACATGGTTCAGGATGATTCCTTCAACACGCAAGTGCTTCACCTCTTCGCAGGCCCGGGCGACCAACGGGGACGGAGTGTCACCGGCGCGCACCACCATCATGAGCGCCTCGGGTAGGCGGGCAGTGATCACTCCGTAGCTGGTGGCTAGAATCGAAGGCAGATCCAGGATCATCAGTTCATCAGGATAGGTGACTCGATCATAGAGCTCCGATCGCTGAAGCTGAGCAACGGCAGTCATGGCATCTACGCCACCCATCCCGGCAGGAATGACGGTGAGATTGGGTAGAAACTGATAGCGAATCTCCGCGAGCTTACTGGTTCCAGAGAGGTATTCCGCGAGACCTGGCGCGGCCGGCAGACCTAGATCTCTACTGAATGTCGGGCGATCCCAGTCGCATTCCACCAGTACGATGGATCGCCGCGACGTAGTTGCCAGCGCATAGCTCACCAGCCATGCCGCCGAAGTCTTGCCCTCTCCAGCTACCGCGCTGGTAAGCCCCAAACTACATAGGGGATGTTCATCAGCGAAGAAGAGCGGTAGACAGGCATGAAGAAAGTCGTTACGAAGCCGTGTAACCGAGCCGCTATCCCACTCGGAGAGCACTTTGGGCTGTCGTAGCGCCCAGGAAATTTTCTGGGACGCGGGCGTTGGCATCGCCCGCCGAGTGGAAGTCAGCTTTCGCCTTCGAGAGGCGACTTCCACTCGGCGGCCATTGCTCTCGGCGACGCCTATGCGCGTGTGTACGCCTTTGACTTCCCTGTAATTCATGACTATATACCTCCCCCAAACGCATGGTTAGATCGATCGGGCCTCTATGTGGCTCTCGTGGCTGGGAACTTCTCCGGCAGTAACCTCCTCGGCCGAAGGCAGATTCACCGGCAGCGGCTCCTCGGATTTCTCCGACTTTTCCAGTAGGCTCTCCTCCGGTGCAACCTTGTCGGATGGAGGCTCTTCCAGGAGAATCTCCTCCGGTACGACCTCCTCCAGTACGACCTCCTCCGGTGCAACCTTGTCGGGTACGACCTCCTCCGGTACGACCTCCTCCGGTACGACCTCCTCCGGTGGAGGTTTCCTCGCGGCCGAGAGGCCAGTTACTGCCTGGCGAAGTGGAATCTGGGGAATCTGAACCACTACCGGGTATGATGTGCTAAGGAACACATCGGCAGGAGAGTAATAAGACTGATCCCACCTGGCCAGCATAAGAAAATAGCCGACAGCGGCAAGCAAGCCCACAGCCAGGCCAATGCCTGCGCCAAACAAATACGACTTGGTACGTGCCACGGGCTGACTAGGAACGGTCGGGGAATCGATGACGGTGTACAGTCCGGTAGAGCCGATATCCAGCTCAGCGAGCTGCTGTTGGATGGTATTGATTTCCCCTTGAATAGTGCCGACTACCACATTATCCTCAGTGACCAGGGCGTTCAGCAGCTGAAACTCCGGATCGATCTGGGCCTGCTGCACCGTAAGCTGGTGTACTCGCACGTAGTGTTCGGCGGTCTTCGCGGCCTGTTGCGCCTGCTGCTGCGCCGCTTGCAGTTGATTTTGATACGTTGCGAGTAGCTTGTTACCCTCAGCGGTGGATTGGCTACTGCTTACGGTGCCGTAGTGAGAGACAACCTCCCTCACTACTTGCAGTGCTACATCCGGGTTGGTGTTTGTGTACGTGATCTCGAGGAGATTGTAACCTTCCGGCGTTGCCATAACATTGGTCGAGATCTCGGTGTAGAGAGCGTCGTGCAGCTTCTGGGTTCCGTGATTCGACGGAGCCAGCATCTTTGGAAGATTCGTATCAGAGGCGACCGCAAGCGCAAAGCTTCGGCTCTGCAACAGCTCGGTCAGCGTGGTGGCCTGGGTCTGTGCTGGAGTCGACGTCAGGTCCGACTCGGGACCTGTGGCGCCTATGATCTCATACCGGCGCAGTGCCCACAAGCCGGCGCTTGCCTGATATTGGCGTGGCAGTTTCGTCACGACCGCGAGACTGACCAATATAGGCAAGAATAGGAGTAGCAGTAGTCTCCACTTATTACGGAATAGAATCTCGATCACCTTCGTCATAAAATTCCGTTCCTTCCAGAGCGAATGGCGGCGACATCAGTAGAGTACTGTATAGTCTTGCCACCTATGGCCAGGTGTGGCCTGGCGTATTTGAAGGGTGCAGAGAACCATAGGGAGGTGTACGTCCAGATACAGTCGGATATGTCCTGGAGTTTTTCCGAGCAGCATCTCCGCCGCTCCATGCGTCTGCCGCTTGGAGGACAAATCCTTGGACACTGTGGATACTGATCTGCACTCGTGAGTTTCCGGCTGCACCGCTTCGCTACCACGATGGATATGGGCCTCGCTGCCCAGGTGGGATAACCTTACCTCCGATACACGCCATAAGGAGTACTCCACACCGGCGGCCATGGCACTCCGGTGCAGCTCTGACCGTAACGTAGGCAGAGTGGTGAAGATACGCGGAGACTACTCCCAGAAGCGAGGCATGGAGTAACCAGGCAGTGATAAAGCATCCAGTAGCCGTGGTTGGGGCTGGTCCCTATGGATTATCTGTGGCATCGCACCTCTTAGATCGAGGAATGCCTACCATCGTGTTCGGTAAGACGATGGCCTTCTGGGAACGCATGCCGAGCGGCATGTTCCTCAAATCAGTCTGGTCAGCCTCGTCTATTGCTGATCCCCATGGGCAATATACTCTGGATCGTTATGTAACAACCACCGGATACCGGCATCAGGAGCCGATTCCGCTACCCGACTTCGTCGAGTACGGTCGCTGGGTACAGCGAAACACAGTACCAGATGTTGACCCTACTTTTGTCAAGTCGCTCGCTAGAGATGGTGCGCTATTCCGGCTTGAGCTTGAAGATGGGCGGAGCGAGATCGCGGGCTCGGTAGTAGTGGCAACTGGTATACAGTCTTTTTCTTACCTCCCGGCCTTCGCGCGCGACCTGCCGCCGGTGCTGGCAACGCATACCCAGGAGCACAAAGAATTCAGCAAGTTCGCCGGCAAGCAGGTGGCAGTCCTGGGGCGAGGGCAGAGTGCGGTTCAAACCGCGGCGTTCTTACATGAGGCCGGCGCAGATGTAGAAGTGATCGCACGGGGACCGATCGTCTGGATACAGCGTAAGTTATACGAACGAACCGGTATTGCCCGGCATATCTTCTATGCACCAAGTGATGTGGGGCCTCTAGGACTCAACTGGATTATCCACTTCCCGTCTCTCTATTTCCAACTACCTGAAGAGCTACGTGTCAAGATAGATCAGCGTGCTACCCGACCGGCGGGAGCCAAATGGCTGCGCTCGCGAGTCGAAGGACACGTCCGAGTCACTGCAGGCACTGAGATAGTCAGAGCGCGTCTGGAGGGTGACCGGCTCCGGCTCACCCTTAGCGATACCACCACGCGGGTCGTGGATCACCTGTTTGCTGCAACCGGCTATCGCCCCGATATCGACCGGCTTACCTTCATCGATCCCGTGCTCCGGGAGCACGTGCGCCGCATGGGTAGCTTGCCACTGCTGGACATGGGTTTCGAGTCCAGTGTACCTGGGCTCTTCTTTGTTGGTGCAATCTCGAGCTATAACTTTGGTCCGCTGGCGCGCTTTGTCGCGGGCTCAGGCGTGGCAGCAAGCCATGTTGCCCGGCGACTGGCCAGCTCGACACGCCAACCTCAGACCAGCGCTGAACAGAGTATGGCACCTGTTCACAGGTGATGTTGGCTCACCCACGAAAATGTATACACTGATTGACCCTTGGGGAAGACGGCAATGCAACAAGAGCGACAGATGCCTGGCGTGGTAGTGCTGGGTAGCGACTTTAAGGCGCTGGGCTTCATTCGAAGCCTGGGGCGGCATGGCATACCCGCCATCGTCGTCGATAGCCAGCCTCGTTCGGCGTGGTTCTCACGGTATGTGACTCGCCGCTTTTCCTGGGATGGGTCAATGGAGGGCCCGAAGTTTGCCGCCTTTCTGCTCGAGCTTGGGCATGAGTGTAATCTAGCAGGCTGGATGCTGGTAGCAGCTCAGGACGATGCCGTTGGCACCGTGTCACAGTATCGCAGTGCGCTTGCCACGATATACCATCCTACCACTCCCTCGTGGGACGTTGTTCGCTGGGCATTCGATAAGCGGTTAACGGATCAGATGGCTCGCGAGGTAGCGGTGCCCTATCCAGGCACGTGGTACCCCGCGGAGGAAAATGACCTGGATACGCTTGATCTGCACTTTCCGGTGATCATCAAGCCTGCCGTCTCAATTCGCATGCAGCATTCGGCACGACTCAAAGCGCTTCCCGCCGGCAATCCAGAAGAACTACATGCTCAGTATCGCGCTGCAGCCAAGCTGGTAAGCCCCGACGAGATTATGGTTCAAGAGATTATCCCGGGCGGTGGTGCCAGCCAGGTCTCGGTGGCAACCTTATGTCTGGACGGAAAGATATCTCAGGCGATGACCGTACGTCGACGACGCCAGTATCCAATTGACTATGGATTGGGCAGCAGCTTTGTGGAGTCGGTAGACCTGCCTGAATTGCTTGATCCTGCTGAGCGCTTGCTGGGCTATATGCGAGCATCGGGAATGGTCGAGGTGGAGTTCAAGCAGGATCCGCGCGACGGCATCTACAAACTGCTCGATATCAATATCCGTCCCTGGGGCTGGCACACTCTATGCATCGCCTGCGGGCTCGACCTGCCCTACATCCAGTACCAGCAAGTATTGCTTGGTCAATTAGCACTGCCGCTTACCCCTCACTATGGCACACGATGGATTCGCGTAGCTACCGACGTGCCTGCTGGTATCCAGGAGCTGCGTGCCGGCATAACCACTCCCTGGAAGTACTTGTTCTCGCTACTTGGCCACAATACCTACTCCGTGCTGGACTTGCGCGATCCGCTTCCCGCATTTGGAGACCTAGCGGTACTTGTTTCGCGGGTTGCACATAAACCACGCTACAAGGAGGCGTACGCATGAACGGTCTCAGGCGTGTGATCGGCAACACTGGCATCTCATTCGTGGGGCAGATGATAACCTGGTTTTCTACACTGGCTCTGACTATCGCTTACGGGCGGTTTCTGCGGGGAGATACATTTGGCGAATTGGTTTTTGTCTTAAGCTTTGTCGCCCTAGTGGGTTTCCCCATCGAGTTTGGCTTCAACCAGCAAATTGTGAGGGATGTGGCACAGAATCCTTCGCATGCTCTTCGTTACCCGATAAATGTGCTACTGCTCAAAATGGGGCTTTGGGCCATGCTGTTTGGCACAAGTCTTTGCCTCAGCGGCGTTCTTGGCTTCAACCACGATGAGCGTTACCTGCTAGTGATGTGCGGCGCGGCGTTGCTTATCGACGCTATAAGCAGCACATTCGGCTCTATCCAGACTGCAGCGCAGCGCCAGACTTTCCCGGCACTTGCCCTGGTGATCGAGAAGGGATTGGGGGCAGTAGTTGCTATCCTATGGCTGCGCAGCGGTGGGGGCCTCGAGGCAGTGGGAGTAGCATTAGTAGGCGGCGCGCTCGCCGGCACTCTCTGGCAGCTCTTCTGGTTTGTGCGTCTGGTTGGAGTCCGCCTGCACCTCGATCTACACCTCATACGTGATCTGGTGCGCCAGAGCATTCCATTTCTGACCTATGGTGTGCTTGGGGTGATCTACTACCGGGTAGACACGGTGCTGCTGGAGGCGCTCACTTCAACCGCTACCGTCGGCGTATACGGCGCCGCCTATAGGCTATTTGACACCCTGGTCTTCCTGCCCAACATCGTGATCTTGGCGGTCATGTATCCGGTGATGGCAAAGCTTTCCGTCGACGCTGAACACCAGATGAAGCTGGCCGTCGAGAAATCCGCCAACTTCCTGCTGGTAACCGGCATTCCCATCATGGTGGGACTCGTTGTCGCCGCGCCAAATATCATCGGTTTCCTCTACCATCGCAGTGATTTCGCTGGGTCAGTGCCGGTGCTGCGGGCATTGGCGCCTGGTCTCGCTATTCTCTACCTCAACTCTGTCTGGACAACGGCGCTGATGAGTCTAAAGCTGGAGAAGCGGCTCCCTTGGATGGCGGGAGCGGCGCTGATCTTCAACGTTGGCTGCAATCTGGTACTCATTCCCCGTCTAGGCGGAGTGGGAGCTGCGATCGTGACCTCTCTCACCGAGCTGTTGCTGATGGGTCTGGCACTTTCGATGCTACCACGCCATTTGTTACCAGTGCAGAGTCTCAAAACCGGCGTTAAAGCATTGGTCGCCAGTCTGGCGATGGGTCTCGTTGTCGTCCTGTTGAGCAGCGCCTCGATCTTGGTAATCATACCAGTGGCAGGCCTGGTATACTTGCTGGCGGCCACACTACTCGCGACGATTCCGAAAGAGGATCTGGCGGCGCTCTATATGGCCATAGCACGCCGGACTCGGGGAACAGCCCCAGCAATGAGTGCACCGGCCGCATCAACGCCGAGCGGAACGGCTTCAACCCTGGCTTTGCGTGGCAGTGGGTACTCATCCAGTTCGTCGAGCGTGGAGTGGCGGGTCGAGTCTGGGGGGGTGCAGCTAGTGGATACCAATGGACCATACCGGTGGCTCCAGAATATTACAGGCTCCCTGTCGAGATGGGGGAGAAATCTGGTGGACTGGGTTCGTGAACGCCTAAGAGAGGCGGCCGCGGCAGTTCGCAGTGTCGGTGCCGCCGGGGTCAAATACACTACCAACTACATCATGTCTTACAGGC
>JBKQTH010000210.1:0-15138 GCA_052143275.1 Ktedonobacterales bacterium | reverse complement strand
GTTCTTGATCTGCCGATGCAGCTTCGCCAGCTTCCGGACCGCTTTCTTGCGGTTCTTCCCGCCTTTCTGGCGGCGGCTTACCACCCGCTGGAGGCGCTTGAGTTTCTTGAGGCGCCGCTTGAGGTGGCGCGGGTTGGGAATGACCGTCCCATCGGAGAGCGTGGCCAGATGCGTGATGCCCAGATCAATGCCGACCACCGGACCAGCGTTCTTGGGTACCATCTGCTCCTGCTCGACCTGCACACTCACGTACCAATGTCCCGCCTGCTCGCTCACCGTGGCCGAGAGGATCTTCACTCCGGCAGACGGCAGATAGCCGCGCTCCTTGAGTCGCAGCCGGCCCAGCCGAGGCAAGATGATCGCCTCCGCAGACACGACAATGGAGCCGGTGAGCCGGAAGCTGCCCAGTCCCCTCTTTTTGGTCTTGAAGCGCGGGTAGCCCAGCTTGCCTTTCCACT
This sequence comes from Ktedonobacterales bacterium, assembly GCA_052143275.1. Lineage (GTDB taxonomy): Bacteria > Chloroflexota > Ktedonobacteria > Ktedonobacterales > JADMIN01 > JAJPKE01. Next base: position 14,680 of record JBKQTH010000210.1, on the reverse strand, counting down.
TGCCCTGCTTCTTCAGCGCACACCTGCGGAAGAAGTTCCTAAAGGCCGCATCGAGGTTTCGCAGCGCTTCCTGGGGGGCGCACTTGGACACCTCGTACATCCACGCAATCTCGGTCTTTTTCCGGGCATTGAGTTCGCGGTGCAGGTCATACGCCGTCGGGCTTTTCCTGCACGCCTGGTAGCGATCCTGTTTGACCCGCAGTCCCCAGTTGTACGCCCACCGAGCCGCGCCGGCATGCCGCTTGCAGGCCGTGACTTGCCGGTCGTTCAGGGAGAGTTCGGTTTTGTAGGCCCGCTGCACGTGCATGGTTGCCCTCCGGTGTCTGCCTCTCCACGAGCCAGCTCTCATCACCTGGTTGCTAGAACAAATATACGAGATAGTGAGATGCCTGTCAAGGATGAGGGAGATGTGGGGACCTATGGCAAGACAGGTCCATAGATTGAAATAAGAATTGGTAACCCTTCTCATGCGGCCTGCCGAATGAAATCATCCAGCGCTACGGCTGGTACGATCTCGGTTACGCCGCACTAGTGTCACTAGCGTTAGAGAACACTATGAACATGATAGCTTATCTAGCCTAACAAGCACGCCCCGTTTCTTCCTGGCGCCCAGGTCACGCGCGGCACCAGAGCGACCTAGTTGGACAAGTGCGCCAGAACCTGACAAGTCCGCCACGACTTGGCTCCCTATCCCGGCTTCACTACTGAGAGAGCCTTGACAGAGTGATTACCCATTTGCCATGATATACGAACGTGTAGAACTTAAATTCTAGGTTGGAATTAGCTAGAGATTAGCTTGACATTAGCGGAGGTTGTTCGCATGCCGGACACCCATGCTACCAGACAGAAACCTATCTTGCCGCTGAACTCAACCTCTGAGTATGGGGATGCGAGGAACGAATGTAAAGCAATCATCCTCTGGGTAGCGAGCTCTGCCGAGGTAAGCAGTGAGGAAATGATAGTACATGTATGTCAGCGAAGCGCTGAACGGGTGGAACTCCTTGGAGCAGGTGCGATATTGCTCGACTTAGGCGCCTGCACTGCAGACGAAGCGCGGTCACTGGTAGGTAATCTGCTGTCCTATCTAGACGCTCGTGGAGTTGCCGCCGAGGCCGGAATTGGACCTACCGGAATCGTAGCCCATCTGGCGCTTCAGCTGGGCTGGATCTCTGGCCGGCCAGTGCCGCTGGTACCTAATGGAGAAAGGTCTGCTTTTCTATGCAGTGTGCCAGCCAGGCTGATCCCGGAGTTGTACCCGCGCGGAATCATAAATCTCGATCTGGTGGCGCGCCTTGATCATTATGGGTTACACACCCTTGGCCAGATTGCACGTCTGGAAAAGCTGGCATTGTGTCGCCAGTTCGGCATGGCAGCCGGCACCTTTCTGGCTGCCGTTGCCGCTGGTGACGATCCCCAGCCCTTCTCTCCGACATCGGGCGCAACTCGACACAGTCTACGCCTGCATTTTGTGACCCCCGCGTCTCCTCCGCGGCTGCTGGAAGCTCTGCCTTACCTAAGTCGATCGGCAGCGGCATTGCTGGAGAGACACCAGGTCTTGGTACACTGTCTGCGCATTCGTCTTAGATGGGTGGAGGGCGGCGGAGAGCAAGCTAATAAAGTGCTGCGCCAGCCGACCGCCGATAGCCGGATCCTGGCTCAGGAGCTGAACCGCATGGTCTTGCTACTGCTCACCGGCCATTCCGCCGGCCGGGCATGCGGTGCCGGAGAAATTGAAGAACTGCAGCTTTTCCTGGAAATGGAGATACCGGCTAGATCCGAGCAAAAGTCCCTCTGGCCAGACCAGACCCAAGCAGTTCAACCCACCAATCAACAACGACGGGAGCAGAAACTAGCCGCCCTCCAGACCATCTCCACTACACTAGCTCGCCGGTATGGCCGATTGCCGTGCGCACAGCCGCTACTCTTCCACCATTGCCTTACCTATCCTGATGCCATTTTTTCCGAAGAACGCTATTCTAAAGCAGGTATCTCATGACCCGGCGTTATGGACAACCTATTCAGGCACAGGTCGTCGGTGGCCGGCTGTATAGCTTCAACTGGCGCGGCACCCGCTACTATGTCCATAGAATCCTGGCCACCTGGCACCTGCAGGACCGCTGGTGGGCCACTTCTGGTGAGGAAGCTGAGAAGAGTAGCAACCGCACCTACTACCGGCTGGATTGCAGCGGCGACCTGCAGTGTGATGTCTATTTTGACGCCTCCACCAGCATCTGGATTCTCGATCGTATCTATGATTGACCTCTTGAAACCGGTAGCCAGCTATAGCGAACTCCACTGCGCCAGTGCTTTCAGCTTCCTGCGCAGTGGAAGCAGCGTGGAAGACCTGGTGAAGCGAGCAGCAGAGATAGGAATGCCTGCCCTGGCTCTCACCGACCATATGACCCTGGCTGGATTAGTACGTTTTCAAGTTGCCTGCGCCAAGTATGAGGTAGCGGGCATAATCGGCGCAGAACTGGCAGTGATGGATCCAGTCTTTGGCGATACCGCCGCGCCGGCACAACTACTCGTCTTGGCGGAGAATGCCAGGGGTTACGCTCGCCTCTGCCAGCTACTTACCAGCGCCAACCTGAGCCACTCAATCCACTCCGGCTCTGCCAATCGCCCAAGAGAGCCGGCCGTCCCTTTCTCGGCACTAGCCGCCGAGCCTGAAGGGTTGATTGTACTCACGGGCGGCCCTGAAGGCACGCTGGCTCGCCTACTTGCCGCTAGACACCGGAAGGAGGCCCTGGCTGTCGCCCTTCGCTACCGTGCCGCCTTTGGGCCGGATCGTGTCTTCATCGAGTTGCAGCATCACCGCCTACCGGAAAGCGTCTACCTGATGCAGGAGCTTGCCGGGCTCGCCGATGAAATAAGGCTAAGTGTCGTGGCGACCAACGATGTGCGATTTGCCAGGCACATGGACTATCCCCTATATGACTTGCTCACCTGTGTGCGGCTCAGTATCAGCGTGGATACCCCGAACACAGCCCGCCCGCGCAACGATGAAGCCTATCTCAAGAGCGCGCATGATATGGCCGACCTCTTCACCGAGTTACCCTGGGGTCCGGATGCCCTAGGCGCATCCCGCGCCATCGCCGAGCGTTGCCACCTCTCGCTGCTACGTACTACCTGCACCGCCCCACGTGTCCCTCTTCCCGAGGGGGAGGCAACGCCGGCGACCTGGCTTCATACCCTCTGTGAGCAAGGGCTGGCCACACGCTACGCCCATGCTCCCACGGCACTGGCTCCACAGAGTCCGGAGCGACTCCAGCTCGTCCACGAGTTGGACGTCATTTCCACATTGGAGTTGGAGGAGTTTTTTCTCTGCGTACGCCAGATCGTGGCCGCGGCCCGCGATATGGGTATTCGCATCAGCGGGCGCGGCTCCGCCGCCAACAGCCTCGTCGCCTATCTGCTTGGTATCACCGGTGTGGACCCCATACAGCACGGTCTGCTCTTCGAGCGCTTCCTCAACCCCAATCGGCGCGGCATGCCCGACATCGATCTGGATGTGCAGTCCGACCGGCGTGACGAGCTCATCCGCTTCGTCGAACGCACCTATACCCACGAGCATGCGGCTATGGTCGCCAATGTCATCACCTATCGCCCACGCCTGGCCCTGCGAGATGCCGCCAAAGCCCTGGGCTATCCATTTTCACTGGTGGGGAGCCTAACCAAAACGCTCCCGCATCACTGCCCACGCGAAGATCTGCCTGGCTACCGAGAGGAGATGGCGCGTGTGCTAGCGACGCTGCCACCTGGACCTACGCGGGCTCGGTGTCTTGAGCGGCTGCCACTGCTGCTGGCGCTCACCGCACGGCTCTGTGGCCTGCCGCGCCACCTCTCGCTGCACAACGGAGGCGTTGTGTTGACCCGTGAGCCGCTGCAGAGTCTGCTGCCGGTGCGGGTCTCAGCCAACGGCGTGCGCGCCCTGGAGGTAGATAAAGACGATGTCGAGCGGCTGGGCCTTATCAAGTTCGATTTATTGGGCCTGCGCACTCTCGGCGCGATAGAGGAGGCGCTGGCGCTGATCGAGGAGACGACAGGCGTTCGACCTGATATCGACCATCTGCCGACTACACCACCGGACCCGGCGACGATGGACCATATACGCGCAGGTCAGACGCTCGCCGTCTTCCAGATCGAGAGTCCAGGCCAATGGCATCTGCTCGCCCAGACTCAGCCCGAGACGTTCGACGATCTGATCGTGCAGACCGCTCTCTTCCGCCCAGGCCCAATTCAAGGGGGCTTTGTCCATCCCTACATCGAGCGCCGGTCCATGCGGCAGGCGCAGCAACAAGACCGGCAGCCGGGGCAGCAGTACCACATTCCCAGCGGCCCACAACGCGATGCGGTCCAGACACCCTGGAAAGGCGTACCGGCTGACGATTTCTGGACTGCCCATCCGGTACTCGCGCCACTTCTCCAAGAGAGCTCGGGTATTTTGTTGTTCCAGGAGCAGCTCCTGGAGATTGCCCATGACTTTGCGGGGTTGACCTATGCCGAGGCGGATGGGTTCCGCCGTGCAATGAGCCATGCCCGCGAGCGCCGCGAGATGGAAGCGATGCGCACCCGGTTCATAAACGGCGCGCTGGCACGCGGTGAGCGGCTCGAGGATGCTGAACGCGTTTTTGCCGCCATGTCTGCCTATGTCGGGTACGGATTCTGTAAGTCACACGCGGCTGAATTTGCCTCTACGATCTATAAAACCGCCTGGCTCAAGGCCCACTATCCCGCCCACTACCTCGCCGCCTTCCTCTCCTGCCAACCCGCCGGTTACTTCCCGCCGCATGTGGTATTGGAGGAGGCCAAGCACCTCGGTATTCCCGTACTGCCCGTAGACGTTAACTACAGCGAGGATCGCTTCTCGGTGGAGCGCACAGGCGCACCTGGTCAAGGGCGCTGGGGGATACGCATTGGTCTCCGCCAGATCGCCCAGGTAGGCGAGGAGCTGGCACATGCTATCCTTTTTGAACGGCGGCGCCCCTTTACCTCGCTTCAGGATCTTGGCGTCCGGCTGCGCCCGCATGGCTTGACCTGGACGGCTGCACGTGCCCTGGTCTATGTGGGGGCATGCGATAGCTTGCGGCCTCGCATGGAGCGGCGCCAGCGCCTCTGGCAGCTTCACGAGCTGTGGCCGTTGATCAGCCCAACTCCGGCGCGCACTCAGCGCAAGGGGCGGCGATCCGGGTATGGGCCGCGAGCGGCCGGTCCCCCAAAGGAAGATACCGGAGAGGGTACTACGCAACTGCACCTGGCCTGGGAGAACGCTATTCCGCTTCCCAGCGCGCTTCCCCATTTGCCGTCACTGGATCGGGAAGAACTCCTTGCGCTTGACTATCAGTTCCTGGGTATGTCCGCCCGCCCTCATCCAATGCGCCTACATCGCCGCCAGCTGCGCCGGCGTGGGGTGCGAGCCATTGCCGAGCTAGCCGGAGTGCCTGAAGGTAGAATCACCCGCGTAGCCGGCTGGGTCATCTCGGCGCAGCGTCCCCCAACCGCGAACGGCATGGGTTTTATGGTGCTGGAGGACGAGACTGGGAGGCTGCCGGTAGCATTGCCTCCGCAGCTTGCCAGCCAGATGCACCGCCTGGTCCACCATGTACAGGTCGTGGTAATGATCGGGCGCGTCGAAAGGGTACGCTGGTACCGATCGCTCCTGGCGCTCGACGCGCAAGCGGTGGAAGGTGGCAGTATGGGCCATTGCTCTTGCTAGCCGAACAGCGATACCACGGTCACTATGGCGGCAACGCCCATGAACGCTGTCGTGAGGATACCAATGGTGTTGGAGAGCCGTCCGTTGGTATAGGCCCCCATGATGCCCGGGTTGTTGGCAACCAGCAGAATCAGTACCAGCAGCGGCACCGCTACCACTCCGTTAACGATCGCGGTGTAGACCAGAGCAGTAATGGGGTTGATGCCTACGATGTTGAGCAGCATACCAACGAGGGTAGCTAGCGCAATCACGCCGTAAAAACCACGCGCGTTTCCCGCCTCCTGCCCGAGTCCCTCACGCCAACCGAAGGCCTCGGCGACACCATAGGCCGCCGAGCCGGCCAGTACCGGGATCGCCAGCAGCCCGGTTCCGATGATACCCAGCGCGAAGAGGGCCTCAGCGAACGGACCGGCTAGCGGCCGCAGCGCCGCCGCCGCCTGATCGGCCGTCTGGATATTGATGACCCCGTACGCCGCGCCAGCCTGCGAATAGGTGCCGATGCCGGAGGGATCGTCGTCGGCGGCCCCAGTGATGAGACCAGGGCCGATGATCCCCAGCCACCTTCCCACCTGGCCGAGTGGCTGTGGGTGGCCGCGAGGCCGCTGCAGGCGCCGTGCCACCCATGAGCGAAGTGTCGTATGTGTCGCCTCGGCGGATTCGACTTTCATATTGGCCTCCTCTAGGGGGAGATCGGGCGCTAGCTATCTCCGGTTATACAACACGAGTCAACTGGCGGGGTCCGGCGCCGCTTCTTGGGTCATACTCTCAAGAATGCTCAGTAGCTCATTCACGCCTGGATTGAGGAGATCAGGGTAGACCTGGCTGAAGCGGACCGTGCGAACCGTATCCGCGCATCGCGGGTGAAAAGCTTCATGGTCCTGCATTCGTGCCATCTGAGAACGGCGATGATTGGAGGTGATTGAGAACTAGCGAGAACTACTAAAGAACTGTGCAAAGTATGGCAAAGGTTATGCGGAAATGAGAGAGAGAAATCTCTTACAGCAGCCCAAAAACAAGAAAGCAGACCAGACCAGTCGATTTTTCACAGGACAAGACGAGAAAGGCATACCCACATGAGCAGCTCGATGAATGAAGAGACCAGCCAGCAGGCCGACCTGCGGCAGACTGTAGTCGAGAACATTGATCAGTATCTCGAGGACAGCATGCCCGTCTTCGACGAGAATGGCGAGAAAGTGGGCGATGTGAAGATGTATAGCACGGCGGCTGGCTACCTGATGGTGGGGCATGGAGCCTTCGAGCAGAAGGACCTCTACATCCCCTTCCGGCTCATCCGCAGCATCGACCCGAACGGCATCTTCGTCTCCGCCGCCACGGATACGCTCGCCGCGCAGTATACGCAGCCGCCGCAGATCCACACCATCGTCGAAAACCGGCTGGTAGCCGGCCCGGGGGGCAGCATGACCCCAGAGATCCGCGAGGTGCAGATGGTGCAGAGCGGCTACGATAGCGCGCCGGCGGAACTTAATGCTATCGATGTGAGTAGTGTGGCTGACCGCCTCGCCGTAGGCATGGTAGTCTACGATGTTCGCGGCGAGCGGCTCGGCGATATCACCCAGTACGACACCACGCGTAGCCTGCTGGTGGTGGAGAAGGGTATTTTCAAACCCAAAGCCTTGTTTGTTCCCTTCAGTGCGATAAAAGACATTGACCTGGGCACTTTGACTGTGTACCTATCGCTGCCGGAGGATACTCTTCTGAAAGAACACTCGATGCTGCCCGAAGATGCGTAGCCTATTGCGTAGCCTATTGCGTAGCCTATTGCGTAGCCTATAAAGTTGGCGTGGTACCCAGGAGGGGCAAAGGCGCCCTTCCTGCGCACCACGCCAACCAAGTTCAAGCCAGGAGCGGCAGCGTCTGGCGCTCTCGCGTTCCCTGGGCGGCGGCGATCACCTGCTTGAGCTGTCGTTTTCCTGCTCGGAAGGCCCGGCAGGCGTACTGTCATCAGATCCGCTGGCGGGTTCTCCCGTGTCCAGATCCACATCTCCCAAACTCGACCAACCGCCCAGAGTCAGGTCTTTGATTTCCTGCTGGGTACGGTTCAGATAGACGCCTAAGCTATCCGCTCGCTCGATAGCGCTGGTCGGAACGGCGACGTCATGGCGGACCAGGCGCCCCTCTGTCATAATGAGATAATGTTCCTGCACGCCGGCTGCGCTTACGACGCCAAGCTGCTCTCCATTACAGTCGTAAATCGGTAGGCCCTCCGGAAAATCGAGAGGGTAATGAGCCGAATCATTGGTATTCACCCTGAGTCCTCCTGCAAACTATACACGGCGTTATTAGATCTTATAGCCTACCCCAGAGCATCGTCCAGCGGACTCTCTTTCTCCGTGACCTCCCCTATAGTCGCCGGCAGAAGCAATGCGTTCCATGCGCTGCTGGTCTTACTCTTGCAACATAACATAACATAACATAACTATCGCACCTACCCCAAGCTGGGAAATAGAGGGGGCTGAATAGGTCGTGACCCTCCCAGATGGCGCCTGAAACCCTGGTTTTCCGTGAAGGGTAAGTAGCAGGCAGAGACGGGTTGCTTCCGCCAGTCATCTTATCAGAGGAGATAGAGACGAAATGGCACTGAAAACTGATGAACGCATTACTCGTGACGTCCTCGACGAACTCGAATGGGATCCGGCCGTCAATCTCATCGATGTCAGCGTCACCACCAACCATAGGCAGGTGCGATTGACCGGCACTTCCGAGACCTATGGAGCCAGGGTGGCGGCTGAGGACGCGGCGCTCCGGGTATATGGGGTTCGCTCCGTCGAGAACGATATTGTCGTCAATCCCGCCGCCCGCAGCGATGACGCGATTCGCACCGACATTATGACCGCTCTGGCCCTCGATTACCAAGTCCCTGACACCCAGATCTCGGCCTCCGTGGACCATGGTCGTGTCATGCTCACTGGGCAGGTACAGTGGAACTATCAGCGAGAGGCGGCCTTTGACGACGCCTTCGTGGTCAATGGAGTCAAATCCGTCGAGAACCTGATTAGCCTGAGCCAGCCGGAAGTATATGCCTCCGACATTCAGTCTAGGATTGCTCGGGCCTTCGCACGGCATGCCGAACTCTACGACGATAACATTACCGTGCTGGTCCGGAATCATCAGGTGACGCTGGATGGGACGGTTGAGACCTGGAGTGAGCGAGACCTGGCCGAAGATACTGCCTGGATGGCTCCTGGTGTAACTAGTGTCGTCGATAACATCGATGTGCTCGCTCCCTAAGCACGCTCTCGCTCCCGCCTCGGGAGCGCGCTGGCGCGCTGCTGATCACCCTTCACCGGATGGGTTGGGGCATTGATCCCACCCATCCGGTGAAATATTTTTCGGGAAATGGCAAAGTAGACATGTAGAGTAAGGACGCTACGTTGGCTGGTCCAGAGCCGGCTGGCGTCAGCCGGCGATCATCACTCCGACCTTCCGGATTTGGAAAGCCTTGACTATATCGCTGATCCCGTGGAGCAGCAGCCAGATCCCAGCGAAAACCAGCAGGGTGTAGGCTCGGGTAGCAAAGAATTGGCCGCCGGCCCAGAACCCCAGGAACACCATGATGATTCCCGATATGAGCCCGAGCCACCACACCGGATTGACTGGTTCGGTGGCAAAGGCCTCGACTATCCAGAAGATGCCGACCAACAGGAACAGAAATCCCAACGTGTCAGCCAGGGCTATGAAGGTGCCTATGGGGTCGATGAGAGCCCAGATACCGCCGATCACCAAGAAGACGCCAATGGCGATCCAGAGCCACTTCCAGCCACCGGAGACGGCGGCCACGAAGAACTCCTGTATCCCGGCGAGCACCAACGCGATGCCGACCACGATACCGACCGTCGCAACTGAGGCTACTCTGAACTGCAAGATGATGACTGAGACCACAATCCAGAAGATGCCAAGGATGAGCCACAGCCACCACCACTGGGCAAACTGCCCGGCTGCCTGCTTCTCTACGGCCCTCTCTGCATCCATCGGAGTTTGCATATCTCTCCTCTTTTCTACGGTGGGGCGCCAGCAGCCCACACCCTACACCAGCAACCGCGGAGGGCGAAGTGACTATACGCTTCTTCGCGTCTCCAATTGAGCAGTATATCACCTCTTGCTTCTCCCACTGCCACCGACCTCGCGTCACCCTCGCCCAGCAGCGCCAATTCGACCCGAGCGCCGATGCTGAGGAGCCAGGATATTGTCCCGGCCTATCTCTGGGCGGGCTGCAGCCTTCTGTACTATACTTCTTCATGTATCAGCGGATCGACTGCAACGCTATGCCTCGGTATGATAGATACCCACTGGTATGGCTGATTTTCCCAGTGAACGAGGAACCATATGCCGGCTACCCGCCCTGAGGAGAGCGCACCGTTCCGGATCGTCGACCAAGATATCTATGAGGCATCGCTGGAAGTCTCCGAGCCGGATACTGTGGCCGAGCACACACAGCGTCTTCTCCTCGGAGATCCAATCCCCGAGCGGCTCGCCGCCCGCGAGAGCCTCAACAAGGTGCGCGCGCTGGCACTCCTCTCATCGGATGCGCTCTCCTCAGTCGCCTACGGCACTGAGGCCTCGCTGGCAGTCCTGATCGTCGCCGGAGCCGCCGCGCTCAGCGCCAATCTCGGCATTGGGCTGGTAACTGCCGCGCTGATGCTCATCGTCGGCTACTCCTACCGCCAGACTATTTATGCTTATCCCAGTGGCGGCGGCAGTTACATCGTAGCGCGGGATAACCTGGGAGTCGTGCCCGGGCTCGTTGCGGCAGCCGCTCTGCTCATCGACTATGTGCTGACCGTCTCGGTCAGCGTAGCATCAGGTATCGATGCCATCGCTTCCGCCATACCAGCACTCGTACCCGCCAAGCTAGCCATCGACCTGGGAGCAATTGTGCTCATCATGCTGATCAATCTGCGAGGCCTACGCGCCGCGGGCACCATCTTCGCCTTCCCCACCTATTTCTTCCTGACCAGCTTTGGACTCACGCTCATCGTCGGCATCGCGCAAGCGATCGTTCACGGAGGACTCACCGCCGCCAGCCCGCCACCAGCCATCACCGCTACCTCGACCCTGACCCCGCTGCTCATTCTGACGGCCTTCTCCGCAGGCTGCTCGGCGATGACCGGCGTTGAGGCGATCTCGAACGGCGTGCCGGCATTTTCCGGCAACACACCGGAGCGCAGGTCACGCAACGCCGCCCAGACACTCACCATCATGATCGCGCTGCTGGTAACATTCTTACTGGGAACGACCTATCTGGCGTGGCGGGCTGGAGCGGTGCCTTACCCCTCGGGCGACCCCACCGTGACCGCGCAGATCGCCCGTTTCGCGTACTCAGGTGCCTTCGGCTGGCTCTTCTACGTGGTGCAGACCGCCACATTGCTGATCCTGGTCTTCGCGGCGAATACCTCCTTCGCCGACTTTCCACGCCTCTCGGCTATCCTGGCGCGGGACAACTTCGCGCCGGTGCTCTTTGCTTATCGTGGCGAGCGGGTCGCCTTCAGCGTGGGCATCGGAGCGCTGGGTATCGTGAGCATAGTGGTGCTGCTCATCTTTCGCGGCAATGTGGTCGCCCTCATCAACCTCTATGCGCTGGGCGTCTTCACCGCTTTCACCCTCTCACAGTCAGGTATGGTCGTCCATTGGCTGCACCGCCGGCAAGAAGCCGGCTGGCAAGGGCGGATTGTGGCCAACGGCGCCGGTGCGATCGCTACCGGCATCGTCACCCTGGTCATTGCCTTTACCAAGTTCGATCGCGGCGCCTGGGTGGTGGTAATCCTGATACCACTCATGGTGCTGGGATTTCTTGCCATACACGCTTACTATCACCGGCCAAAGCACTTGCAGCTCACGTACACGGCGCTACCTAAGGCCGATGTCGCATTCGTACCGATTCTCTCCCACCAGCCGGTTCCCCCTTCCAGCCCGCGCCAACAACCGGCGAATGGTAGGCCGGCTGTGGTGCCGTCTTCGTTGCGGGAGACGCCGAGTGCCTGGAATTGGGAGTGGCCGGGGGTCCTCTCGGAGGAGCTGGCTTATGCGGCGCGTATCGCACCCGAGCTCTGCATCGTCCGTGTCGTCGAGGATCGGCGGGAAGCCAATGACTTCTGCGCCGCTTGGAACGCCTATAAGCAGTCGCAAAGCGCGACGCTACCCCCAACTATACGAGTTGAAGCGCTACTCTCGCCCTACCGAACCATTGTGTTGCCTCTGGCAAACTTCCTCGAATGGCAGCAACAGCATGAATTCGCCGGTAAGCGGGTGGCGGTAGTGCTTCCGTGTGAAGAGCACCCAGCGTGGTGGGAGTGGCCGCTGCAGCGTGGCGCCGCCACCCACCTGCGCCAGCAATTGCAGCGCCGGCATAGTACGATACAGATCATCGATCTACCCTACACGCTAGGGGACCACTAAGAACTACCTACAACTAGCTGTGTGATGGCGCCAAAGTTCCGCTAGCAGCACTCGCGGTCGGCGAGGGAGAAAAAAGAAGAAGGCAGTACCCGCACGCGAGAAAGACTACAGCTGCGCTAATCGATCCAGCGCCTCCGCCAGATCACGTTGCACAGTCCGCACGCTGATTCCTTTGAGCGCAGCGCAGACACGCTCCTGTGGCCAACGTTCCTCTACCGCCAGCCGAACAATCTGTCGCTGGCGTGGTCGCATCCGGTCGATCGCCGCGCTTAACTCATGGCGTGAGCGCGTCTGTAATGTCCCATCCACGCGGAGAAATGTAATCGTAGTCGCCTCTTCGCTACGTGGCACCACACTCAGAAACTCGCGCAAGAGGAGTCTCGCATGCATACGCAGCCATTCCGACGCCGTCTCCTCTGATGATGCCGGCGGCCCTTCCGGCGCTGCTGCCGGAAATTCCGCTTCTTCAGCGGCATAAAGCGGATAGGGCCCATATGAATCAGCATCGATCGCATCGGCTTCGCCCGGCTCAAGCACGTCGGGAGCGGGCGGTGGGTTAGACGTCGTCTTACTCTTGGGTCTATCCCCCGCTGTTCTACTCATCTATCGTGGGCGCGGAGACCCCTGGCTTCAGCCGTGGGGAGGAAGCGCCACTCCTTTCTCGTCATGCTGGTAGGCATAGCCGTCTCCATGATGGAGCGGCTGACAATAGCGATGATGGATTCCCTCCACCTTGCCGCTTGCGGTCTTGAGGTCGCAAGAGCCCGTGGCGCGGATCGCGATGCGCCCGATGTAGGTTCCCGCCTTCGTGCTGCTGACCGGCACAATGGCCCGCACCATGTCACCGGTGCGGAACCCTCCCACCACACTGGTCGCTTTAGGCGCCTTATCCGGAAACCCTGCACCGTTGGTCCGGCACATCTGCCGGCTGTGCCGCCCCTGTGCCCTGATCTGCAGCGGTACGAGTCCCGCCAGGAGCAGCTGCTCTGGCGTGCTGGCGCCGACGCAGGCAGCGTCCACCCAATGCGTCTTGGGCAAACCTCTCCGGGTACGGTTCCATTTTGTCCTGCCCCCCGTGCCCGTCTCCACGGGCAGTCCCTGTCCTTGTGACCGGCGGAAGAGTGCCCAGCGGGCCGCATTCACAGCCGCGGCCTCTCGCAGGGGCTGCTTGGCCTGCTCCTGCACCTGGCGATGGCCGTACTCAGCAGCGGTCTGGTTGCCCTTCTTCTGATTGCACCCCGGACAGGCGAGCGTCAGATTGGAGACCCGATCACTGCCGCCGCGGCTCTTTGGCACGATGTGCTCGATCTGCAGCGGGCAGTCGCTCCTGCCACAGTAGACACACCGTCGCCCCCACTTCTCCAGCAGATACTGCCGCACCTCATAGCCTGCCAGTTCTCCGTGCTGGTAGGCAAGACCATTGATCTCGGCATTCTGCAGCAGCTGCGTATCGAATTTCACCAGTTCCAGGCTGAGTGCGCCGATGGGACAGAACCGGCACACGCGCTGGACCCAGGTGAGCACATTGGCGATCCGGCTCTCCAGCGATGGAGGCAGCCAGCCCGCCGCACGCCTCCGATTGTCGGAGCGACATTCGCGGTACCGAGTGTGACGGGAGCGTCGGGACCTGCGGCAGACCCGTCGCTGGTCGAGATGCTTCGTGACCTGCTGGCCCCGGTGGGTCAGTTCTGCGGCCCAGACCACCTGACCGATGGTGGCAGTGAGGTCCAGCGCTCCTTCGGACGCCTCCGTCCCCGGCGGCGCCACAGGTTGTGGCTCGGTCATCACGGCGATGCCCGTGATCTTCGATCCCGGATCGAGCTTGAGCCGCAGCGGATGGATAGGGTCGTCCACCCGAGTGTCTGTCATGATAAGGGTAAACGGATAGCGTCTAAGCACGGCAGCATGCCCCGCCCTGAGCAAGAACCGGGCGCGTCCAGGATGCACCGGGTCCAGCGGCCGGCGCTGCTGGTCCACCACAAAGACGTAGGACATACAGCCCTCCAACTTGTACAAGTCTCCGCTTGCGCGGGTAAAGTTTCCCTCGTCCGTGTTCACGAGCGGCCATCTTCCCACTGCACGGGATTTTGCACCCCATCACCCTGTTTAACAGTGGAATTGAAGAGCCTGGGACTGAGATGCCATCCCAGGGTTCGAACTTGGGCACTCCTCGTGAACGGCTCCCTCCCTCCGAAGAGTGAGGGGGACTGGTCAGCATCGGGGCTCACCGAAGCAAGCCCCCGGCTTCAGCCGGAGGTCGCTGACTCTCTCTTACCTTGTGCATTGCTCAGAATAGAACACTATTTCTAGTATGTCAATGCTGAGGTCCTTTTGCGATGTATTACGGGGTGCACCATATATGACCTACGTAGGGGGTAGCGCAAGCGCAACGATCCTGCACCGTGCTTGGCGCTTTTCTCCTTGCCATCGGGATCTGCGGTCCTGGGAACCATCTTCCTGGTCAAAGGCTTGAATGGCCTGATCTAATGTTTCCTCAGTCGGCGAGAACTATGCAGTTGACCTAGTTGGCGAGAGTCCGCCAACTAGGTC
>JBKQTH010000209.1:0-4000 GCA_052143275.1 Ktedonobacterales bacterium | reverse complement strand
CCTGTCCCATCAGCCCCAGTACCGTGGCCGCCGGCGCCTCCTGCTCGCTCAGCGTGACGTTCACACCGTCCGCCAATGGGACGCGCAGCGCCACGGTGACGATTACCGATAACGCCACAGGCAGCCCACAGAGCGTAACGCTCAGTGGGACTGGTGTGACCCCCAGTCAGGGACTCAGTCTCATTGGTAGCTCAACCGCAAACGGGAACTTTGGTGCCGGAGTGAAGATCACTGTACCTACTGTCCAGGCAGGTGATCTCCTGATCGCGGTGGCGGGTACCAACGGCAGCCCAAACACCTGGACCACGCCTAGTGGATGGACCGCGGGGTCGGGGTCAGGGCCTCCGGACGGGCAAGGGCTCAACTGGTGGTGGAAAGTCGCCACCGGTACCGAGTCAGGTACCTCCATCACGCTTCAGGCGTCTTCCTACGCCGATGGAGGCGGAGTCATACTCGACTATCGCGGCGCATCGGCGAGCCCTATACTAGCAGTGAGCGCGCTGACCACCAACGACAACGGCGGGGATGGTGGTGTCACTTCGGTTCAGTTTGCCGGCGTATCCTGGAGTGGGTCGGACAGCGTCGCAAGCTTGCTGCTGATGAGCTGGCAACCGACGAGTACCGCGATTACCTGGCCGGCAGGCTACGCGGCACAGGCTACGGCCACCGACGGGTATGGCTATGTGGCGATTGGCGCAGATCTGGCTTCACAGCAGGCTACCAGCCTGAGTACTGAGTCCGACACACTCTCCGCTTCGCAAGCGGTGGTGCCGGCTCTGCAGATCGCAGTGCTTGTGGGATAATGACGACTCTGGTCAATAAACCTCACGGAGCCGGAAAGTCTGAGACTTTCCGGCTCCGTGATCAGGTAGAGCTTCATCAATTTCCGGCAGAGGCAAGCTGCGCGTTCTTCTGGCTCTCTCATACGGAAACAGGCTCGATAGTTGGACAAAAATGGATCTCGGTGCTGAATTCATGCAACCGTATCTGAGCATCAACGAACTTGAACATCGCTACCGCACGGCTAAAGAGCCTAACGAGCGGACATGGTGGCAAATCCTGTGGCTGCTGGCCCAGGGCCGAACCGCCACCGAAGTCTCGGCGGTGATTGGCTACCGCGCCTACTGGATCGGGCAAATTGCCAAGCGCTACAATGAGCTGGGGCCCGGCGGCATGCGCAACCGGCGGCACACTACCTCCTATCGACCCGCTCCCGTCTTATCGGCCGAGCAGCAACAGGAGCTACAGGAGCTACAGGCCGCCTTTTCCCAGGCAGCAGCCCAGAACCAACACTGGACGGGCACCGACGTGGCCGCTTGGATGAGCCAGCGCTTGGGGCGTCCAGTCTCGTATGGATTGGGCTGGAGCTACCTGGTCAAACTCAAGCACAGCCTGCAGGCACCGCGGCCCCGCCATGCCCTGGCCGATGCCGAGGAGCAAGAGACCTTCAAAAAAACTCCGACCGCTCGCGAGTGCACTGGCCACGGCCTTTTCGCATTCCAAGTGGAACTGAGGTGCGCCCTGTGATTTAGGCCAGTGGTATGTTAGTGTTTCTCGCGGACCAATCAAACACCGCTCGGTCCTAACATCTTTGCTGGCCTAAAAACCTGGGCGAGCTCAGGTATGACCTGAGCCCCGAGATAGCGACCAATGGATGTGCGGAAATCGCTGTGGCCGTACAACATTCATACAACATCTACAGAGAATACCAGTGCACAACTGGGGACACAGACGAAGGAGAGTGCCGACAGTGTCTCGGTAAGACATGCCAGCGGACGTCAAGTGGACGCCCCCATCGGTCTTCAAAACTGCAGGGACGTTGACATGCAACACTCCACGGCATACGCTAAGAACAACCCTACTACGCTAGCCTAGAAGGAGCCGCCATGCACATGGGCAGGAACCCCATGAGGTCTTGACCGAGGACGAGTTCTTCGAGTCGCTGCGCGATCAGCCAATAGCCGCCTCTCGTGGAGAGCCGGATGCCGACCTCATGAACGCACACCAGAATTTCTGAAAGACCTGGCGCGCCTCACCCTCGAGCAGCGCACGCAGTTCGAGTTCGGTCAGGCGCCCATTCACGGCGAAACGCATATCATCTGGCTTGCTGTTGGTACTCACAGCATCTACAAGCGCTAACAGGCTCCCTGTCTCATCTGGCTCCAACCGTGACCCCAACACCGACGAACGCGCACGAACAGAGACGAACCAAGCAATATCCAAAACCCCGAAAAGTTGCACACTGGCAGACACCAGCGAACCGCGACGAACACCAGGCGCCGAGTTCGACTCTCCCCCATCTCCACCACACGACGCCATGGTTGAAGCGCCCTGGCGTTGGTTTTGCTGGACCACAATTTTGACCTTGAATTGTGGTCACGGCTCACCAATGAGAGGCAGCGAAAAATCCCCTACCAACTTCAACTCCTCCTGGGCAGTAATCGCTTCCGCCTTGCCTTGCCAACAACTGGCCCATCCGCTACACTGCACACATGTTTCCCAGGTGGACTCCTCACTAGAACCGCGAAAATCAACGGAGCACACGTATGGCCGAGCAGTCATCGTCCGTTTTTCTCATCACCGGGGGAACCGGCGGCATGGAGCGCGCAAGGCGCGCTACTTCTGATCTGTGTGGCCCCAGGTGCGCTGGAGCAGACGGCGCAGCACCTGCGCCCTCGGATCACTTAGAGGGATGATCGTCCATACCACTGGACCTTCTCCAGCCATGGCCAGCTGGCAGCGTCTCATCCAGGTGATCTCGTGGAGCCAGCTCTAATCGAGGAGTTCAAAGCCAGCCAGGAGGTACCAATGGATGTGTCACACGTCGCGCCGGAGCTACGGGGGCCGATGCGCCGGGTCACGCTCCTCCCACTTCCAACTGCCCGCGGATGGCGACTCCGCGTGGTCCGCGCGCTTCTTGCTGTGGTGCCAAGCGGGAAGCTGGAGGGTGTGACGATCGAGCAGTCGCGGACCACTGGTGCCACCGCCACCGACGCACCGCAGGTCCGCGTCTACCGCCCAGCGGTCCGTCGTTCCGCGGCGGCCCTCTTCTGGATCCACGGCGGTGGGTTGATCATCGGACGTGCGGTCCAGGACGATCACCTGTGCGCTCTGACCGCACGCGAACTGGGCATCCTCGTCGTGTCGGTGGAGTATCGGACGGCGCCCGAGCACCCGTTCCCGGCGGCTCTGGACGATTGCCTTGCGGGCTGGACGTGGTTGCAGCGCGAGGCGGAACGCCTCGGCGTGGATCCCACCCGCATCGCACTCGGCGGCGCGAGCGCCGGAGGGGGACTCGCCGCCAGCCTCGCCCAGCGGCTCCACGATGCCACCACCCGCGCCAACGGCGATGCCGAAGCTGGCGTGGCGGTTCCCGTCGCCCAGTGGCTCTTCTGCCCCATGCTCGACGATCGTACGGCGGCGCGAGGGGAGCTCGATAGCGTGAACCACTTCGTCTGGAACAACCGCCTCAACCGGTTCGGGTGGCGGTCCTACCTCGGCGTCGAGCCTGGCGCTAACAGCGTCCCGGCCTACGCGGTGCCGTCTCGGCGGGAGGACTTGCATGGTCTGCCGTCGGCGTGGATCGGCGTCGGCGACATCGAGCTCTTCTATAACGAGGACTGCGACTACGCGCAGCGCCTGCGCGCGGCAGGCGTAGAGGTAACTCTCGACATCGTAGCCGGAGCGCCGCACGGCTTCGAGGCGTGGGCGTCCAACACTGCCCTGGCCCGCGACTACATCGGTCGCGCCCAGGCGTGGCTGCGGCAGGCGATCAGGGCCCGGGAAGGCAGCGACGGAGCATAGGGCCGCTCAGAAACGCCACACACGATCAGGTTCACGCCCCAGTGGCAACGTCTTCCTGGAGACAAGATTTAAAGGTCCCGAGCTTTCTCTTTGCTACTCTCCCCCATCTCCACCACTAGAGCCCAGGAAATTAGCCTCCTGGGCTCTTGCTTTGACTCCACTGACAGCAATTTCGATTCGTCCCACGGGATACGCA